>NZ_JH591068.1:0-3403 GCF_000242295.1 Haemophilus sp. oral taxon 851 str. F0397
AACCTGGCGGTGCCCTACTCTCACATGGGGATGCCCCACACTACCATCGGCATTACAGCGTTTCACTTCTGAGTTCGGTATGGTGTCAGGTGGTTCCACCGCACTATCGCCGCCAGGATAATTCTTTGATAACTCGTCTTTTCTCTTTTATCTTTCGCTACTCAGTACTTACTCGACCTTTCACGCGTTCTTATTGGCCACAAGCTGAACGTTTAGTTAATTTCTTTTTCTTTCACTCTGTTTTCCAAAAACACTTGAGCGTTGTATAGTTAAGCCTCTCGGGCAATTAGTATGCGTTAGCTCAATGACTCACATCACTTACACACCGCACCTATCTACGTCTTAGTCTTAAACAACCCTTACAGGTTTATAACCTGGGAGAACTCATCTCTTGGCAAGTTTCGTGCTTAGATGCTTTCAGCACTTATCTCTTCCGCACTTAGCTACCCGGCAATGCGTCTGGCGACACAACCGGAACACCAGTGGTGCGTCCACTCCGGTCCTCTCGTACTAGGAGCAGCCCCAACCAATTCTCCAACGCCCACGGCAGATAGGGACCGAACTGTCTCACGACGTTCTAAACCCAGCTCGCGTACCACTTTAAATGGCGAACAGCCATACCCTTGGGACCTACTTCAGCCCCAGGATGTGATGAGCCGACATCGAGGTGCCAAACACCGCCGTCGATATGAACTCTTGGGCGGTATCAGCCTGTTATCCCCGGAGTACCTTTTATCCGTTGAGCGATGGCCCTTCCATTCAGAACCACCGGATCACTATGACCTACTTTCGTACCTGCTCGACTTGTCTGTCTCGCAGTTAAGCTTGCTTATACCATTGCACTAACCTCACGATGTCCGACCGTGATTAGCAAACCTTCGTGCTCCTCCGTTACTCTTTGGGAGGAGACCGCCCCAGTCAAACTACCCACCAGACACTGTCCGAGACCGCGTTCCGCAATCTTCGTTAGAACATCAAACGTTAAAGGGTGGTATTTCAAGGACGACTCCATAGAAACTGGCGTTCCTACTTCAAAGTCTCCCACCTATCCTACACATCAAAATTCAATGTTCAGTGTCAAGCTATAGTAAAGGTTCACGGGGTCTTTCCGTCTAGCCGCGGGTACACCGCATCTTCACGGCGATTTCAATTTCACTGAGTCTCGGGTGGAGACAGCCTGGCCATCATTATGCCATTCGTGCAGGTCGGAACTTACCCGACAAGGAATTTCGCTACCTTAGGACCGTTATAGTTACGGCCGCCGTTTACTGGGGCTTCGATCAGGAGCTTCTCTTTCGATTACACCATCAATTAACCTTCCAGCACCGGGCAGGCATCACACCCTATACGTCCACTTTCGTGTTTGCAGAGTGCTGTGTTTTTAATAAACAGTTGCAGCCAGCTGGTATCTTCGACCGGTTCAACCTTCGCCCGCAAGGGACTACAATCTACGCCGGCGCACCTTCTCCCGAAGTTACGGTGCTATTTTGCCTAGTTCCTTCACCCGAGTTCTCTCAAGCGCCTGAGTATTCTCTACCTGACCACCTGTGTCGGTTTTCAGTACGGTTTAGTAAAGCCTTTCGCTTAGTGGCTTTTCCTGGAAGTGTGGTATCAGTTACTTCAGCTCCGTAGAGCCTCGTCATCATCTCTCAGTGTTAAGGAAGTCCGGATTTGCCTAAACTTCCCACCTACCAACTTAAACGCACATATCCAACAGTGCGATAACCTAACCTACTCCGTCCCCACATCGCAGCTTTACCAAGTACAGGAATATTAACCTGTTTCCCATCGACTACCCTCTTCTGCCTCGCCTTAGGGGCCGACTCACCCTGCCCCGATTAACGTTGGACAGGAACCCTTGGTCTTCCGGCGAACGGGTTTTTCACCCGTTTTATCGTTACTTATGTCAGCATTCGCACTTGTGATACGTCCAGCCAACCTCTCGATTAACCTTCATCCGCTTACACAACGCTCCCCTACCCAACAGTATTGCTACTGATGCCGCAGCTTCGGTGCTATATTTCAGCCCCGTTACATCTTCCGCGCAGGCCGACTCGACTAGTGAGCTATTACGCTTTCTTTAAATGATGGCTGCTTCTAAGCCAACATCCTAGCTGTCTAAGCCTTCCCACTTCGTTTCCCACTTAATATAGACTTTGGGACCTTAGCTGGCGGTCTGGGTTGTTTCCCTCTCCACGACGGACGTTAGCACCCGCCGTGTGTCTCCTGAGTATCACTCTTTGGTATTCGTAGTTTGCATCGGGTTGGTAATCCGGGATGGACCCCTAGCCGAAACAGTGCTCTACCCCCAAAGGTGTCCGCTCAAGGCTCTACCTAAATAGATTTCGGGGAGAACCAGCTATCTCCCGGTTTGATTGGCCTTTCACCCCCAGCCACAAGTCATCCGCTAATTTTTCAACATTAGTCGGTTCGGTCCTCCAGTTAGTGTTACCCAACCTTCAACCTGCCCATGGCTAGATCACCGGGTTTCGGGTCTATACCTTGCAACTAGACGCCCAGTTAAGACTCGGTTTCCCTTCGGCTCCCCTATTCGGTTAACCTCGCTACAAAATATAAGTCGCTGACCCATTATACAAAAGGTACGCAGTCACCCTTGCGGGCTCCCACTGCTTGTACGTACAAGGTTTCAGGTTCTATTTCACTCCCCTCACCGGGGTTCTTTTCGCCTTTCCTTCACAGTACTGGTTCACTATCGGTCAATCAGGAGTATTTAGCCTTGGAGGATGGTCCCCCCATCTTCAAACAGGATATCACGTGTCCCGCCCTACTTCTCGTTAACTTAGTACCACAGCCTGGATGTCGAGTACGGGGCTATCACCCTGTGTCGCTAAGCTTCCCAGCTTATTCCTCTATCTCTGCTGTTATCATTAACAGGCTCTTTCGCTTTCGCTCGCCGCTACTGACGAAATCTCGGTTGATTTCTTTTCCTCGGGGTACTTAGATGTTTCAGTTCTCCCGGTTTGCCTCACTTACCTATGGATTCAGTAAGTGATAGTAGATTCTTCATCTACTGGGTTTCCCCATTCGGATATCTTGGATTAAACGCCTCTTATCGACTCATCCAAGCTTTTCGCAGATTAGCACGTCCTTCTTCGCCTCTGATTGCCAAGGCATCCACCTTGTACGCTTAGTCACTTAACTATACAACCTCAAATGTTTTCAATCACTTTAAGTTTTTACTTCAAAGTGCGGTCAATTTGATGCGTATTTTCATTTAACTAAACACTTGATCGCTTTTGTTCAATCAAGATTTATCACAAAACAGGTTTGCTTTCAGAGTTTCCTTCTCAGTTCCCTCTTTTTACTTTCCCATTTTGCCTACTCAGACTTTCTCTCGAAAATCTCTTGTTTTCAGCTTGTTTCCAATTTTTTAAAGAACAGT
>NZ_JH591069.1:0-24064 GCF_000242295.1 Haemophilus sp. oral taxon 851 str. F0397
TATTTGAGACTGATTCAGAGGTTTCATTTGCTTGTGCAAGTTTTTTCGTTTTTGCTCGAGCAAGTGCGGCTGCAACTGCTGCTTTTTTCGCATCGGTTGGTTGAGTTTGTTGTTCTTGGTTTTCAACTTGAGATTCCGCTTGCTGACGAGCCAGACGACGAGCTTTACGTTGTGCCATTAAATCAGCGTTATCAGGTAAAACTTCCCCTTTTTCTGAGGTAATCGTTTTAACTTGTTTTGATTCTGTTTCATTGGCTTTTTTCGCTTTCAAGCGTTCTAGCGCCGCTTTAACAGGATCTTCACCTTTAGTTTGCGCTAATTCTTCACGACGTGCTTCTGCTGCACGTTGTGAACGTGCTTTACGCTCTTGTTCTTCACGTTCCATTCGCGCTTGTTTCGCTTCAAAGCGAATTTTGGCTTCATCTGATTTTTTCTGTTTTTCTTTTATTTGCCAAATTTTTGCTTTTTCTTGGCGGAAATATTGAATCAGTGGAATATGGCTTGGGCATACGTAGGCGCAAATCCCGCACTCGATACAATCTTTGAGGGCGTATTCTTCCGATTTTTTGTGATCTTCACTACGCGCAAACCAGTAGAGTTGCTGTGGCATCAAGTTGACTGGGCAGGCATCAGAACAGCTAGAACAGCGAATACAAGCCTGTTCAGGCTCTGGTTCTGCATATTCAAAATAGTCTGGTGCAAGCAAGCAGTTGACAATTTTTGTCACTGGTGCATTGAGGTTGGAAAGTTCTAATCCCATCATTGGGCCACCCGCAAACACTGGATAACGTTCATCAAATTGATAGCCCGCGTGCGTTAATACTTGAGAAATTGGTGTACCAAGTCGAACCCAATAATTACCTTTTTCAGGAATTTTATCACCTGTAAGGGTGACGATACGTTCAATTAAAGGTTCGTCATTTATAACCGCTCTTTTAATTGCAAAGGCTGTACCAACATTATGCATTAGTACGCCAATACTAGAAGAACGCGCACCACTTGGTACTTCTATTCCTGTAAGCAAATAAATAAGCTGTTTTGCAGCACCCGAAGGATATTTTGTTGGAATCACTCGAATGCTAATGTCATTTGCTCCCTGTAGCGCTTTGCGGATTGCCTCTATTGCTTCAGGTTTGTTATCTTCAATGGCGATGACTACGTTTTCAGGTCGTAGGATATAACGTAAAATACGAATGCCTTCTATGATTTCATCGGCGCGTTCACGCATAAGACGATCATCACAAGTAATATAAGGCTCACATTCAGCACCATTGATAATTAAAAGTTTGACTTTTTTCTCTGCTGATTGAATTTTAGCAGCAGTCGGAAATACTGCACCGCCCAAGCCAGCTATACCAGCTTGATAGATTTTGTTAATGAGTTGTTCCGGCGAGAGTGTTAAAAAATCATCAATAGGATTACGCGCTAGCCATTGATCTAAGCCATCCGCTTGCAAATGAATTGCAGGTTCATCAAGACCAGACGGATGTGCAGCGATATAAGGTTTAATCGATTTAATTGTGCCTGAAGTTGGTGCATGAACGGGCAGCATACGTAAGCCATCGCCTTGCGTTAAAGGTTGACCTTTTAATACGTAATCGCCTTCCTTTACTAAAAGGTTACCCATTGTTCCTGCGTGCTGTTTAAGAGGAATGTAAAAATCCGTAACTAAAGGGTGATGACGTAATGGTTGTGAATTAGATTGTGATTTCATTTCAGGCGGATGAATGCCACCTTTGAAATCCCATAATTTACCGGAATTGAAACGAGATAATACGTCCTCCATTTATTCCCCCACAACCAATTTTTTCTCAGTGCCATTTACATTCATTACTGGAATGACTAATTTTGCATCAAACTTCCAATCCCAATTATCGATATTTTTTTTCACGGGAATCATTGATATACAATCTGTCGGGCAGGGTGCTACGCAAAGTTCACAACCTGTACAGAGATCAGGAATGATCGTATGCATGAATTTATTTGTACCAATAATGGCATCAACAGGACAGGCTTGGATACATTTTGTGCAGCCAATACACATATTTTCATCAATAAAAGCGACTTTCTCGATAGGTTCTTCTACTCCATCCATTGCTGGTACATCAACACCTAAAATCTCTGCAATTTTTACGATGGTAGGTTGACCACCAGGAATACATTTTGTGATGTCATCTCCATTACAAATAGCTTCAGCATATGGTTTGCATCCAGGATAACCACATTGCCCACATTGGCTTTGTGGCAAAATAGAGTCGATTTTTTCCACAATGGGATCGGCTTCAACTTTGAGTTTAAGTGAAGCAAAGCCTAAAATCGCACCGAAAATTAAAGCGAGTAAAGTGATTATGATGAATAGAAGGGGCATTATTTATTTCTTTTTCCTGAAAAATACTGAGAGAACCCAATAAATAAAATCAAAATGGTAATAGCCATTAAAAGATAGAGCATTTTATTACTTCACTAGTCCTGTGAATCCCATAAAAGCAAGAGACATCAACCCAGCTGTAATAAGTGCGATAGATGAACCTTTGAAAGTTAAAGGTACATCAGCCGCAACAAGACGTTCACGGAGTGCAGCAAAAAGCACTAATACAAGTGCAAACCCAAGAGATGCACCAAAACCATAAACAACAGATTCCGTTAAATTATGAGCAAGATTTACATTTAATAATGCGACACCGAGAACTGCACAATTTGTTGTTATCAAAGGCAAGAAAATTCCAAGTAAACGATATAGCGTTGGGCTAGTTTTATTTATCACCATTTCGGTAAATTGTACAACTACGGCAATAACCAAAATAAATACTAATGTGCGTAAAAAAGTAGCATTTAAGGGAACAAGAATATAATGATCAACTAAATATGCGCAAAGGGAGGCAACTGTTAATACAAACATGGTTGCTAACCCCATTCCCACTGCGGTTTCAATTTTTTTGGATACGCCCATAAAAGGACAAAGTCCTAAGAATTTCACCAATACAAAGTTGTTAATCAGCGCAGTACCGATAATTAATAAAATATAGTGTGTCATTGCTTTCTGCCTTGTGTATAAGTCGGCTATTATCCTCATTTATAGGCGCGATAACAATAGAAAATTTGGGGTAGGAGAAAGAGAAAATTTTCACGTTTTGTTAGATATGAATAAAAAAGCGCAACTAATCATTTAAATGACTAGCTGCGCAATATTTGGATTAACAATACTCAACTTGACTTATGTGAGTAGAGTATTGTTTGAAGTTCTATATCAATTATTTTTGATATAGTTTTGCTGGACCTTGAGTACCGCCGTTTTCTTGACCACCTTCTTGTAATTTTAATACAGAACCAGAAGCAGTGATTTCAACGCGACGATTAGGGCGTAAACAATCTTTTAATGCTTGACCATGTGGAATACCATCACAAGCTTTCACTTGAGGGTTTTTACCATAGCCTATAGCAGTAATTAGAGAATCCACACCGTCTTCAGCTAAACGTGCTTTAACGGTATTTGCACGACGTTGAGATAGATCCAAGTTGTAAGCATCAGAACCTAAACGGTCTGTATAACCAGCAACTTTAACTTCTTTAGCACCAGTAGATTTTAATTGAGATGCAACACTATCAACTACCTTCTTACCCTGAGCTGTTAAAGTATCTTTGTTAAAATCAAATAAGAAGTCGCCACTCAAATTGAATGCTGAATTTCCGTTACAACCGTTTGGATACCAGAAGAAACTTTGCGCATTATGGTTTTTGTCAAATAATACTTTGTACTGGCAAACTTTATGGGTGCCGTTTTCACGATAATTGAATACATAATCCCATTCAGATACGCCATATAAACCTTCAGTAAAATGAGGATCACCGATTAATTGACGAATCTGATCTTTGTTCATACCATTTTCAATCATACGAACATTATCCCAATTTGGCCAAGTACCGAATTGGCTACCATCGTGATTGAAGGTCGCTGAATCAATTTTAGGCCATACTAATTGAGGTACTTGTTGACCATTTACATCTTTATACTCTGGAGTGCCTGCGTCTGTCACTTTACTTAAGTTTCCGCAAGCTGCAGCAGTTGCGATAGCAACAGTTGATAATAAAATACGAGATAATTTCATTTGTTTTACCTTTTATTTGTTAGAAACCCTAAAAGGGCATAACTAAACTTTACGAATTAAATATAACAAAACTGTCAAAGTTTCGAGCGCATATACTAATGGCAAAAAATCGCCTTGTAAACAATAAAATCAGTGAACTAGCTCTCTTTTTTGTAAAGAAATGTAAAGATATCTATATTTAATGTATAAAATCATTTGCTCGCTTTGTAGCATAACGATGAACAATATTTACCGCACTTTCTTCAGCCTGGTGACCTAATTTTTTTATCAAGGATTTTTTCAAGCGATACTTTACACTTACTACATGGTTTTCTTTCATTTTTTCTAAAATTAAATCATCACTGGTTGAAATTTCATCGACTAATTTCAAGTCGATTGCTTGTTGGCCAAACCAATGTTCCCCAGTAGCAATTTTATCAATATCTACACAAGGGCGATTTTGTGAGACGAATTGTTTGAATAATTGATGGGTTTCTTCTAATTCTTGTTGAAATTTTTGTTTGCCTTTTTCGGTATTCTCACCTAATACAGTTACTGTGCGTTTAAACTCACCAGCTGTCATCACATCTACATCAACATCATATTTTTTCAATAAACGATGAACGTTTGGAATTTGTGCTACGACTCCAATAGAACCAATAACAGCAAAAGGCGCAGATACAATTTTATCTGCTACACAAGCCATCATATAACCTCCACTTGCCGCGACTTTATCTACAGCGATGGTTAATTTTATGCCTTTTTGTTTCAAACGAGACAACTGAGAGGCTGCAAACCCATAATCATGAACAATACCGCCTGGGCTTTCTAAACGTAGTAATACTTCGTCTTCTGGTTTTGCTACATTCAAGATTGCTGAAATTTCTTCGCGAAGTGCGGTCGTTTCTGACGCTGAAATATCACCATGAAAATCTAAGACATACACACAGCTTTTCTTTTCGTCATCTAAGGTTTCACCTTTTTTTAATTTCTCTTTACGTTTTTTTGCCTTTTGTTTTTCTGCTTTTTTCTCTGCTTTAGCTTGCTGTTTTAGCTCTTCTTCAGAAAGATTAAAATCACGCAACACACGAACTTGATGATCAAATTCTTCAGATAAGTCTTTAATTTCTAGTTCTCCTATTTTAGATTTGTTATGTTGACGATAAGAAATCACCAAACCAACAATAGCAAGAATGAGTAATAAAATTGTTAGAATTTCCAGAATAAAAATTCCATAGCCAGTTAAAATATCGTTTAACATTGTTACTCCTATTGATATTTTATAGATTACATTGTGCTTGGTACTAGTCGTGACTAGTCTAGACATCAACATGATAAAATATTGTGATTATTTGTGCTATTACAACAAAGGTTTTTAAACCAATTCTCACTTTTTTATTTTCATTTTTCCTGATTTAGCATAGCATAGGCAAGAATTTCATTTATACCAAAGGAGCAATTATGAAATTACGTGCTGTTGTATTAGGCCTTGCAACATTATGTGCTAGCACAGCGACTTTTGCTGGCATGGTTTCTACTTCATCTAACCTTGAGCTTTTAGCCATTGATGGTCAAAAGGCATCTAAATCTCTTGCAAAGGATGCTAAAGCCTTTGCTGTAAATGACACTCAAAACCATCAGGTTGTTGTTCGTTTAAGTGAAATTATTGGTTCTGGATCTAGTCAAACACTTTTTGAATCTAACCCAGTCATCGTGACATTCCAAGGCAATGCAGAGGATCTTGTTATTTCGGCGCCAGCTATTCGTGGTCGTTCAGAAGGTGATAAATTCAATGAGATGCCGAGCATTAGCGTAAAAACAAAATCTGGTAATACGCTTTCAGCAAAAGTGGATGTGTTAAAACAAGAAGGTTTATTCCCAAGTGCTAATGTGGTGAATGATCTTGCTGAATATAATGCCTCTGGTGCAACTGCATCTGTTGCTGCATTTGCTGCAACCACAGCTGCTAGCCCAATGGTCGCTACTTCAGCAAGCAATGCAAAAGCGAATAAAGGTAAAGTGGTTGTTCAAGGTGAAAACGTTGCAGAGCAACAGCTCCAATATTGGTTCCAACAAGCTGATAAAGAAACTCAAACACGTTTCTTAAATTGGGCAAAATCCCATAAATAATTACCGCACTTTATACAATAAAAAGTGAGCCTTGTTGCTCACTTTTCTATTTTGATAAGGATTTGAAATGAATATTCGGTTAAATGCCAAAGTAATCGCTGCGATTCCCGTTTTTATTACCGTAAATATTGCGGCAGTGGGAATATGGGCTTTTGATATTTCTTCGCAATCAATGCCTTTGATTCTAGGGATCATTGCAGGTGGTTTGGTGGATTTGGATAACCGTTTAACTGGACGATTGAAAAACGTATTTTTCACGCTCATTGCCTTTTCTATTTCATCCTTTATTGTGCAGTTACATATCGGTAAGCCTATTCAATATATTGTGTTAATGACGGTGCTGACATTTATTTTCACCATGATTGGCGCCGTGGGGCAGCGTTATAGCACGATTGCTTTTGGTTCATTAGTGGTTGCTCTTTATACCACGCTGACTTATGTGCCTGAAGGAAATGTATGGTTTATTAACCCCGTAATGATTTTATGCGGTACCTTGCTATATAGTGTGGTGACTCTGATTGTTTACCTGTTTTTCCCAAATCGCCCCGTGCAAGAAAGTGTCGCTAAAGCGTTTTGTGCGTTGGGAGAATATTTAGATACTAAATCCTGTTTTTTTGATCCTGACGAAGTAGCTGAGATTGAAAAAAAACATCTTAATTTTGCGATGAAAAATGCAAATGTTGTCACGGCATTTAATATTGTTCGTACCGCACTTTTTTATCGTATTCGAGGGCAACATCGTCATCCTCGCACCCAGAGAATGTTACGTTACTATTTTGCCGCACAAGACATTCATGAGCGCGCCAATTCTACGCATTTTGATTATCAACAAATAACGGAAAAATTAAAAAATACAGATTTGATTTTCCGTGTTCAACGTTTGCTAGAGTTACAAGCGCAATCCTGTAAAGAAATCACGGCGAGTTTGCGTGAAAATAAACCTTATCATTTTAATGAACGTGTCGAACGTGCGCTTTTAGGCACGTTGCATTCCTTTGCTCTATATCGAGCACAACATATCAATGATCAAGATGAATTGATTGATATTCAAACCTTGTTAGATAATTTACAAAGCATTAACTGGCAACTTCGCCAGTTAGCGCAAGAAACGACGGATACCGAACAATTAGCTCAAATTCATACAGAACAAATCACAGGGTTAAAAAATATAAGTGCGGTGATTTTTAGCCATTTTACTTTTGAATCGCCGTTGTTCCGTCATGCGGTACGCTTATCTATTGTGGTATTTTTATGTTGTGCAATTGTTGAGTTTTTCCAATTTAATCTGGGTTATTGGATTTTATTGACTACTGTATTTGTGTGTCAGCCAAACTATTCTGCAACTAAAGTACGTTTACGTCAGCGCATTATTGGCACAATATTAGGCGTAGTGGTCGGGTCACTATTACCTTATTTAAATCCAACCTTAGAATTAAAACTAGGTCTTGTGGTGCTTACAAGCACGCTGTTCTTTTTCTTCCGTAGTAATAATTATAGTTTCTCGACCTTTTTCATCACACTACAAGTTTTGCTGAGTTTTGATGTCATGGGATTTGATACGGCAGCCGCATTAATGCCTCGTTTACTTGATACTTTACTTGGTGCCGCGATTTCATGGTTTGCCGTATCTTACTTATGGCCGGATTGGAAATATTTGCAACTTGATAAAGTGAGTCATCAAGCATTGCGTAGTGATGCGGTGTATTTATTGCATATTATTAGTCAATTGCAATTTGGTAAAAGTGACGATCTTAAATATCGCATAGCACGTCGTAATGCGCATCAATATGCAGCCGCACTGAGTACAACACTGTCTAATATGAATAATGAGCCAGTGAAATATAAGGCATATTTACAGAAAGGTTTTGATTTGCTCAAGCTTAATTATTCTCTATTGAGCTATATTTCAGCATTGGGAGCTTATCGCGACAGAATGAAAAATTTGCAACAGACCACACAATTTTTATCTGGTTTTTATCCTGTGGCAAAGAAAATTATCTATACCTTAGAACACATTGAAGAAATACCCGAAGCTATTTTTAACCAACAGCAAGAAAGTATCGAAACACATTTAAAGGAATTAGAAAAACAAGAGATGACTGCAGAAGAACGCGCCGTCTTTAGTTTACCGTATCAGCAATTAAATTTGATTACGCAACTCTTACCGCAGTTCTATGAGTATTTTAGGAAAGCGTCTTGTTAAAAGGATAAGCGATCAAAGTATAGGAACGTAAACATAAAAGTGCGGTTGATTTTTGAGAGATTTTAAAACTCGTTGAAAATTTACCGCACTTTATTTTTTATTGAGCAATAACATTGACGAATGAGTTATTACTGCCCCATGTTTTTCACTGATTTTAGGAAACCTTGGGCGCTATCAAACACAGAAGATTTTCCCTGTGCCTGTAAAATCATATCGGACATTTCTCGGAAGGCACCTTTGCCGCCATTGGTGGAAAGTACATGATCAACAGCATGCTTCACATAAAAAGGGGCATCAGCCACAGCAAAAGACGTACCACACACTGCAAAGGCGGGGAGATCTACGCTATCATCACCAATATAAGCGGTTTGTTCGGCAGTAACACCTGCTTGTTTCATAAGATCAAAACAAGCGGTTTCTTTTTCAAGTTTGCCAAGAAAGTATAATTTAATGCTAAGATCGGCAATGCGACGACGTAAAATTGGGGAGTCGCGACCAGAAAGCACTGCTACTTGAATACCCGCGTCCATTAGCATTTTTATGCCTAAACCATCTCGTACATGAAAGCTTTTGATGGCTTCACCATTGGCATCATAATGAAGTTGTCCATCGGTGAGCACACCGTCCACATCAGTAATGACAAATTTAATATTTTCTAATTTTTGTTGCATTGGGATTCCTTAGCTTGAAAATTCCACTAAACCCACTACGTGATTTTCATCATTAACAACAACTAGCGAGTGAATTTTTTTCGCTTTCATAAAGTCTTCTGCTTTTGATAAAAATTCGTCTTGATGAATAGATTTTGGTGAACTTGTCATAAAGTCTTTAGCTGTTTTATTCAGAGTTTCGGCACCATTGGCTGTAAGTGCGCGGCGAATATCTCCATCAGTGATAATGCCTTTAAGTTGCTCATTTTCCATCACCAAGGCAACGCCCATTCGTCCTTCATTCATGACTGTGAGGCAGTCAGTAAAATTGGTGGTCGGTAAAATTGTTGGTAGGCGAGTTTGCATTTGATCTTTCACTTTACATAATAAACGACGACCAAGACTGCCACCTGGATGGAATTTGGCAAAGTCAGCTGGTTGGAAATTGCGTGCCGTAATGAGCGACACGGCGAGCGCATCGCCAAGCGCAAGCGTTACAAGTGCCGACGTTGTTGGCGCGAGATTATTTGGACACACTTCACGCTCAACAGTAATATCTAAAACATAATCTGCATGGCGTGCAAGCGTGGAATTTTTGTTACTCGTCACGGCAATAATTTTATTACCAAAATTTTTTAAACTTGGAATTAGTTTATTGACATCATCGGTTTCACCGCTATAGGAAATTAACATCACGATATCAATTGGTTTCAACATACCTAAATCACCGTGGAAGGCTTCTGTCGGATGTAAAAAGAAACTTGGCGTGCCCGTAGAGGCAAAGGTAGCCACCATTTTTTTTCCGATTAAACCAGATTTTCCTATCCCGCCGATGACTAATCGTCCTTCGCAAGCAAGGATTAAATCCACGACTTGATTAAAATCCTCTCCTAAACGTTGGCTGAGTTGCAAAAGTGCGTTACTTTCCACTGCAAGGGAATCCTGTGCAATTTTTAGATAGTTCATTCTTCTTCCTAAAAGAGCGCTTGAAATTGGCGTTATTTTAGCGGAATCATAAAAAAATACGAATGAAAAATTAGGCGTTATTATTTATAAGATTGATGAGCAATATTCAAAAATTGGGGATTTTATTGACCGCACTAGTGATTGCCCCTATACTACGCGCCGAGTTGGTTAGACAATCGCTGGTTTATTGAAGCCCTTAACCGTATTTATACGACCTAGTGGGACAAGTAAACGAGAGGAAAGTCCGAGCTACACAGGGCAGAGTGCCGGATAACGTCCGGGCGGCGTGAGCCGACGACCAGTGCAACAGAGAGCAGACCGCCGTGTAAACGGTAAGGGTGAAAGGGTGTGGTAAGAGCGCACCGTGCCTCCGGTAACGGTTGGCAGCAGGGTAAACTCCACTCGTAGCAAGACCAAATAGGAATCCAATGAGTGGCCCGCTCAGGATTCGGGTAGGTTGCTTGAGCGGCAGAGTAATTTGTCGCCTAGAGGAATGATTGTCCACGACAGAACTCGGCTTATCGACCAACTCAAAATTTTTGTGGAAATGACCGCACTTTAGTTTGTTTTTCGGAATAGATTAAAGTGCGGTTATTTTTTTACGAATATTAAATTATTTTTCGTTTAATACACGTGGAAATAAAATATTATTTTCCAAATGAATATGGTGCATTAAATCATCAATAAATTCATTAATACCGCTATATAAGGCTTTCCAACTGAAACAAGCATCTGCTGGTGGCGTGCAGCTATTAGTAAGTGATTTGATCACTTCTACATCTTGCCCTGCTTCATCGTGTTCCATTTCCATTACACGAATTGGCATTGAGGCCATAGCATAATTCCCCATTTTGATCATTGGGAACAAAATTTGTTCTTCTTTCATCAAATGCTGACTAAGTTCAGCATAAATTTTTTCTAATTGTGCTGCTACGCCGATAGGGCAATCATCACGATCACCATGTACATTTTCTACTTTCTCCGCCAATGTAATTAATTCAGGGAGTTGTTCACGGTGGCGATTATGAAAACGAGTAACAATGTGATCGATCATCTCTGCATAAGATGCTGAAGTCCAATCTTTATCATGATTTTCTGCTTTACTTTGTTGTAAATCAGTTAAACGTTTTTCAATTTCAGCAAGGTTAAGATTCTTTTGTTGTGCTGCGACTTCTAACAATACAGAACCTCCGCAGCAAAAATCTAAATCATATTCACGAAAAATTTTAGTTGCACCTGGAATTGAAACAGCGAGTTCGCTGAGTTTTTGTTGGGCAAAAGACATAAATCACTCCTATATTGACTAAGTAAAAATAAATCCGATAAAAATAGTAGGATATTTTTCTAATTATGAAAAGTAGAGAGATTTATTTATTGATTAAATTATGATTTAAATCAATAAAAATACCTCATAATAATCAGCTAAAAATTTATGGTTATTCATATAAATAGGATTAATTATCACTAATGAGCCAGTCTTATATTCATTATGTATTTTTTTATATAATTGATTTTTAAGAATTTAGGAAAATACTGATTTTCATCAATATTATTGATTGTGTTTATGAAGTGAAATCTTTTAGAATGACGACAAATTAAATTTAACGCATAACTCCGAGCTTGTTTGGCCTAAGTTTCATAGAAATACGGCGACAAGCCAATAACGCCGTGTGTTATTCAGGGATACGCTGGAAACGGTTTATCCTCTCCGTATTTAGAAAGGTGTAAAATGCAATCCATTCCTATCAAGAACGTAGGAGAGTCTCGCTTAGTCGATCCTTTCCAACGCCAATATTACTATCTACGACTGTCGATTACCGATCAGTGTAATTTTCGTTGTACCTATTGTTTGCCAGATGGTTATCAACCCGAAGCTAACAAACCAAGTTTTTTAACCTTAAAAGAAATTACCCATCTTGCTCAAGCGTTTGCTGAAATGGGCACAGAGAAAATCCGTTTAACGGGTGGCGAACCGACTTTACGCAAAGATTTTATTTCTATTGCTGAAAGCATTGCTAATATTGATGGAATCCGTCAATTAGCCGTTACGACAAACGGCTATCGTATGGCAAAAGATGTGGCTGATTGGAAGAAAGCAGGAATTACATCTATTAACGTTAGTGTTGATAGTTTAGATCCTAAGATGTTCCACCAAATCACAGGTATCAATAAATTTGATGACGTGATGCGTGGTATCGATCGTGCATTTGAAGTGGGCTACAACAAAGTTAAAGTCAATTCAGTTTTGATGAAAAATTTGAATGACAAAGAGTTTGAGCAATTCCTTGTTTGGGTGAAAGATCGCCCAATTCAAATGCGCTTTATCGAACTCATGCAAACGGGCGAAATGGATAGCTTCTTTGATAAACACCATCTTTCTGGACAAGTATTAGTCGATAAATTGCTGAAAAATGGTTGGGCATTACAGCATAAATCCCATACTGATGGTCCAGCTAAAGTATTCACACATCCTGATTATGCAGGCGAAATTGGCTTAATTATGCCTTATGAGAAGAATTTCTGCGCAAGCTGTAATCGTCTTAGAGTATCAGCGAAGGGCAAACTTCATCTCTGTTTATTCGGCGAAGAAGGCATTGAATTACGTGATTTATTGCAATCCCATGAACAGCAAGATATTTTGCAAGCTCGTATTTTTTCTGCATTGCAAGGCAAGCGTGAACATCATTATTTGCATATCGGTGATAGTGGCGTAAGAAATCATTTAGCCTCTATCGGTGGCTAAAAGAAAATAGGTGAATTTTGCTATTCACTTATTTTGCTTTTGGTCACACATGTAAAACATTCAATATTTTAACCGCACTTTATTTTATTATGACTACATTTACGCATATCAATTCTCAAGGCGAAGCCAATATGGTGGATGTTTCTGCAAAAGCAGAGACTGTTCGTGAAGCTCGTGCTGAAGCTATTGTGACCATGTCAAAAGAAACCCTTTCTATGATCGTGGAAGGCAAACATCACAAAGGCGATGTATTTGCTACAGCACGTATTGCAGGTATTCAAGCGGCAAAACGCACTTGGGAACTTATCCCGCTTTGCCATCCCTTATTACTTTCTAAGGTAGAAGTGAATTTAGAACCGTTACTTGAAACCAATCAAGTTCGCATTCAATCTCTTTGCAAATTAACCGGAAAAACCGGCGTAGAAATGGAAGCATTAACGGCAGCAAGTGTGGCAGCTTTAACTATTTACGATATGTGTAAAGCCGTACAAAAAGACATGGTAATTGAACATGTTCGCCTGTTAGAAAAGAGCGGTGGAAAATCTGGTCATTTTATTGCGGAGGAAAAATAAGATGTTAAATGTTTTATTTTTTGCTCAAACTCGTGAATTAATTGGTGTAGATTCTATTCAGCTTGAAGGCGATTTTGCAACAGCGGAAGCAGTGCGTGAACATCTCGCTCAAAAAGGTGATAGATGGGCATTAGCATTAGAAAAAGGGAAGCTTTTAGTCGCCATTAATCAAACCTTGATGCCATTAGAAAGTGCGGTCAAAAATGGCGATGAAATCGCGTTTTTCCCACCGGTAACAGGGGGCTAAATGACGGATATTCAAATTTCAGTACAAGAACAGCCCTTCGATCAAAATGCCGTTTACCAATGGCTTTCTGAGCAACATTCAGTTGGCGCAACGGTTATTTTCGTGGGTAAAGTACGCGATCTTAATTTAGGTGATGAAGTGTCCAGCTTATACTTAGAACATTATCCCGCGATGACAGAAAAAGCCTTACGTGAAATTGTAGAACAGGCTAAAGCCCGTTGGGATATTCAACGAGTGTCTGTGATACATCGAGTAGGACTTTTGCATACCGGCGATGAAATTGTTTTAGTTGGCATAAGTTCTGCTCACCGAGGTGATGCCTATCATGCCAATGAATTTATTATGGACTTCTTAAAATCCAAAGCCCCTTTCTGGAAAAAAGAACAAACCAATCAAGGTGAACGTTGGATTGAAGCGAGAGATAGCGACAAAGAAGCGTTAGAGAAGTGGTAATGACAAAGTGCGGTTAAACTTAACCGCACTTTTGCTTTTTATGAATTACAGCACTTTCACAATACTTTCACATAAATAACGAATATTATCTTCAGTGATACCAGCCACATTAATACGACCAGAACGAACAGCGTAAATGGCAAACTCATCTTTTAAACGATCTACTTGTTCAGGTGATAAGCCACTGAAAGAGAACATACCGTTCTGTTCCATAATAAAGCTGAAATCTTGTTCTGCACCATATTCTTTTAATAACTGAACGAATAAATGACGCATTTTTTTGATGCGTTCACGCATTTCAGTTAATTCATTTTCCCATTCTTGACGGAGTTGTGGATCATTTAATACTGTTGCTACAGTTGCGCCGCCGTGAGATGCCGGGTTAGAGTAGATAGTACGAATAATTGATTTCACCTGTGTTAAAGCGGTTGACGCAATTTCTGCATTTTCTGCTACAAGGGTAAATGCACCCACACGCTCATTGTATAAACCAAAGTTTTTCGAGAATGAACTCGCCACTAATAATTCTTTGTGGTTTGCCGCAAAAGCACGTAAACCGTAAGCATCTTGGTCTAAGCCATTCGCTAAACCTTGATAAGCAAAGTCAAAGAGTGGCAACCAGCCGTTTTTAGCTGAAAGTGCGGCTAATTCTTGCCATTGTTCAGGGGTTGGGTCAATACCGGTTGGGTTGTGGCAGCAGCCGTGTAAAAGCACCACATCACCTTCACTTGCTTGGCTTAAATCTTCGAGGAAATGTTCCCAATCAAGGGCTTTACGTTCAGCATCATAATAACGATATTCACGAATCGTCATGCCCACAGCATTGAAGATCGCATTGTGGTTTGGCCATGTTGGTGTGCTGATCCACACATTTTGTGCTTTGGTTTGGCGTTTAATAAATTCAGCCGCAATGCGTAATGCGCCTGTTCCACCTAAACTTTGTACTGTTCTCGCACGATTAGATTTAATTACTTCAGAATCTTTACCGAAAAGGAGTTCTTTTGTTCGTTCGTTATAATCAGCAATACCATCGATAGTCAGATAATTCTTCGTTTTTTCCTTATCAAATAAGCGTTTTTCGGCTTCTTTTACCGCACGCATAATTGGGGTTGTGCCTTGCGCATCTTTATAAACGCCAATGCCCAAGTTAATTTTATTTTCGCGGGTTTCGGATTTGAATGCTTCGCCTAAGCCTAAGATTGGATCGGCTGGTGCCGCTTTGATATGTTCAAACATAGCTTTTCCTTATGTATGTGTTGTGTGGTGGATAATTTTATACTTCAGCCGTTTTATTTTATCAAGAAAGATTTTTATAAAAATTAACCGCACTTTGATATTTTTAAATATTCATCAAAAAGTGCGGTCATTTTTTACATTATTTTAGTTTTTCAATCGTCCAATTTAATCCCGATTGATAATCTTCCGGTAATTCAGAGCGAAGTTTTTCTAATTGTTGAATAATGACTGCTCTATTTGGATGAGAAAGATTGATATGCCCAACCTTACGCCCAGCTCTCACTTCTTTACCGTACCAATGAAGTTGTGCAAACGGTGTATTAAGCCATTTGGGGTTATGGTTTGTGCCGATTAAATTCACCATCACACTTGGCGCGAAAGTTTGTAATTCAGGAGTTGGCAAATCGAGTAGCGCACGTAAATGTAATTCAAATTGGCTAATCGAGCATCCTAGTTGTGTCCAATGCCCACTGTTATGTACACGGGGCGCAAGTTCGTTAATCAGCAATTTATCGCCAACAACAAAACATTCCATTGCCATGACACCCACATAGCCTAGTTTATCCATAATTTTGCCGAGCATTGCTTCTGCTTGTTTTTGTTGTGCAGATTGTTGAGGAAACGCAATGTCAACCACACTGTAGCGTAAAATACCGTTTTGTTGCAGGTTATGTGTAACGGGATAAAAACGCTTTTCTCCATTTTTAAATCTTGCGCCTACAATAGAAACCTCATAATCGAAAGGAATAAATTTTTCTGCGATCACTTCACCAAATAAATCATCGGTGATGTCCGCTTTGTTTTCATCGCTGATAATCCATTGACCACGTCCATCATATCCGCCTGTTCTGCGTTTAACGACGACTTTCTCGCCAACAGTTTGGAAAACATCATTCCATTGCGTTTTATCTTTTAATAAACACCAAGGCGAGGTAGAAAGATTCAGCTCATCAAGCAAGGATTTTTGAGTAAAACGATCGGCCAATAATCCAAATACATGTTGATTGACGAAGTTTTTATGATTGCCGAGTAATTCAGTCAAAGGCGTTTTTTCCCAGCGTTCAATTTCCGCCGTGATGATTGCATTTTCAGGTAAGTCAAAAACTAGCGCATTGAAGGCTAAGGGTTCAACATAAATATCTAAAGGTGCGCCCGCGTAACGTAACATTCTGCCGAGTTGTCCGTTGCCGAGTACATAAACCGTTGGGTATAAGGTGGAGTTTTGCATAATATTTCTCGTTAAATTTACGAAAAAAACAACCGCATTTTAGAAGTGCGGTCAGAACTGAAGAAATTTTTATGTGCGTGGATCGGGATTGTCCAGTACAGCATGAGTTTGGCTTTCACGGAAAGACTGTAAGCGTGAAAGTAATTCTGTATCCCAACCTGCTAGAATTTGTGCGGCTAACAATCCGGCATTTGCCGCACCTGCAGGGCCAATAGCTAATGTTCCGACTGGAATCCCTTTTGGCATTTGCACAATTGAATAAAGGCTATCTACGCCACTTAACATAGAACTTTTTACTGGCACACCCAGCACTGGCACAAGTGTTTTCGCTGCGATCATGCCAGGTAAATGTGCCGCACCACCTGCACCAGCAATAATTACTTTGTAACCATTTTTTTGTGCATTTTCGGCAAATTCAAAAAGTTTATCAGGCGTACGATGAGCCGAGACGACTTCCACATGATAAGGTACTTTTAATTCATCTAAAATCTGAGTTGCCTCTTGCATGGTAGCCCAATCGCTTTTTGAGCCCATTACAACGGCAATTTGTGCAGTGTTTGACATGCTATTTTTCTCAATTTTTTAATTAAAAACGTGGTGTAGAATAGCATATCTTATATACATCAAGCAAACGTTTGCTATATTATTGGGTACTACCTAGTCTTATCTTATAATTATTTGATTTTTAAATTTTAGTAACTATACTTGATACCAAATTAATGGGCGATAGTTTATATGGGACGAACTGAAAAATTATTAGATAAGCTCGCACAATCAAAATCTACATTTAATTGGAATCCTGAAAATTATATTAAAGTCAGTGAAAGAATCATTAAAACAGGTAGGTATTCTATGAAGTTATTAAATTATAAAGGTTATGTTGGCACGATTGAGGCGGATTTAGAAAACAATATATTATTTGGCAAACTTGCTTACATTCGTGATTTAGTGACTTATGAAGCAGAGTCATTATCTGAGCTAGAAAAAGAATTTCGTCAATCTGTTGATTTATATTTACAAGATTGCTTGGAATTAGGTAAAGAACCGAATAAGCCTTTTAAAGGTGTATTTAATGTACGAATTGGTGAGGAATTACATAGAGAAGCTACGATCATAGCAGGCGATCGTTCACTTAATGCTTTTGTTACGGAAGCGATTCAAGAAAAAATTTTTCGTGAAAAACCAAGTTTAAGATAACAAAACGTAACGATATCATATTCACATTTTCTTTCTTCAAAGTAGGGCAAATTATGTTAGCCAAAGCAAAATATAGAAAAGATTACAAACAACCTGATTTTACTGTCACAGACATTTATTTAGATTTTCAACTTGATCCTAAACATACTGTGGTGACTGCAACCACAAAATTCCAACGCTTAAATGATCAAGCGACTTCTTTACGTTTAGATGGGCATAGTTTCCAGTTTTCTTCTATTAAATTTAATGGTGAGCCATTTTCTGCTTATCAACAAGATGGCGAGAGTTTAACGCTCGATTTAAAAGGTAAAAGTGCGGAAGAATTTGAACTTGAAATTGTGACCTTCCTTGTACCAGCCGAAAACACTTCATTACAGGGGCTATATCAGTCTGGTGAAGGCATTTGTACGCAATGTGAGGCGGAAGGTTTCCGTCAAATCACTTATATGCTTGATCGTCCTGATGTACTGGCGCGTTATACAACTAAAATTACGGCAGATAAAACCAAATATCCATTCTTACTTTCTAACGGCAATCGCATTGCAAGTGGTGAATTAGAAGATGGTCGCCATTGGGTGGAATGGAACGATCCTTTCCCAAAACCAAGCTATTTATTCGCTTTAGTGGCAGGGGATTTTGATTTATTACAAGATAAATTTATCACCAAAAGTGGGCGAGAAGTTGCATTAGAGCTTTATGTAGATCGCGGTAATCTTAACCGCGCAACATGGGCAATGGAAAGTCTGAAAAAAGCGATGAAATGGGATGAAGATCGATTTAATTTAGAATATGACTTAGATATTTACATGATCGTTGCCGTCGATTTTTTCAATATGGGCGCAATGGAAAATAAAGGATTAAATATCTTTAATTCTAAATTTGTATTAGCCAATCCACAAACAGCAACAGATGAAGATTATCTTGCCATTGAAAGTGTGATTGCACACGAATATTTCCATAACTGGACAGGAAACCGTGTAACCTGCCGAGATTGGTTCCAATTAAGTTTGAAAGAAGGCTTAACGGTTTTCCGCGATCAAGAGTTTTCATCTGACACAGGTTCGCGTGCGGTGAATCGCATTAATAATGTGAAATTTTTACGCACCGTGCAATTTGCCGAAGATTCAAGCCCAATGTCGCACCCGATTCGTCCTGAAAAAGTGATTGAAATGAATAACTTTTATACCGTAACCGTATATGAAAAAGGGGCAGAAGTCATTCGTATGTTGCATACTTTATTAGGGGAGCAAGGCTTCCAAAAAGGGATGCAACTTTATATTGCTGAAAACGATGGCAAAGCGGCAACCTGTGAAGATTTTGTTTCTGAGATGGAACGGGCAAATAACCTCGATTTAAATCAATTCCGCCGTTGGTATAGCCAATCGGGTACACCAGAATTATTGATTAGCGATGCTTACGACGAAAGAACGCATACTTATCGTTTAACGGTTTCACAATCCACACCGCCAACCGCAGATCAAATGGAAAAAGTGAATTTACATATTCCATTAAAAGTGGCGCTTTATGATGTGAACGGCACGAAACAAATGCTGCAACATAATGGCGAATTGTTGAGTGATGTATTAAATGTTACTGAAAAAGATCAAGTCTTTGAGTTTCATGGCATTTATGGTCGCCCAATTCCAGCATTGTTATGTGATTTCTCCGCGCCAGTCAAACTGGATTATGATTACAAAACTGAGCAGTTATTAGGCTTGCTGAAATTTGCAGACAATCAATTTATCCGTTGGGATGCAGCTCAGATGTTATTTACGCAAGAATTACGCCGTAATGTTGTGCGTTTCCAACAAGGCGAGCCACTAGAAATTTCGCCTGAAATATTGACCGCACTTTCTCATGTTCTGAATCATTATGAGAAAGATATTGAACTGGCGACCTTAATTCTCACCCTTCCAAAAGAAATGGAATTTGCTGAAGGTTTCAAAACCATCGATCCTGATGGTATTTCAGCCGCAAGAGAATTTATGCAAGCGCAAATTGCCGAGACTTTAAAAGATGATTTCTTGCGCGTTTATACCCATATTCGCCTTGATGAGTATCAAGTTACGCAACAAGACATCGCCTTGCGTGCAATTCGAAATCTTTGTTTAACTTATTTGGCTTACACCAATTTGGGTAACAACCTAGTGCAAAAACACTACAACAATGCGAATAATATGACAGATACATTGGCTGCATTAAGTGTTGCGACAAAAGCTGCATTACCTTGCAGAGATGCGTTATTAGCTGATTTTGAACAAAAATGGCAACACGATGGATTAGTGATGGATAAATGGTTTGCATTACAAGCCACTCGCCCAGATGAAAATGTATTGGAAATTATTCAGTTATTAATGGATCACCCAAGTTTTAACTTCAATAATCCAAACCGTTTACGTGCATTAGTAGGTAGCTTTGCAAATCACAACTTAAAAGCATTCCATAACGTAAGCGGATCAGGCTATCGTTTCTTAACGGATGTGTTAATCCGTTTAAATGAAAGTAACCCGCAAGTGGCTGCGCGTTTAATCGAGCCATTAATTCGTTTTTCTCGCTTTGATGCTCAACGCCAAACGCTCATGAAACGTGCTTTAGAACGCCTAAGTATTGTAGAAAATCTTTCAAAAGATTTATTTGAAAAAATTGAGAAAGCGTTGCAGTAGGTGGAGTAAATGTGCGTAAAAGGGAAATGAGTTGGTTACATATTGTAACCAACTGAAAATCAAATCACCTAAAGCCAGATCTTTAAAATATGGTTAAAAGTGCGGTAAATTTTACAATAGTTTTTGGGGCATTTAGTATGCCCCTTTGTTTTATATGGGGTTTTAATATTAATTTATTTCATACAAATCCTGAAAATAATAAGTTTGCATAATACACTGAGATGACGCATTCTATACCCGTACAGACGTTTAGCCGTCTAAATGATTAAGAAGATTACTTTAAAACGGGAGTTATTATGACAACATCACACATCTTAGGCTTTCCTCGTGTAGGGGCAAAACGTGAATTAAAATTTGCACAAGAACGTTATTGGCGTAAAGAATTAGCCGAGCAAGATTTATTAGATTTAGCAAAAGCATTGCGTGAAAAAAACTGGAAACATCAAGCAGCGGCGAATGCGGATTTCGTTGCCGTGGGCGATTTCACGTTCTACGATCATATTTTAGATTTACAAGTGGCAACAGGGGCAATTCCTGCTCGTTTTGGTTTTGATAGCCAAAATTTAACCCTTGATCAATATTTCCAACTTGCACGTGGTAACAAAGATCAATTTGCGATTGAAATGACTAAATGGTTTGATACGAACTATCATTATCTCGTGCCAGAATTTCATAAAAATACACAATTCAAAGCTAATCCAGCACATTATGTAAATCAAATTCGTGAAGCAAAAGCATTAGGTTTAAACTTCAAACCTGTGATTGTTGGTCCATTAACATTCTTATGGTTGGGTAAAGAAAAAGGCGAAGCATTTAACCGTTTCGATTTATTAAATCAATTAGTGCCTGTTTATGTTGAAATCTTAAATGCATTAGTGGCTGAAGGTGCAGAGTGGATTCAAATTGATGAACCTGCATTAGCATTAGATTTACCTGCAGAATGGGTTGAAGCCTATAAATCTGTTTACGCTGAATTAAGCAAAGTGAATGCAAAATTATTATTAGCCACTTATTTTGGTTCCGTTGCACAACACGCAGAGTTATTAAAAGCCTTACCTGTTGCGGGCTTACATTTAGATTTAGTGCGTGCGCCAGAACAACTTGCAGCCTTTGAAGATTACAGCAAAGTGCTTTCAGCAGGCGTGATTGAAGGCCGTAATATCTGGCGTGCAAACTTAAATAAAGTGTTAGATGTATTAGAGCCATTAAAAGCAAAATTAGGCGAGCGTTTATGGATTGCACCAAGCTGTTCATTATTACACACTCCATTTGACTTAGAAGTGGAAGTACAATTAAAAGAAAAAAATACCGCACTTTACAGCTGGTTATCTTTCACACTACAAAAAGTAGAAGAATTAAATGTATTAAAACAAGCCTTAAATCATGGCAGAGCGTCTGTACAAGCGGCATTAGATGCAAGCCAAGCGGCAGCAGATGCACGTGCAACCTCAAAAGAAATTCATCGCCCTGAAGTGGCAGAACGTTTAGCAAACTTGCCAAAAGGTGCAGATCAACGTAAATCGCCATTTGCAGAACGTATTGTTAAGCAAAATGCGTGGTTAAATTTACCGCTTCTGCCAACCACAAACATTGGCTCATTCCCGCAAACGACTGAAATTCGTCACGCCCGTGCAAGTTTCAAAAAAGGTGAATTATCCCTTGCAGATTACGAAGCGGCAATGAAAAAAGAGATTGAATATGTGGTACGTCGCCAAGAAGAATTAGATTTAGATGTATTAGTTCACGGTGAAGCAGAACGTAACGACATGGTGGAATACTTTGGGGAATTATTAGACGGTTTTGCCTTCACTAAATTTGGTTGGGTACAAAGCTACGGTTCACGTTGTGTAAAACCGCCAGTGATTTACGGTGATGTGACTCGCCCAGAGCCTATGACAGTACGTTGGTCTCAATATGCACAAAGTTTAACTAATCGTGTAATGAAAGGAATGCTCACAGGCCCTGTGACTATTTTACAATGGTCATTCGTGCGTAACGATATTCCACGTTCAACCGTATGTAAACAAATCGGCGTGGCATTATCTGATGAAGTGTTAGATTTAGAAGCAGCAGGCATTAAAGTTATCCAAATTGATGAGCCAGCAATTCGTGAAGGTTTACCACTTAAACGTGCAGATTGGGATGCCTACTTACAATGGGCAGGCGAAGCATTCCGTTTAAGCTCAATGGGCGTGCAAGATGATACGCAAATTCACACTCATATGTGTTACTCTGAATTTAACGACATCTTACCTGCCATTGCGGCATTAGATGCGGACGTGATTACCATCGAAACTTCACGTTCAGATATGGAATTATTAGATGCCTTCGTGAAATTTAACTACCCGAATGACATCGGTCCAGGTGTGTATGATATTCACAGCCCACGTGTACCAACCGCGGGTGAAATTGAACACTTATTACGCAAAGCGTTAAAAGTCATTCCAAAAGAACGCTTATGGGTAAACCCAGACTGCGGTTTAAAAACACGTGGTTGGACAGAAACTATCGATCAATTAAAAGTGATGGTGGATGTGACCAAAAAATTACGTGCGGAATTAGCGTAAATTTTAAGTTTATTACTTAACTGTAACTTAAGGACTGAGGTTGTATTTTACAATTTCAGTCCTTTATATTTATGGTGAAACATAAAATAGATGATTGTTATAATTATGTTATTGTTATTGTTATTGTTATTGTTATTGTTATTGTGTATAATCCGTGCTCATTTTTTAATGTAACTATCTCTAAAGAGGAAATTTATGAATAAAATTTTTAGAATTGTATGGAACGAAGCAGCTCAAGCCTGGGTCGCCGTATCTGAACTGACTAAAAAACACAAAAAACGTGCTTCTGTAACAGCCGTTGCAGTTGCTCTTGTTGCTGGCATGCTTTCTCCCTTCGCGGAGGCGAGTGAGACGGCGGCGGGTCCTGGGGGGGTAAACTCTGAAGATCCTTCAGGTGGGTATGAAACACCTAGAAAGGATGATATTACGGGTCCAGATCCAGATGGCAATGAGTTACGTGGATTGGGTTTCGGTCTTGCTGTTGTTGATAAAGAGGGGAAGCGAAAAGAAATTAAAGAAGGTGTGAAAATTGATGATAGTAATACCTCCGATGATGATAAGAAAAGTACTGTTGTTACCGTAGAACCGAATATCGATGGTGATGGAGAACCGCCAAAGAATGTAACCAGCTACCTTTATTTAGTTGAGGGTGAGGGGGTTACGATTGACCAAACTGGCCGTTCAGCTAAATTTAGCGTAGACACTGTTGATCTTGCTGTTAGTGAAGGCAAAGTAACCGACCCTGAAGAAAAGGATAAGAAAAAACTTGTTAATGCAGGAAATTTATCGACCACGTTAAATGAATTGGGTTGGAAAGTTACTGCAGGCAGTACAACTTCAACCGTAAAAAGTGGCAATGAAGTAGAATTTAAAGGCGAGGGCGGTATTACCGTAACTAACACGGCTGGTGCTGATGGTAAACACATAATTACTATTAAAGCTGAACAACCACAAGGTGGTGGTGCTGCGGGTGGTAGCACCCCTGTTACTGCAGGAGATGGAATTTCGGTCTCTGCGGATAATAAGGTTTCTGTTCATGCGAAAGACAACGGTGGTCTGACTGCCGGTACAGATGGTGTATCTGTGAATACGGATGGCACAACGATTAAACTGAATGATGCAGG
>NZ_JH591070.1:0-186841 GCF_000242295.1 Haemophilus sp. oral taxon 851 str. F0397
TTGCTCGAGCAAAAGCAAAAAAACTTGCTCAAGCGAATGGAACAACAGAATCAGTTCCAAGCACTCAACCTATAGAAAGTGCGGTAGAAAAAACAGAAGAAAATTCAACCGCACTCGATCTGAAAAAAGCAGCGGTAGCTGCAGCCATTGCTCGAGCAAAAGCAAAGAAATTGGCAAAAACACAAGCAACATTAGAAAATAATCAGGAATTAAATAATGTTTAAAATGGTTAGCTCTCCTCATACTCATTCGGGGAAACTCACAGCGCGTATTATGCTTTGGGTCATGTTGGCAATGATGCCAGCTTTTTTCACGCAAATTTATTATTTTGGATTTGGCGTGGTGCTTCAATCTGCATTAGCCATTGGTACAGCAATCATTGCAGAATTTATTGCAATAAAATTACGTGGTAAAAAACCGCTAAATTATCTTTCAGATTTCAGCGTATCCCTGACTGCTTTAATTTTGGCTATGGCTATTCCACCTTATGCACCTTATTGGGTCATCATCATTGGAACACTCTGTGCAGTTTTATTAGGTAAACAGGTTTATGGTGGCTTAGGACAAAACCCATTCAATCCTGCGATGATTGGCTATGTAATTCTTTTAATTTCATTCCCATTACAAATGACAACTTGGATGCCTCCAATTAATTTATTACAGGAACCACCGACTTTTTCAGATGCGTTTTCATTAATATTTTCAGGTTTAACCACTGATGGATTCACGCTTTCACAACTTACGCATAACATTGATGGCATCACCCAAGCAACGCCTTTGGATAGCGCAAAAATTTTCTATAAAAGTCACACTCAATTAAATGATTTTTATGAATTAATTAAACTGCCGATTTTTATGGGTAATGGAACCGACTTTGCTCAAGGATGGTGGCAAGTCAACGTGGCTTTCTTAGCGGGCGGAACTTTCCTTATTTTAAAACGTGTTGTTCACTGGCAAATTCCAGTGGCGATGCTTGTTACCTTTTTCTGTTTAGCCACAGTGACCGCTTTTACTGGTTTCACACATTTAAGTGCGATTAGCCAACTCGTTAGTGGCGCAATGATGTTTGGCGCATTTTTTATTGCGACAGATCCTGTCACAGCTTCCATCACACCACGAGGAAAAATTATTTTTGGCGCATTAGTGGGGTTATTTGTCTATCTCATTCGCTATCACGGAAACTTTCCAGATGGTGTAGCATTCGCAATTTTATTAAGTAATATTTGCGTCCCACTTATCGATCATTACACGCGTCCACGAGTATCTGGTTATCCAACAAAAGGAAAAAAATAATGGGCACAGTAAAAATCACATCGCGTTACGGCATATTGTTAGGCTTTATTGCCCTACTCTGCACTGCAATTTCTGCGGGTATTTTTTTCCTAACAAAAGATAAAATTGACGCAGTGATGGCGGCACAACAACGAGAATTGCTTTTACAGGTCATTCCACAAGATTCTTTCAATAATAATCTGTTAGAAAGTGCGGTTATTCCTCAAGATAAAAATTTGGTGGGCATTCAGAAAATTTATTTTGCGAAAAAAGATGGAAATCTTTCTGCCTATGCCTATGAAACCACTGCACCTGATGGGTATTCTGGCGATATTCGCTTGCTTGTGGGATTAGATCCGAAAGGTGAAGTGTTAGGCGTACGAGTTATTGAACACCATGAAACCCCAGGCTTAGGCGATAAAATTGAACTCCGTATTTCCAACTGGATTTTAAATTTCACTCATCAATCGATTAATGAGCATAATTTGAGCGAATGGGCAGTAAAAAAAGATGGTGGAAAATTTGATCAATTTTCTGGTGCAACCATTACACCTCGCGCAGTGGTGAATCAAACTAAACGTTCAGCATTAATCATGCTAAATAATCAAGCCTTGTTACAACAGCTTTCAACACAAGTGAAATAATATGACAGATTTAACTGAAAAAAATACCGCACTTGAAGAAGAACAGATAGAAAGTACGGTTGAAAATCAACAAAAGTCCATGTGGAAAGAAATCTTTGCTCAAGGAATTTGGAAAAATAATCCTGCGGTTGTCCAACTTCTCGGGCTTTGTCCGCTTTTAGCGGTATCTAGCACAGCCACCAATGCACTGGGTTTAGGTTTAGCGACAATGCTTGTGCTCACTTGCACAAATACGGTCATTTCACTTTTCCGTAAATATATTCCGAATGAAATCCGCATTCCAATCTATGTGATGATCATTGCGACGACAGTAACTGTCGTTCAGCTTTTAATGAATGCTTATACCTATACGCTTTACCAATCACTTGGGATTTTTATTCCACTCATCGTTACCAACTGTATTGTGATTGGTCGAGCAGAAGCGTTCGCCTCAAAAAACAGCTTACTCCATTCAGTTTGGGATGGTTTCTCAATGGGATTAGGGATGGCGCTTAGCTTGACAGTACTTGGCGCATTGCGTGAAATCATTGGACAAGGTACGATTTTTGATGGCATCGAAAATCTATTCGGCGAACAAGCGAAATTTTTAACTCTCCATATTTACCATACAGACAGTAGTTTTTTACTTTTCATTTTACCTCCAGGCGCATTTATAGGATTAGGCTTGCTCCTTGCAATAAAAAATAGAATTGATAAATAAGATGAATAAATTAAAAAGAATCGAAATATTAACCCGATTAAGAGATCAAAATCCCCATCCGACCACAGAATTACAGTATAATTCGCCCTTCGAATTATTAATTGCGGTAATTCTATCGGCACAAGCAACCGATAAAGGCGTGAATAAAGCAACAGAAAAACTATTTCCTGTTGCAAACACGCCACAAGCAATTTTAGATTTAGGATTAGATGGTTTAAAAAGCTATATTAAAACTATCGGGCTTTTTAATAGCAAAGCAGAAAATATTATCAAAACCTGCCGTGATTTAATTGAAAAGCACAACGGTGAAGTGCCTGAAAATCGCGAAGCCTTAGAGGCATTAGCAGGTGTAGGCAGAAAAACAGCCAATGTTGTACTAAATACGGCATTTGGTCATCCAACCATTGCGGTGGATACCCATATTTTCCGTGTATGCAATCGAACTAATTTTGCACCAGGTAAAGATGTTGTAAAAGTAGAAGAAAAACTGCTTAAAGTCGTACCTGATGAATTTAAAGTAGATGTTCATCATTGGTTAATTTTACACGGTCGATACACTTGTATCGCACGTAAACCTCGTTGTGGCTCGTGCATTATTGAAGATCTGTGTGAATATAAAGAAAAAATTGAGTTTTAATTTTTGCGATAAAACACTCTAATTATTTACCGCACTTTTTATTAAAAATAGGAAAACAAATGACAACAAATAATAAACAGCGACAAACTTGGTCTAGCCGACTCACTTATGTCATGACTGTCGCAGGCGCAACTGTCGGTTTCGGCGCTACTTGGCGCTTCCCTTACCTTGTGGGAGAAAATGGTGGCGGAGCCTACGTTCTACTTTTCTGTATCGCAATGATCGTAATCGGTATTCCGATGATTCTCGTTGAAAACGTGATCGGCCGTCGCTTACGTGTAAACTCCATTGATGCTTTTGGCGATAAAATTCTAGATAAAGGAAAAGGCATTTCAAAATATTGGAAAATCCTTGGCTATATGGGCTTACTCGGTTCATTCGGTATCATGGCGTATTATATGGTGCTTGGTGGCTGGGTTATTTCTTATATCATTAGCCTAATCAGCGGTACCTTAGATATCTCAACACCTATTACTAAAGATGTCGCCAAAGATTTCTACGAACTTCATATCGGCAATAGCCCTTATGAAATTATGCTATACACCTTCTTATTTGTTGTGGTGAATTACATTATTTTAGCTAAAGGGATCATTGGTGGGATTGAGCGCTCTGTAAAATATTTAATGCCATTGCTATTCATCTTCCTCATTGGAATGGTTATTCGCAACGTAACATTACCTGGCGCAATGGAAGGCATTACATTCTATTTGAAACCTGATTTCAGCAAAATTACGCCACAATTATTTATCTTCGTTTTAGGTCAGGTATTCTTCGCATTAAGCCTTGGTTTTGGTGTGTTAATTACGCTTTCCAGTTACTTAAATAAAGAAGAAAACTTAATCCATACTGCAGTTATTACAGGTTTTACCAACACAATTATTGCTGTACTTGCGGGCTTTATGATCTTCCCATCTCTTTTCACCTTTGGGATTGAACCCAACGCAGGTCCAACTTTAGTATTCCAAAGTTTACCTATCGTATTCTCTCACTTATGGGCGGGTAAATTCTTTGCAATTATTTTCTTCGGCTTATTATTAATTGCTGCACTAACTACGTCTATCACAATTTATGAAGTGATCATCACCGCATTACAAGAAAAGCTCAGAATGCGCCGTGGCAAAGCGATTGTCTTAACCCTTGGTGGAATTTTTGTCTTAGGTAATATTCCAGCAATTTTAGGGGATAATGTATGGAAAGATGTCACCATTTTCGGCAAAAGCATTTTTGATTTCTATGATTATGTCAGTGGAAATATTCTCTTTATGCTGACCGCACTTGGTTGTGCTATTTTCGTTGGTTTCGTATTAAAAGATGAGGCGAAAAAAGAACTTTCTCCGACACCTGACTCAACATTCACTAAAATCTGGTTTAACTATGTGAAATTTGTTGTGCCAGTAATTATTTTAGTCATCTTTATTAGCAACCTATTCTAAAAAAGAAAAACCGAGTCTTTACTCGGTTTTCTTTTTTTAAAGGAAATGTTTATAAAAATATTTGAGCCTTTAAGCCAATTCGTTGTCCTTCTTTTAGAACATTTTCTAACCGCACTTTGAATCCGTGTAATTCTGCAATTCGCATGACAATAGAAAGCCCTAGACCACTTCCCTTTTCATTTTGTCCAGCTGGACGATAAAAACGCTGACCAAGTTTTTTCAAATCTTCCGAGTCAACGCCACCACCATTATCTTCTACAATAATCTGAGAAGATGCGATTTTCACTGAAACGGTTGTTTCTTCTGGGCAATATTTAATGGCATTATCGAGTAAATTTCTAAGCATCAATGAAACTAAAATTGGTTGCCCTTGTTTCTGCTTGGGTTCAGATTCTTTCTCAAAAGCCAAGGTAATTTTACGCTTTTCAGCCACAAAATAACGCTCAGCAATCAGCGACTGAATGATGCCTTCCCAATCAATAGGCTGTAATTCTTCCAATTCTTGTAAATTATCCAGTTTTGAAAGGGTCAAAAGTTGCTCAATTAACTGCGATGCACGATCAATCCCTTGTGTTAAATGCAAAAGCGCTTGTTCTCGTAATTCCCTATCATCACCCGCCAGTTGAGCTACTTCAGTTTGAATACGCAATGCCGCCAATGGACTACGCAATTCATGGGCGGCATCAGAGGTAAAACGGCGTTCGCGTTGTAGCATAGCCGAAGTGCGGTCAAAAAATTGATTTAAATTTTTTACTAAGGGTAAAATCTCAACGGGTAGCCCCTCAGTATTTAGCAATGACACATCACCAGATTTTCTCGTTTGAACTTCTTGGCTTAAACGTTTAATCGGTCGAAGTTCTTTATGAATAAACCATCCTAAAACGATGATCAAAATAGGCAAACTCGCAAACCAAATCCACATTTGCCCAAAGATCATTTCCTCAATTAGATCTTCTCGATAATCAAGCTCTTGCCCAACGGCAATAATCAAATTTCCATTCGCTACAGGCTGCCAGAAAATACGCCATTCATCGTCATCATTCAGCATATAGCCTTTCGCAAACCCAATTTCATTATCAAACACAAAATTATCGCCATTACGCCCATCTGTTAATAAACGTTTGCCATCTTTAGAAAAAATAGCAAAAGCTAATGCGTCATCATCATAGTTTTTTTTGAACGAATGTGGCTGGATTTTATTAATATCTTCCACATGCTCTAATAGAATATGACTAAGATCTGAATTGGCAAGGCGTTCAGCAAAAAGGATTTGTTGAGCATCGAAAACATCATTCACTTCACTGCGCACCTGCCACCATGCGACAGCAGTAGATACGCCCCACACAAAAAGTGCGGTGAAAGAAAGAACAGAAATAAGACGAAAACTTAAACGTTTGTTTTTCATTTATTGGGTTACTCCCAACGCATATCCAACTCCGTGAACTGTTCGAATAAATTGCTTACCTAATTTCTGACGCAAATTATAAATATGCACGTCTAACGCTCCGCTGCTAATTTCTTCATCCCAGCTTGATAATTTTTCTTCAATAGATGAGCGAGACAGTACGCGATCTTTATTCAGCATAAATAATTCAAGTAATTTGTATTCACGGCTTGTTAAAGAAATAGGTTGATTATTCAGCCAAACAGAACGTTGATTAGGATCGAGTTTAACGCCAGCATGCTCAATCACCGAATGATGATGACCATAACGACGACGAATAAGTGCTTGCAAGCGCGCTGCAACTTCAGCTAAAGCAAAAGGCTTACAAAGGTAATCATCTGCACCACTTTGTAAACCTTTGACACGTTCATCTAAAGTATCACGGGCAGTCAAAATCAATACTGGTACATCTTGATTCTTAGAACGCCATTGTTGTAATACATCTAATCCATCGAGCTTCGGTAAAGTTAAATCTAACACAACCGCATCATAAGGCGCAGAGGTTAAGGCATCCATTCCTGTTTTTCCATCCGTAAACCAATCTACGGCGAAACCAAGTTTGGTTAAACCAATCTGTAAACCATTGCCGATTAGATTATCATCTTCTATCAATAAAATTCTCATAAAAAATTGACCGCTCTTTATAAACAAAAACAGCGAGCTAATGCTCGCCATTTTCAAAGAATGATTATTTTACTTTTTCGATACGTAATACTTCAAGATCTGCTTTCTCGAATGCTTCGTTATCTAATTTACCGTAAACTTTCACTTTATCACTTGGATCTACATTTAAACCATTCCAAACGTGGCGTTCAATTTCCACTTTGATTTGACCTGTACCATCGCTAAACCAGAATTCATCGTCATCAATTTGTTGTGTGATATTACCCACTAAAGTGATCATTGAATTATCTGCTGCAGATAAAGCTTGTTTTACGCTAATTGCTGAAGGGGTTGCTTGTTGAAAACCGCCTTGAGTATTTCCGCCGTTAAAACCTGCAAATGCAGAAGTGGTTGCTAATGCGAAGATTGTTGCTAATGCAAATTTTTTCATAATGTTTCCTTTTTAAGTCAGTTAATTTCAAGCACCATTGCTTGGATGTGTGTATTAAAACAAATAAATCTTAAGAAAAAGTTAAGAAACATAAAAAAACCTAAATTTTTTTAATTTAGGTTTTTCATAAATTAAAGTTTATTCAACTGCTCAATAGATGGTGCGTAATAATAAGCGCCCGTTACAGCCTTAGTGAAACCTAAAATGCGGTCAGTTTTTCCATCTTTTTCACCAAACATATTAAGTAACTGTTGTTCAATGTTATAAAGCGTTGCACAGTAAGCAATAAAGAATAATCCGTGCGTACCGCTGGCAGTGCCATAAGGCAAGCTTTGACGTAAGATTTTTAATCCCTTGCCATTCTCTTTTAAATCTGTACGACCAACATGAGAAGTATCCGCCTTATCTTCCATTTCTACGCTATCCGTTTTAGTGCGTCCAAACACATTTTCTTGTTTTGCTGTATTTAATTTTTCCCATTTAGAGAGATTATGTTCATAACGTTGAGTAAACACATAACTCCCATCTTTATCATTGCCATTTGAAATTAAGGCCACTTCTGCTCGTTGTGCATCTTTAGGATTTTCAGTTCCATCAATAAAACCTGTGAGATCTCGTTCCTCCACCCAACGGAAACCATGAATTTCTTGCTGAACGTCAATAGCTTGAGCAAAAGCATTCACTGCAGCTTGTGCCACAGAAAAATTAACATCAGGGCGTAATGATTGAATATGCACTAAAAGATCAGTTTGTGTACTAGGCGCAGTTAAATCACCTTTTCCTAACGTGACAAAAGGTTTAAGCTCTGGTGCGTCCTGCCTACCAAGGGTTTTCCAAGCTTTATCACCGAAAGCAACTACCGCCCCCAAACGTGCATCGGGATAAGTTTGTTGAAGCTGTTCTAAGCGAGTAAGGAATTGGCGAGCCGCCGCTGGAATCTGAGAATAATCTGAGATATTTGCTTCTAAAAATACGCCTGCTTTGCAACCATCAAGCAAAATACCAGTTTGTGCTGTCATAAAAATCTCCTAAAAGGGCAATTGGAAAACGCTTGCATTATACATGCAGCCATTAAAAAATCTTAAATATTCAAATAAAACTTGATCTAAGTAGCAAAAATTCAAATTTATTGTTGAGATTTTTTCTCATTAGATATATCTTTCAAATACGAATGGATTTCATTTATAAGGTTGTTAGTTCTATGCCGTACCTTTTACGCTATATCAGCATATCTTTACTATTTTTATTTTCTCAAACAGTCTTTGCCGATAACTATCAAAAATGGGTTGATGACATCACTCAACGCTTGAATCACACCGAACAACTTCTTAAAGAAAACAAAATTGATGATGCCAAAACCGAAGTACAAATGGCCTATTTTGAAATATTTGAAAATTTAGAAGGGCCGATTCGCATTAATTTTTCAGCGCAAAAAAGCTACCAAATGGAAGCTACTTTTGGTGAAATTCGCAAAATGATTGGCGAAGGTAAACCAATGAATGAGGTTCAGGCCAAAATCAACGGTTTAAAAAATGAATTACAGCAAGTTTTACCTTCTCTTGTTGAAGGACATCAACTCAATGCTGATAGTCAGCATGGCGTTTATGATAATCAAGCCATCAAACCTTATTGGCAACAAAGTTTCAAAACCATTGATGATTTTATTGCTCAAGCCATTAGTGCTTATGAAAGCGGTGATTTTGCCAATGCTAAAAAAGCATTCCAACAAGCCCAATACGACGGCTACAAAAACTCTGAAATGGAAATGTCGGTTAGAACTAACCGCTCTTCTGAAATTTCAGCAGCAATCAATCAACAATTCTATAATTTGATTCGTTTGAGCGAACAACCTGATCAAATGACAGAGATTGCTTACCAAAGCACACAACTCTTACAAGATATTGAAGAACAACTTCCTAATTTGCCAACTACTCGCGATGAACAAAACGCTCAAGCGACACAATCACAAGCGCAAACTTCAGATAACGTTGCAGAGCAAGATTGGGCAAAAATTACGACTGAAATCAACCAACGTATTCAACAAGCTATTACCCTTTATGAACAAGGCGATGCGAAAAAAGCCATGCTTGCGGTGCAAGACACTTATTTTGATATATTTGAAAGTTCTGGCATGGAAAACAAAGTTGGCTCTCGCGATAGCAATTTTAAAGCGGAATTAGAAGGTTATTTCACTCGTTTAGTCAGTCTGATGAAAGCGGGAAATGGCGACAAATTACAAGAACAAGCTGCAGGTTTAAGCCAAAACTTAGCGAAAGCCGTTCAAATATTGCAAGGTGGCGAACAAAGTGATTGGTCCATGTTCTTATATAGCTTGCTTATTATTTTACGTGAAGGCTTAGAAGCGTTATTAATCGTTGCTGCTATTGTGGCTTATATGGTGAAAAATAATCATCACAACAAATTGCCAGTTATTCGCCAATCCGTTTATGTGGCGTTAGGGGCAAGCGTCGTTACCGCATTCATCTTCCAACTTATTTTTGAAAACTCAGGGCAAAACCGCGAATTGCTTGAAGGTTTCACAATGATTATTGCGGTCTTTATGCTGTTTAGCATGAGTTACTGGTTGCTTTCTAAAGTCGAAGCACAAAACTGGAAACGCTACCTCGAAGGCAAACTTTCAACGGCATTAACAGCAGGCTCTCTATTCGGCTTATGGCTGACCAGTTTCCTCGCAGTATATCGTGAGGGTGCAGAAACCGTATTGTTCTATTATGCCCTAGTTGGCGATGCAAAAAGTGCGGTTAGTTTAGCCTATCTTTTTGCTGGCTTTATTTGCGGGGTGATTTTACTGGCGATTTGCTACTTTATAATGCGTTACACCGTGGTTAAATTGCCATTAAAACCATTCTTTATGTTTACCGGTTCGTTTATGTATTTAATGGCATTTGTATTCGCTGGCAAATCTGTACTTGAACTTATTGAAGGTAAACTGTTTGAACCAACATTAATTAACGGTGTACCAGAAATTTCGTGGTTAGGTGTTTATCCTTATGTGGAAACCCTTGTGCCACAAGCAATCTTAATTCTTGCTGCTATTTTTGCTTTGTTTGTTATGAAATATCAAAGCAAAAGAGCGGTTTCAAATTAACTCAAAACTCATCTCAGGAGAGAAACTATGAAAAAAGCACTTCTTAGCGCAAGTTTATTAGCAGGAATGTTTGCAGCAACTTCTGCTTACGCATTCCAAGAATATCCAATCGGTGAATCGGTTACCATGAATGACATGGAAATTGCAGCGGTTTACTTAAAACCAGTAGATATGGAACCTCGCGGCATGGGCTTACCTGCAGCAAAATCGGACATTCACTTAGAAGCAGATATTCACGCGGTGAAAGGTAACAAGAACGGTTTTGGTGAAGGTGAATGGATGCCTTATTTAACCATCAACTATACCTTAGTCAATACCGATACTGGTGCTAAACAAGAAGGTACCTTCATGCCAATGGTTGCTGGCGATGGCCCACACTATGGCGCAAACATCAAAATGATGGGCGTGGGTAACTATAAATTAACTTACCATATCGATCCGCCACCAAAAGCAGGTATGCACCGCCATACTGATGAAGAAACTGGTGTGGGTCGTTGGTGGAAACCATTTGATGTAAATTATGAATTTAAATTTACTGGTTTAAAATAATAACTAAGGGTGGGCTTCTGCCCACCAATTAACAATCAGACATGAAAAAACGGTGGGCTAAAACCCACCCTACCATTTAAAAATCCTCTTTCTATGACTTATTTTTTCATTTTTGTTCTGCAATCTCTTTTGCCAATTTTGCTTTTACTCGGTGCATCTTGGGCAATTAAAAAAGGCAATATTTCGCCTAAAATGCTTATTTGGCTAAGCCTTATTGGCTTAGCTTTGGGTGTTGTCCTACGACTCAATATTCCTAATGGACAAACCAGCAATCTTATTCTAACCATCGGTTTCTTAATTATCTTCTTACTTTTTGCAATCAGCCAATGGAGCAAATCATCAAATCTTGCCGCATTCTGGCAATTTGCATTAATGCTTATCGCGGGAGCAACTTGGGCGAAGGATCCAAACATCACCGCACTCACCAACACAGATGTCATCAACACTGATTTTATTTTAAATATAAGTGCGGTCATTTTTGGCGTAATTTTTAGTTTGGCCTCAAGTGCATGGCTCTATTTCTTACTTAAACAGCAACAAAAAACACAAGGGAAATCCACCGCACTTTTTGCACTCAGCTTTTTACTTTTTATCGTGTTAATTCTTCCGCTTGTAGCAGAACTACTGCTCACCTTAATGAAGTTACAACTCATTGAACTCACCAAAGTGCGGTTAAGTTTTGTGGCAAAATCAGGGGAAATCACCGCTTGGCTCAATATCATTTGTGTTGTGTTAATGCTAGTTGTTTTATGTATTTTTACCATTCAAACACATTCAAAACGTTTCAGAGAAGCAAAAGCCGAAAAAGATCTGATTGAAAAACGCAAAAAATTGGCTTTCGTACAAACATCAAAACGCACCATTTACTGGGGCATATTGGGTATTTTATTTGTTGCTGCAAGCCAACTTTATTGGGAAAAAGTTGCCTCTCAACCGCCACAACTTTCTGAAGCAGTTCCTGTACAACTGAATGACAAAAATGAAGTGCATTTAGCACTAGAGCCACTTAAAGACGGTAAACTTCACCGTTTTGTTTGGATTGCAGATGATGGCAAAGCCGTACGCTTTTTCATTATCAATCGCCAACCGAATAAAGTCAGTATGGCGGCAGTATTCGATGCTTGCCTACTCTGCGGCGATCAAGGCTATGTCATGCAAGGCAATCAAGTGGTCTGTGTTGGTTGTGGCGTGCATCTCTTTATTCCATCTATCGGTAAACCGGGCGGTTGCAACCCTGTACCGATTGAAAATTGGCAACAAACTGACAATGAAATCGTGATTTCTCGTAAAAGCCTTGAAGATGGCTTAAATCTATTCAGTACGATTGTGGAAATTGAAGTGCAAGATCCGATTAGTGGCGCCAAACTCAAAAACACTAAAACTGAATATAAATATAGCCACGAAGGGCATACTTATTTCTTTGAGAACGAAAAAAATCTCGATTTATTCCGCGATAATCCCGATAACTATCTCGGTATTAACAAAAACGAAAATCCAAAAGGGGAATAACAATGCTTGCTAGAATGTTATTTCAATCTTGGCGATTTGGTATCAAACGTAAATTACTCGCCATTATCACTATTTTCTTAGCCGCTGGTTTAGTCTCTGCGCTGCTTGCTGTTTCCATTGATATTGGTGACAAAATGGCGAAAGAGCTGAAATCTTACGGTGCCAATATTTTGGTAGAGCCAGCCAGCAATGCGGCATTGCCTGATGAACTCAGCCATAGCGCGTCATTATCTAGCCAAGATTTTTTAGATGAAAAAGAGCTTCCCAACATCAAAGATATTTTCTGGCGAAACAATATCGTGGGGTTTGCCCCGTTGCTTTCAGCAAATGTGCAAGTGACAAAATCTTCACAAAATTCCACCTCACTTTCAGCCCCAAAAACGATTAATATGCTTGGTACCTTCTTTGATCATAATATTGCCGTACCCGATGAAGAAGATTACCACACTGGGCAACGAATCATTAGCCCTTATTGGAAAGTTGAAGGGGAATGGGTTGATGATTTAAACAATAACTTTAGCGAGATCGTCCCTGCACTTGCTGGCGAACAACTAGTCAAAAGTAATGCTTGGAAAATTGGCGATAAACTTAGCTTAAGCTACACAAACGATAACGGCGAAAGCCAACAAAGTGCGGTAGAAATTAAAGGCATTTTAAGTACGGGTGGAACAGAAGATAATCAGCTTGTGATGCCCCTAAGTGCGGTACAAAATTTGCTGGGTTTAGAAGGCAAAGTGCAATCCGTTCGTGTATCTGCCCTCACCGTGCCTGAAAATGATCTTTCCCGTAAAGCGCGCGCCAATACGGATGCCTTAGATGCGGAAGCCTACGACCGTTGGTATTGCACCGCTTATGTTTCTTCAATTTCTCATCAATTAGAAGAAGCCATTTCTGGCGCAATGGTTCGCCCAATTTGGCAAGTCGCTGCATCTGAAGGTGTAGTCATTGGCAAAATCCAACTCTTATTGGCGGTAGTTACCTTCGCGGCATTAATCGCTGCGGCAATGGGTATAGCTTCCTTAATGAGCGCAGGAATTATCGAACGCTCAAAAGAAATTGGCTTAATGAAAGCACTGGGCGCTTATCAATGGCAAATTACCTTACTGTTCTACTGTGAAGCGGTGTTAAGTGCATTAGTAGGCGGAATATTTGGCTGTTTAGCCGGATGGGGATTAGCCAAATTTATCGGTGCCGCATTATTCGGCGCACCTCTTGATTTTGCTTGGATCGTCGTACCTTGTGTTCTCGTACTCTCCATTCTTATTGCTGTGATTGGCACTTGGTTCCCTGCACATAAAATCACTAAACTTTACCCTGTCGAGGTGCTTTATGGCAGAGCATAAAAGCGCAAAAACTCAAAGCATGTTCTGGCGATTAATTTTCCGCGCGTTGCGATTACGCCTCCAACGAGTATTCATTATTTTCACCGCACTTACAGTGGGGGCAAGTATCGTCACTGCTATGGCAGCGGTTTACTTCGACATCAACACCAAAATGAGCCAAGAACTGCGTACTTTCGGAGCAAATTTCTACATTGGTTCAGCCGATGGTGGAATGATGAATCAAGCAGAATTAAACGCAATTTTGCAAAAAGCACCCGATGGTTTTATCACGGCTGCCAGTCCTTACCTTTATGGCGTCGCACGCAGTGATTTGGAAAAAATTGTTCTGATGGGCGTAAATTTTGATGCCATGCGCATCCTCGCCCCTTACTGGCAAATTACAGGATCAGCAATCAATGTAAACTTTGATGATCGCAATGCGATGATCGGGAAAACCCTTGCTGAACGATTACATGTTAAAGTGGGAGACAGCCTACAACTGTCTAAAAATGCCGTAGAAAAACACAGTTTCAACATTAAAGGAATTGTAGAAGCCGGTGATGCAACTGACAATATGCTTATTGTAAATGTTGAATTTGCACAAAATTGGTTGGATAAAGAAGGCGTAGTAAACAACGCATTACTCAATGTACAAAATGAGCAAGGCGTCAGTACAGTGGATCAATTTGCCGAAAAAATCATGCAACAATATTCTGATTTAACCGCTCGCCCAATCCGTAAAGTTTCCGCTTCAGAAGGACAAATTTTAGAAAAAATTAAAGGCTTAATGGGCTTAATTTCCCTTGTGATTTTGGTGCTTGCAACCTTATGTGTGAACACCACATTAATTGCCATTGTCGGCGAACGATCCAAAGAATTTGCCTTACAAAAATCACTGGGTGCAAAAAAATTTGACATCATTCGCCAAATCAGCACTGAAATTTTAATTATCGCGTTTTGTGCCATTATTATCGGACTTGGCTTGGGGTATTTATTAGCCCAAGTATTGGGAATAACTGTATTCAAATCTTATATTGATATGCGATTACCAGTGTTACCAATTACGGTTGTACTTTCGTTATTAGTGGCATTTGTGGCTGTTATTATTCCAACACGCCGAGCATTGAGTATTAATGTAGCGAATGTGTTGAAGGGTGAGTAAAAGTGAAGTGCTTATAAATTAAATAATAAAAGAGAAAAACCATGACCAATTTTGTAATAGAAACCCAACATTTATACAAACGCTTCGGGCAAGTTACCGCGCTGGAAGACATTAATATTCAAATCAAACAAGGGGAATTTGTGGCGATTATGGGGGCTTCAGGCTCTGGTAAAACCACGTTGATGAATATTTTAACGGGCTTAGATACCGCTAGCGAAGGTAAAGTCATCTTAGATGGCGTGGATGCCGCCCAATTAGATAAAGTCGGTCGTCAACGTTTCCGCGCGGAAAAAATTGGCTTAGTGTTTCAACAATTCCATTTAATCCCTTATTTGACCGCACTTGAAAACGTGATGTTGGCACAACATTATCACAGCGTGATTGATGAAGCATCCGCCAAAGCGGTATTGGAACAAGTAGGCTTAGGCCATCGCATTGACCACCGGCCAAGCCAACTTTCAGGTGGTGAACAACAACGTGTTTGCATTGCTCGTGCATTAGTTAATCAACCGCCCGTTATCTTTGCCGATGAACCAACAGGAAATTTAGATGAGCAAAACGAATCGTTGGTTTTGGATTTGCTCACGAAACTTAATCAACAAGGGCGTACCATTGTAATGGTGACACATAATCCAGAGTTAGGTGAACTCACCGATCGTGTTATTTATTTACATCACGGAAAATTTGTAAAGGAAGAAAATCATGCGAACAAATAAACTATTGAAATTATTTGCCATAAGTGCGGTTATTTTTGGCGCCGTTTCTTGTAAAGATGAAGTTGCCTCAGTAGGGCAAAAAGCACCTGATATTGCTGCCTATGATCTCCAAGGCAATCCTGCAAACCTTGAGAATTGGAAAGGCACACGCTTACTTATTTTTTGGTCAGAAACTTGTGGACGTTGTATCGCAGAGTTAAAAGAATTTGAAAAACTCGCAGAAGAGAATCCTGGAAAAGTTTCACTTATTGCGATTAATGTGGATAGCGATAAAATGGACACCAAAGCCATCGTGGCTAAACGTGAACTCCATTTGCCTGTAATTAAAGATCAAATGAAAATTACAGCTGAACGTTATCAACTTATCGGCACGCCAACTTCATTTGTCATTAGCCCTGAAGGAAACATTCAAGCTAAATATGAAGGCAAAATTCCCGAAGACGATTTAACTAAATTATTTAAAGGATAACCTATGAAAAGAATTTACACTACTCTACTCTCTTTAAGTTTACTTACTGCTAGCCAACTTGTATTAGCTGATGTGAATACGGAACAAGCTGAAAATTTTTATAAACGAACCTGTGCTACTTGCCATGGAAAATCCGCTGAAAAGTCAGCATTGGGACAATCCCAAATTATCAACACGCTAAATTCAGAGGAAATTTACACCGCACTTTCCGATCGTAAAAGTGGAAAAATACAAGGTGCAGGTAACATGGTAAAAAGCAGATTGAGTGAAGAAGAGATAAAAATGCTGTCTGAGTTTGTGCCGACATTGAAAAAATAAGTAAACAAAAATGCGGTCAATATTGACCGCATTTTTATCACAATCCAACATTATCTTTAATCCGCTCAGCAAAGATACCGATGCTCAACGCAAAATAGTTAGATTTATTCCAATCCAAAATAGTACGGAAATTATTTGAAACTAAAAATGCTCTGCCCGCTTCACGATCAGGGCGAACTAACCAAAGCTGAGCATTTTCAAGTGTACTTAACTTGGCTTGCTCCTGTGGATTGGCGCTTTTTAATATTAGCCCCATAGCTTGCCAATCTTTTAAAGAGCGAGCTTTATTGCTTTCTGTACCAGAATAACTCAAATCAATAGGTTGCGTAAGCATCACCTCTACGCCCCAAGGCAAACTATTATCCCAGCCTACTGTATGCAAATAATTTGCAATAGAAGCAAAAGTATCAAACTGGTTTTTCCAAATATCTTTTACGCCATCATTATTTCCATCAGCTGCATAACGTAAGAAAGTGCTTGGCATAAACTGAGTTTGTCCCATCGCGCCGGCCCACGAGCCTAACATACGTTCACGTTGAATATGATCTTTTTCAAGCATTTTCATGGCAGAGATAAATTCTTTCGTAAATAATTTTTCTCTACGACCTTCAAAAGCCAACGTTGCCACTGCAGAAAGTACATCATATTTGCCTTGATAATGCCCGAAGCTACTTTCCATTCCCCATAACGCAAGCAAATACTCCTGCTGAACACCATATTTTTGGCTTGCTTTTTGCAATGGCGCTTGCACTTCCCAATAACGCTCACCCGCGACATTCACTTTATTTTGAGTTAGCACTCTATTGAGATAATTGCTCGTGCCATTAGGATTAGCCACTGGAGGTGAATTAGGATCTCTTTTACGAATTTTACCCGCTTGTTCACGATCTAAATCGACTGCCTTTTGCATATAGAGAATATTATTTTGAGCATTTAATACCGATAATGACACGCCTTCAGCGGCGGCTTTACCTTTTAAAAATTGAACATAATCATTAAAATTTTCTGGCGTTCTTTGCTTAGTATAACTGGTGTTATTGACCACTGGCTTAATATCAGGCGAACTAGAACAGCCAACTAAAAAAAGTGCGGTGGATAATGCAGAAATTTTAAATAAAATATTTAATTTCATCGTATTTCCTATTTACGTAAAAAAATTTGATAAAGGTTTTTCAATAACGAGGTTGGCAATAAACGAGAACCAAAGCGCAATGCAAAAGCAAATAATCCAGATAACAACCCCTGAATTCCCAAACGATATTTTAATTTGAACAAACGCCATTCGGCTTTGGCTTGATTGACACCACGGCGACGACTCACCATGCCATTTCCTACTCGCGCATAAACTAAAATATCTGGCAAATTCGCCACATATAAACCTTGTGCGACAAGTTTGATCCACAAATAATAATCTTCTTGAAGATCTTCATATCCACCACAATTAATGACCGCACTTTTTTGATATGCCACCGTCATGTGATTAAACGGACAACGTTTTTGCGTGAATTTGATAATTTCTTGAGCAGACGTTGGCACATTACGATATGCCACAATATCATTTATATTTTCACCAAATTCAGCAATTTGTCCGCCAAAGATAATGATTTCAGGATGTCGTTCAATAAACGCCACCTGTTTTTCAAAACGATCAGGCACGCAAATATCATCGGTATCCATACGGAAAACCCAGTCATAATCACAATGCAATAAACCTTCGTTTAAGGCTTTGCCTAATCCTCGATTTTGCGGCAATTTAACTAATTTTAATGGCAGTTTTGTTTCAAACTCCGTCACAACAGATTCTAATTCTGGCGTTACTGCGCCATCAAAAACCAATACAATTTCATCTGCTTGACGAGTTTGTGCCACAAGACTTTCAAAACACTCCCGCAAGAATTGAGGATTTTCCTTAATATATAAGGACATTAGGACTGAAAATTTCATTTTATTTTCCTACATAAACCGTTTTAAATTAATGGCTAGTTTTGGCGAAATTAAAATAACCAACGTAATAATAAATTGCTTAATGCTTTTTGTTTTCTTAAAAATATCAAAATAATATTTTGCCGCTTTACGCGATAAATTCATAATATGGGGATAAGCCAAAATATAGCTCGCATTAATATCAAAATTACGAGCTTGCTCTACTGTTTTCACATAATATTCGCGAATATAATCAATGGCTTTTTGCGTGTTGGTAGTATCCGTAGACACACTTGAACGTTTAGTATGGAAAGTACAATAAGTCAGTGGTTCGTTAATTTTATAAGGTTTAAAACTCGGCTCTTGTAGCAGTTTTAACAAGAAATCATAGTCTTCCAAAGAACGAAGTGCGGTGGATAATCCGCCTATTTTTAAAAACATCTCTTTTTTAATCACAACCATTGGCATGCCACCAATCTTATTGGCTAACAAAATACGTTCTGTCGAGATTTCTTGGGGCTCAATCGGTTGAGTCACATAAGTAAACCCTTCATTGACCATTTCACACTTAGCTGGATGATAAATAAAATTAATGCCTGGATTTTGCTCAATAATTTGTAATACTTTTTCACATTTTTCCGGCATAAAACGATCATCATCATCGAGAAACAGCAACCAATCTCCCTTTGATGCACGCGCACCAATATTACGACTTTCCGCTGCACCTTGATTCGTTTCATTACGAATCACTGTAACTGGGAAAGAATAGCGTTGCTCAACGACGACTTTTTCTTTTGAGCAATCATCCACAATAATCACTTCAAAATGAGTCGATGTTTGTTGAGTTAAACTTTCTAATAAAGCAGGCACTTCTGCTTTTCGATTATAAGAAGGCACAATAATGCTTAACATAATTCCTTCCTTTAATTAGCCAAATTTTTCTTAATCGCAAAGATTTTTTTCAATGGATATTTCATTAATTTTTTAAACAAATTATTAGATAAAGATCCACGAATACTTTCTAAATTGCTTATCAATACAGGATTTTCAATGACCATGAGAGGGCGAACCACTTTATTTCTTATATTAAAATTCTGTTCAAATAGTAAAAAATCATCCGCTAACCAAAATGGTTTGTTTTGAGAAATTTGCTGAATAAATCTTCTTGCAGCTGATTTTTTAATAAGATAGCCCACTGTGCCGGCAAAATAACTTTTATAAGGGAAAGCGTAATTTACATTGCCTGTTTTTTTGCATAAAAAAGAAAAAGTTGTCGGATAATTAATTTCTAAATCAGCATCATTGAAATCATTAATTTTTGACTGCCCAACTAATACAATTTCAGACTCAAGTTTTTCTGATAAAAGTGCGGTTAAATTTTTCTGAAAATCTTGGTGGAATAAAGCGTCATCTTCGCAAACTAACGCATAACTATCTTCAGCGATGCCATTGTCTTCAACAATTTTTTGGTACACAGAAAGATGACTTAATGTACAGCCGATTTCGCCCTTAGTAACATTACGGCCATAATGTGCTTTAAATTGTTCAATATTAAAAATAGAGACTAATTCATCCCAATCTTTTTGCATGGTATTAATAGCAGAAAAAATTTGGAAATCCTCAGTATTTTTTTGAGAAAAGAATAATTCCCGACGCTGAATATCTTTGTCTAAAGAGATCAAATATTTTTTTAACATAAAATTATTCCTTATAAAATCGCTTTCCATTCTTCAATAATTTTCTCAATGCCATAATTTTCACTCATTAAACGAGATTTGTCTGACATCTGTTGATAAAGTTCAGGATTATTCATTAATAAATCTAAACCATTAACCATTTCTTCAATATTATTTTTTTCACAAAGAAAACCATTTTCTTTATGCTCCACTAATTGCTTTACACCCGGAGAACAATTAAAGGCAACAATAGGCAAACCAAATGCCATCGCTTCAATAACAACTAAAGGCAAGCCTTCTGTTTGTGAAGGTAAACAATAAATTGAACTGCTTTCATAATAAAAAGCGACATCATTGGTACGAGGAATAAAATTAAGTGAATCTTCAATACCTAACGCTTTAGCAAGATTTTTTAAATTCTGTTCTTCCTCACCAGATCCCACTATTTTTAAATTCCAATCTGGGTGATTTTTTGCTAAAACTTGCCAGGCTTTTAATAAATAATCAAAACCTTTATAAGAAAATAAATGCCCTACAGATAAAATAGTTTTATTTTCCCATTTTGCTAATTTATTCTTTGGCAAAAGCGTATTTGGATTAGCAATACTGATTATATTGTTCGTTTTAAATTTTTCTTGCCACAGCGTTTTTTCTGGCTCGGTTAATGTGACGACTTTATCGCATCTTGTTGAAGCTAAATATTTACCGAGAGTGCGAACTAGACGATTGCCAGTAAAGTTAAAAGAATAATGCTCCCATAAAATATGCTTTACATGTAAATTGACTAACGCCAAAGCAGAAAAGAGCATAATCGCACCATCAACCACAATTAAGGTATCCAGCTGCAATTCTTTAACCAATTTTCTTAATTTTTTTGTAATAGAAAAATAATCTTTTTTCAATGAATAGGGCAATTTATTCATTGCGTAAATATTAATTTTTTCATCGACTTGGAAAAAAGGCTTATTACCGCCAATGCTAATAAAAGAAACATCATATCCCTGTTTAGCGAGAGCATTGGCAACATTAATAGAAACGCGCTCCGTTCCACCCGCACTTTCGATATTCATAATAAAGAAACCAATTTTTTTCATCTTAAATTTCCTTATAAATCGTTAATCCAAGCTCTGGGAATGAATCGTAACAGAATTGCCATCTTGGAATACTGGTTCTAATAAAACGAATTTCTACATTAGGATGACTTAATAAATTAAAAGCAACAGAACTGAAAAACGTGTAAATAATCACCTTTTTATTCGATAAATTCTTAAATACGTAATCTTCAAAAATGAGTTCTGATTCAACATAATTTACCCCATCCACTCGGTAATCTTCTGCTGGATGAGGGAAATAATAGTCGAAAGAAATCTGATCTTTTAATTTTTTTATTAATGAGATGTTTTCCTCTTTTGTATTTAACAAGGGCTGCCCAATAAAAAATGAGACCTCTCCATCTATATCGCAATCTACTTTATTATCCCATAAGGAAATAGGTTCAATATTGGAAACAATATTTTTGTAATTAGGATAAACCGTATAATGTTTTTTTATTTTTTTAAATAATTTATGCACATTATATTTATCGCCAATAAAGGCTTTAATCAGTTTATATTTAAATGTATCAGGCTCTCTCAATAAATTGGGGTGAGGGAAAATATTATCTGAGCCATCATCAAAGGTGTAAAGCTCTTTAAATGAAACATGGCTAAGATAAGTTTGTAGCCATAATGAATTAAGATTGGCGAGAAAAACCTTATCAAAACCTTTGTGCGTAATTTTATTCTTAAGCTGACGCATTAACTTGAGAGAATCAAAACCTTTTAGATCTTTTCCCGTATCAATGTTCATCGAATCACTACAAACCTCGGCTAATTTACTCGCGTACAAGGTTCTTTTTTTATCCCATACACCACCAAACATGACGCCAAAGAATTGCTCGTTAGGATGTAATTCAATGATTTTTCTAGCAATTAATACTTGCAATGGTGTGCAACAAAGAATGAGATTCATAGGGTTTTACTCACTTTAGATGTCATAAAATAAAGAATAGGAATAATGGAAAGCGAACCAATAATTCCAGCATAAGGGATATATTTAATTTCTGTAAAAGTTAAAGCCACAAGGCTCGCTACATAAATGATTGTAGATAAAACCGAACATTGGGAAATAAGTTTATTTTTTCCATAATAGAAAAGATAATTAACTAAAATCAAATAAGGAATACTTAATGTGGTCGAAATTAAAAATAAAATAAAATAATATTTCGTTCCCACAAATTGGCCACCTAAAATCCAAACTAACACATCTTCAGGAATAATCCACATGACTAAAGCAGGGATAGGTATCAGAAAAAACGAAAATAACGCCCATTTATGTAACTGTTGAATCACTAATTTTTTTTGTTTTAAGGCTTCATAAAAATAGGGAATGATCGCTTTATTAAGTGCTTGAATAGCAATAGAAACCACCAAAGCAAGTTGAGCGCCCATTGCATAAAGCCCTAAATCTGTTTCACTGAATTTATGATAAATAAAAATACGGTCCAACTGCCCTTTTAAGAAAAAACTTGCATAATGTAAAACAAGCGGTAATCCAAACCCTAAAATATAAAATAATGCAGATTGATAATGTTTAAATTGATATTTTTTAGATGTTGCAGTCTTTCTGTAAAGAAAATAAGAAAAAAACCAAACGACTAAATTGCTCAATAAAATTGCCAAAATTCTTTTTTCAACAAGATCATTTTGATAATACTCAAGCAATGCGACGGTAAATACCGCACCAGTAACAGTGAGTGAAAATTGAATAAAAGCATAGGACCAAGCCTTTTTCTGGCATTGTCTTACACTTAACTGAACATTTAAGAAAGATTGGAAAATTGAGGAAAGTGCAGCGTAAAATAATATTTCAGACTGAGCAATCCAACACCCCATTAAAATAATACTGCCAATTATCGTGGTATAAGCATAGCCAGTATTCACCACTAAATTTAATGAACGTTTTCCGTAAAAATAAAAATAACGGGAAATTGCGCCCTCTTGAGTTAAAGAAACCACAATTAAAAATAAACTTAAAAAAGTTTGATAATAAGAAAGTGAGCCATACCCTTCTACGCCCAATTTACGCGATAAATAAGGCAAAAGTAAAAAAGGAACTAACTTTGACGATAATTCCCCAACAAGGTAAATGACACTGTCTTTAAAAACTTTCATAAATATAACCGCACTTTTGATGAATTCGAGCGTTTGTTTATCAAAAAATAAGGGGCTTATTTTAACAAAATCAACATGGACAAGCTATGACTAATCATTATAATGAAACCGCACTATATCAAGGATCTTATCTATGTTAGAATTAGGAAAACTTCTTACCGCACTTATCGCACCACCTCTCAATACCTTTGTATTACTGATTATTGCAGCGATTCTTTATCGTGTTCATTTTAAAAAATTAGCCAAATTTATTGCGCTTATCAGTTTCACTTGGCTTTATGTCATGAGTGCGCCTTTTACTGGTTTATTGCTAACAGATAATGATGACACTCCAGCCCTTACCCTAGATGACTATAAACAAGCTCAAGCCATCGTCATATTAGGAGGTGGATCTTACCCAACCAAAGAACTATATGCAGAAACGGCTTCTGGTGCACCGCAACTAGAACGTTTACGTTATGCGGCATTTTTACAAAAAGAAACGGGCTTACCTGTTTTAACCACGGGCTATTCTTTGATAGGCATTTCTGAAGGCGACTTAATGGCAAAAGAACTTAACCAATTCTTTAATGTGACAACGAAATGGATCGAAAATAAAGCCCGTAATACAGAAGAAAATGCCAGTTTCACTAAAACTATTTTAGTTAAAGATCATATTCAAAAAATTATTTTAGTAACAAATCAATGGCATATGAAAAGAGCCAAATACCTTTTTGAAAAACAAGGATTCGATGTACTTCCTGCTGCAGCGGCAAGCTATGGGAGCAAAGGAAATCTATCTGCAAAATCTTTTGTTCCTGACTTAGGTGCGTTGAATAGCAATATGGTTTTACTAAAAGAGTGGATTGGTTATTGGAAAGCCCATTACGCACAATAATTTGCTTATAAAAACGAATCTTCTTTGATGAAAATCACAGCTTGCACATATATTTTCGGTTACCATAAAAATCACTCAATTTGATGTAGAGAATAAGTTATGAACGGAATCGAATTACGCATTAAAGGCAAAGTGCAAGGTGTGGGATTTCGCCCTTTTGTGTGGTTGTTAGCAAATGAATATGGCCTAAAGGGTGATGTAAATAATGATGGACAAGGCGTGTTAATTCGATTTGTAACTCCAGAAAAAGATGCGCTTACACATTTTTTAAAAGATTTACAGGAAAAACTACCGCCTTTAGCACTAATCACAGATATTCAACAATGTGAAAAACACTGGGAAAATCTACCGCACTTTGCTGAATTTGTTATTCGAGAAAGCGAAAACAATGCAATGGACACACAAATTGTGCCTGATGCAGCCACTTGTCCCGCTTGCGTAGAAGATTTATTTAATCCTGAAAATCGTCGTTATCACTACCCTTTCACTAATTGCACCCATTGCGGGCCTCGTTTTACGATTATCAAAAAAATTCCTTATGATCGTAAAAATACATCTATGTCGGATTTTCCTTTCTGCCCAGATTGTGAGCATGAATATAAAAATCCAGCAGATCGCCGATTTCATGCCCAACCTAATGCCTGCCCAGTTTGTGGCCCGCATATTTGGTTACAAGATACCGAACATCAACTTGCAACACATCAAACAGCCTTAAAACAAACCGCACTTTTTCTAAAAGAAGGGAAAATTTTGGCAATCAAAGGGATCGGCGGTTTTCATTTGGCTTGTGATGCACAAAATTTCGATGCAGTTCAATTACTGCGAGATCGTAAACATCGTCCGAGCAAGCCTCTTGCCATAATGGTGCCAAGTTTAGATTTTTTACAAAATTTAACGGAAACCGAAATCAAACTACTCACTAGCACAGCTGCACCAATCGTTTTGTTACAAAAAAATAAAGTGTCTAATCTCGCAGAAAATATCGCCCCAAATCTAAATGAAATTGGTGTGATGTTACCGAGTAATCCATTGCAGCATTTACTCTTACGTGAAATCAATCAACCGCTCGTCATGACATCTGCCAATCCTAGTGGTGAGCCACCTGTTTTAGACAACGAAAGTGCGGTGAAAAAATTGAGTAATTTGGCAGATTTCTATCTTTGCCATAATCGCGATATTTTGCAACGCGCTGATGATAGCTTAGTGAGAGCCTCTTTTGATGGTGTGGAAACGCTACGCCGAGCACGTGGCTATGTTCCTGATGAAATGCTATTGAAAACGGAAAATACAAAAAATATCTTAGCGTTGGGTTCTGATCTTAAAAATACATTTTGCCTACTGAAACACGATAAAGCCGTTGTTAGCCAACATATTGGTGATACCGCCAATGAGCTTGTGCAACAACAATTAGAAAATAATATCGACTTATTTTGCCAAATTTATCAATTCAAACCAGATTTAATTGCAGTTGATGCACACTCAGGTTACTTTTCATCAAAAACGGGGAAAAACCTCGCAAAAAAATTATCGGTGCCTTATGTGGAAGTTTTACATCATCACTCACATATTGCTGCTGTATTAGCAGAACATCATTGTCATGAAAAAGTGATTGGTCTAGCTTTAGATGGTATTGGAATGGGGGCTAACGGGCAACTTTGGGGCGGTGAATGTTTATTAGTGGATGGCGAACAATCTCAACATTTAGGGGGATTGCCTACCGTTGCTTTGCCTGGTGGCGATCTTGCGGCAACTCAACCTTGGCGCAATTGGCTTGCTCATCTTCAAAAATTTGTACCCAATTGGCGTGACATCGCGGCTAAAACTTGTTCCGAATTACCTTGGGAGCCTCTTTCCAATGCCATTGAACGTAATCTTAATTCTCCCCTTATTTCATCGGCTGGCCGACTATTTGATGCCGTAGCTTATAGGTTAGGTATTGTGGGTGACAAACTCTCCTGGGAGGGAGAGGCTGCTTGTTATTTAGAAGCACTAGCCACAAAATCTGACTTTATCAAAGATGAAAAAAGTGCGGTCAATATTCAGGTTAAAATGCCAATCAAAAATAACCAATTGGATTTAGCCACATTTTGGCAAAGTTGGTTGGCTTACGATGATTCCAAAGAAAACAAAGCATTTATTTTCCATTATGCGCTGGCAAAAGGTTTTGCTGAGTTAGCTCGTCAGCAAGCAAAACGCCACAATTGCAAAACCATTGTACTTTCAGGCGGTGTAATGCATAACCAATTATTACGTCGTTTGTTGAAACAAGAGCTTGTGGAATTTAATATGTTAAGTGCACATCAATATCCAATGGGAGATGGCGGATTAAGTCTAGGGCAAGCGATGATCGCAGCGAGATTGTCTAACGAATACTAAATTCATTTAAGCAAATGCTCTTATTCGCATATAAAAAAACGATCGCAAGTTAAGCGATCGCTTTTTATGAATGAAGGCAATTACAATCGAGTAATTTCGCCTAAATCGCCCCCATCCTTCAAAAATTCATAGAAAAACTCCACCGCACCTTTTACAGCTTCACTCATCGGAAAACCAAAAGAAACAAGATCGGGTTGGATACCAATAAAAATAACCTCAGGAATATCTTCCTCTAATTGCTCGATTAAAAAATTAAGTGGCAAATTATGTGTGCTGACGAAGAACATTTCGGCGATAAGTTCTTTGTCGATAATACGAATTTTGCCAATGGGCAGTTCCATTTCTGTTGCATCAAAGATAATTAAACGCTTTGGTTTCATGGCTCGGATCTGATGCACAAGATTTTCTGGTGCTGAACCGCCATCAAGTGCGGTCCAATTTGGCAACGGATTTTCACTACAAAGCTGAGCAAGATAAGGGCCTGCACCATCATCGCCCATCATTGTGTTACCAACAGTTAGGATTACATTTTCATTCATCACGACGTTTCACCATAATATACATCACAGGTTCACGCTGGATGGAAGCAAGCGTGTCCATTAAAATATCGACCCATTTTTGATGTTCAGGTGAAAAATTGGCTCTATTTTCATCAAGTGCTTTAGCCAATAAATTCACATGACTTGAATCAATCACAATTTCGCCAAATTTCATTAAGCCCGCAAACTTACGTTTTGCATCTCCTTCAGGGAAGGTATCTACAAAACGTTGGTAATCTTCATAATCACAAATTAGCAATTTTTTAAAGCAGTCAATTACTCCAACGTGGTGACCAATCGCAAGGGAATAATACATCACTTGCTTGGCTTGCTCTGGAACTTGTTCATCGTTTTCAACAAAACGCTCATTGAGTAAATAGAAAAAAACTTGGGTTGTCATGGTACGTCCTATAAAACTTGTAAAGTAATTTCTTCGCTAATCAATACTGCCAAATCTCCCCTTACCCCTCTTTGCTAAAGAGGGGGATTTCTCTTTAGCAATAAAAAACTTCTCTCTCATTTTAGTTTTCTGTTGTTAACGCAGAAAACTAGATTGAAATCAACTGTTCTTATTCCTCTCTTTGCTAAAGAGGGGATTCTTCTTTAGCAAGAAAGTATCTTCTATCTCATTTTAATTTTCTGTTGTTAATGCAGAAAACTTGATTGAAACTGACCGCTCTTATTCCCCTCTTTAGCAAAGAGGGGGAAGGGGAGATTTGGCAGAAATCAAAACGGAGCTATTAGTTTATTTAGCAATCGTTAGACTATCCCGAAAACGGCATACTAATTGCATGTAATCGGTTTACGATTTCACTCAAACGAGGATCCGCTTCACGTTCCAAAAATTCGCCAAGACGAACACCAAATGGAACCTGATCTTTTTCAGACATCATACTCATAAATTGATTAGCAATGTCTCCACCTTGTCGATAACCCGCCAAACGACGTGCTTCACGTTCTAATTCCACGCGTAAATCTAATGGAATATTTGGGAAACGTAATTTAGCCTCAGCATTAGGATCAGCAATTTCTTGTTTACCTTTGAGTTTTTGATCAAGTAAACCAAGTGCCATTGCAAAACCATAAATAGTCGCGGCTGGGGTTGGAGGACAACCAGGAATATACACATCAATTGGCACAATTTGATCGCTACCGCCCCACACGCAGTACAAGTCATGGAAAATACCGCCACCACAACCGCACGCTCCATAAGAAATACAGATTTTTGGATCGGGTGCAGCTTGATAAGCACGCATTGCCGGTGTACGCATTGCACGAGTTACCGCACCAGTAAATAATAAAATATCCGCATGGCGAGGTGATGCAACAACCTTAATCCCAAAACGTTCTGCGTCAAAGGTTGGTGTAATGGTACTAAAAATTTCAATTTCACAACCATTACAACCGCCACAGTCAACACGGTAAACATAAGCGGAACGTTGAATATTTTTCAACAAAGTTTGTTTCATTTTCGCAATGTTTTCATCCACACTAAATGGCGTTGAAATACCATTCACGGGCATTGGGATTTGTGTGTTCATCTTGCAATCTCCCTAACGTGATCAAATAACGCCAATTTCACGCGCATATTGGATTCCATATCGGCGGTTTTTTCCAAACTGTTTTGGCGTTTACAGGTTGGGCAAGTGTTGAGCACCGCTAATTTATGTTTTACCAGTTCATCGTTATCCAACGTTTGTTTGAATAAATCCACTGCATAATTGAGTTCTTTATGAGAAACAAAAGGTTGACCACATTGATGACAAATCGTTGTAGTAAAGGTTGTTTCTTGATAAAGATCCTGTTTATTGCTGACTGATAATTCAAAATCTTGGCTTAAACGAATGGCTTTTGTCGGGCAAACTTCTTCACAACGGCCACAGAAAATGCAGCGGCCTAAAAATAATGACCAAGTACGTTCGCCTGTTTCTGGATCGGTACGCATGGTAAGCGCATTAGCTGGACATGCCATTGTACAGGCTGCACAAACAATACATTGATCAGAATTCAGTTCTGGTTTACCACGGAAATCAGGATCAACTTCATAGGGTTTAAACGGATATTTAGTGGTAACATCCCCCGCATTTAATACGGTTTTAAGTAATTTAAACATTGTGCGCCCCCTATTTTAATGGTGAATTTTTACGTTCAATGCCGTAGCGTTCGATTTCTTTGTAAGAAACCGTTTGAGCTTTGCGTTTACGTACATCCACCACTGTCACACGGTCAGTACAAGAATAGCAAGGGTCAAGGCTACCAATGATAAGTGGCGCATCTGATACTGTATTGCCACGCAACATATAACGTAAAGCAGGCCAGTTTGCATAAGTCGCTGCACGACAACGCCAGCGATATAATTTTTGGTTATCGCCAAGCATTGACCAGTGAATATCTTCACCACGCGGTGCTTCCGTGATACCTAACGCAAAACGTCCAGGGGTGTAATTGAAACCTTCAGTGATAATCGCACCAGTAGGCAAGTTATCTACCATATAATCAATGATATTCATGGATTCAAATACTTCATTTACCCGCACTTTCACACGAGAAATGACATCGCCACCTTGTTCGGTGAACATATTGAATGGTACATCGCCATAGCCAGAGAAGGGGTGAATTTTACGCACATCACGTGCGAAGCCGGAACCTCGAATCATCGGTCCGACTGGACTGAAATCACGCGCAACTTGACGATCAAGCACTCCTACGCCCACAGTACGTTGTTCCATATTTGGCGTATTGAGTAAAATATCTACCAAAGTTTTAAGCTCTTCACGCATTTCTGCAATAAGCTTAATGCATTGTTCACGTTGGTGTTTCAACATATCGCGGCGTACACCGCCGATTAAGTTAATACCATAGGTTTTACGCGCACCAGTAAGCACCTCCGCAAGTGTCATCGATTTTTCACGAACACGGAAGAATTGCATAAAGCCAGTATCAAAACCAGTAAAGTGGCTAGATAAACCTAAGTTCAATAAATGACTGTGCAAGCGTTCAACTTCCAACAAAATTGCACGAATCCATTGTGCACGTTCAGGAATTTGAATACCTAACGCATTTTCGACTGAGTTAGCATAAGCAACACTATGGGTAAAGCCGCAGATACCGCACACACGGTCAGCCAAGAAATTGACTTGATCGTAATCCATTCGGGTTTCTGCCAATTTTTCCATACCACGGTGTACATAGAATAAGCGGTAGTCCGCATCAATAATATCTTCCCCATCGACAAACAAACGGAAGTGTCCCGGTTCATCAGATGTAATATGGAGAGGACCGATAGGCACAATACGCGCTTCGCCTTTTTCGTTAATAAACTCATAGGTTTCCGTTGCCGTAGTTGGATCTGGACGCAAACGGTAGTCCATCGAATCTTTACGTAATGGGTAAAGATCATCTGGCCAGTCATCTGGTAACACTAAACGACGTTGATCGGGAAGACCGACGGCTTTTAAACCGTACATATCGAATAATTCACGTTCGCCCCACACCGCCGCTTTGACTTTCGGTGTCACGGAAGGAAATTCCAGTGTAACAGGATCCACGAGTGCTTTAATCGTCACAAAAGTTTTGACGACACCTTCCATAGAAAGCACGTAATAAACGGCATAATGACCATGAATTGAGCGTTCATCGTTACCAAAAACTAATGGCAACCATCCTTCATGTTGATAGTAAAGATATTCCACCACATCAGGTAACATATTCGTTTTCACCGTTAAAGTTACTTGATTCGGTGTAGACCACTCCTCATCTAAAATTGTATTCGGAAATTTTGCATTAACGGCTTCAATATAATTTTTGCCGAGCATTTTTACCGGATCGACCGATGTATTTTTAGTTAATTCCATTTTTTCCCCCAGTTGTCGATCATTTCGCTAAACTTTGCCAAGGTAAAACTAGCATATCGCCAAAGGACACATGTTCAGATCCAAGCACAATTCCTACCGCACTTTTTAGTAACTGCAAGATTGGCTCTGCAATATGGATACCCATTACAAACATTAACAACAATAGTATGGCCATTGCCGCCAAAGAGACTTTACTGACTTCGCCTGCTTCAACATTGTCAGGTTGTTTGCCAAGCACTGTTTTTAATAGCATTAAGGCAAGTCCTGCAAGCACAATAGTGAGTAAAATTAAGCATAAAATAACTAACCAAGTTTTACCAGCTGTAATCCCTGCGACCACAACACTAAATTCACTCACAAATACGTTAAATGGAGGGATACCGCCCAATGCCAGCGCACCACCGGCAAAAAGCACTGCACTCACTGGTGCAACACGCCATAATCCACTCACTTGATTCATATCACGGGTTTTATATTTCAATAGAATATTACCCGATGCACAGAATAATAAAGTTTTCGCAAGGCTGTGGTTGATGGTGTGAAGTAAACCTGCAAATACTCCAATTGGGCCACCAAGACCGAAAGCGAAGCTGATTAAGCCCATATTTTCGATACTTGAGTAAGCAAGCATACGTTTAATATCAAATTGCACGATGATAAATAACGCCGCCACAAGCACTGAAAGTAAACCAAAGATCAACATTAAAGTTTGTGGAAATTCTGCGCCAACTGCTTTTGAAACTAATGTGTAGTAACGCAACACCACAAGCATTGCACAGTTTAATAACACCGCTGATAAAATTGCACTCACTGGGCTTGGTGCTTCACTGTGTGCGTCTGATAACCAAGTATGCATTGGAAATAGACCGCACTTCGTGCCAAAACCAATCAATACGAAAGCGAATGCGATATACATCAACATTGGGTTTAAACCAGTAGCCTGTTGATTTACGGCTGACCAGAAAATCGCTTGGCTTGGATCGGCAAGCACGCCATTTGCATTAGCAAAGGTTAAAAGTGTGCCGTATAAACCGAAAGCGACGCCCACAGAACAGATGATGATGTATTTCCACGCGGCTTCAAGGGATGTTTTTTGTTTGTAAGTACCGACCAAAAACGCAGAGCTTAATGTTGTCGCTTCAATTGCAACCCACATTAAAATCAAGTTATTGGTGATAACTGACACAATCATCGTAAAGAAGAATAAGTGTAAGAAACCGTGGTAATGTGCATAGGTTTTAAAATCAATATGCCCTTCTTCCAATTCTGTGTTCATATAACCGATGGAATACACACCAGCAAGTGAACCCACGACAGCAATTAAACCTAAGAAAATGGCAGAAAGACTATCAACATACACCCAGTTGTTAAATGCACTGATACTGCCTTTTTCCAACACGCCAGAAATGACCTGTACAGAAAAGAACAACATCAAAATTAACCCAGTAATATGGAATGCGGTACAAACTGTCCGATTTTTTGTTCCGCGTAGTGCAAAGCTTTCAAAAGCGATGACTAAAGGTGCGACTAATAACGCAATTATCCATTGTTCATACATAGCGTTACCCCTTCAAACTCATAAGTTGTTTGGCATCAACAGTGTTGAAAGTGCGGTAAATTTTATTCACCAACACAACCATAATGATGACCGCAAAAATCGCATCGGTGGCAATGCCGATTTCAACTAATTCTGGCGCATTATTGGCAAGTAAAGCCAAAGTTAAATGCGCACCGTTTTCCATTAAACAATAACCGAAAACTTGTTTCACAATATTGCGTTGGCTCACAATACACACTAAACCTAAAAGGAAGTGGCTAAGTGATACTGACAACGCTGGTTTTAAATGTTCAACTAACGGTAAGTTCACTGGAATGACAACAAAGTAACATAAGCAAACGATGATAGATGTGATCGGGATCAACCAAGCGACATTCATTCCTGCAGGAGTTTGACTTTCATCAATTTTTCGTAAAGAAAAGATTAAAATTCCTGGCACTAATAATACTTTCGTGATGAATGCACTAATGGACCACATATAAAGTTCGTGAGCTTGCATTTCAAATGCCAAATAAACGAATAACACCACCAATACAAGAGACTGTAAGCCATAGCACAACGCGGATTTTTTTGCGGTTTTTGCCATAATGACACAAAGCGATGTAATGATGAGTAAACTCGCTAATACATTGATCATTAACATAATTCTCTCCTTAACCCGCAAGACCTAACCAATAGGCAGCGATAAAGCTAGAACACACAGACATCACCATTAAAATCACTAAAACAAATGTCATAGAGAATGGCAATGGTTGTGCATTTTGCACGTCTTCAGATGGTTTACCGATAACGCATTGACCAAATTTATAAAGCAACCAAACAAATGTTGCCGTAGATTCAATCAACGCAATCACCATTAACCAAGTTACCCATGAATATTCTTGCCCGAGGTCGAAACCAGCGGCAAACAATGGGAATTTGCTGAAGAAACCATTAAACGGTGGCACACCAGCAATAGCCAATGCGGCAATACCAAATCCTGTACCAACCACAGGCATGGTACGCATAATCCCTTGTAAACGAGGCATTGAACGTGTGCCTGTGGCATAACTCAATGAACCTGCAACTAAGAAGAATAAACTTTTCGCAAAGGCGTGGTTAAAGATATAAGCAATCGCTGCAACAAAGGCTAATTTAGAACCTAATGCTGCAAGAGAAAGCCCGATGAAAATGTAAGAAAGTTGAGTAATAGTTGAATACGCAAGTAAGCGTTTTAAATCTGCTTGTGGCAAGTACATTAAGAAACCATAAATCAATGTAATCATTGCCATCACAATTCCCACTTCACCCACAATGTGAGGAATTTCACCAGCAGACATCACGGAACGAGCGAAAATATAGACGCCCACTTTTACCATTGATGCCGCGTGCAAATACGCACTGACCGGTGTTGGTGCTTCCATCGCATTTGGTAACCAAATTTGCATTGGAAGTTGTGCTGATTTACCCCATGCGGCAAACATCACGCCAAATAACACGATAGTTTTCGCTTCTGGCGTAAGATGTTCTAACGCTGTGATAGAGAATGTGCCAGATTGGCTAAATAAATAAGCCGCAGCAAGATATAAACCTAATGAACCTACGTGAGTGATAATCAACGCTTTCATCGCAGCCGCCATTGCTTTTTGGCTTTGATAATAGCTGATTAATGCCCAAGAACATCCCCCAGTGATTTCAAAGAAAAGCAACTGACCCGCTAAAGTTGATGAATACACCAAGCCTGCCATTGCACCAATGAAAATCAATAAGAAAGCATAAAAACGAGGTAATCCGTTATGCGGATGTTCACGGTTTTTATCGGTTAAATAACCACAAGAATATAAGCAAATTAAGAAACCTAAACCCACAACGGCAAAGGCAATTAATGTACTCACTGCATCTAAGGTCACGCCGAAGATTGCGGTATCACCAAATTTAACTAAATCATAGGTGACAGATTGTGCGCCATTTGCATACCACTGCCCCGCCACAGCAAGTGTGCCAAGGGTAGCAAGTGCGGCAAAAATTGTGGCGATTTTTGGAAAAGATTGTTTGTTCAACCCCACAATAAACGCACCGACAAATGGCAAAATGATTGTAATTAGTGCTAAACGTTCCATATTTCCTCCTTACAATCCTGTGAAGTAAAACACAAACGCCAACACTGAAATGCCGAAACCGACCACAGTTAAACGTCCTGTTAGCATAAAGCGGGTACGTGCCAATGTGTTTTCAAATACACATGCGGCGATAAATACCACGAGTAATTTCACAAAGAAAGAAACGATACCTAAAATGACCGCACTTACTGTGAACTCTTGTGCTGCACCGAATGGGAAAAGCACGCTCACAAAGATAGAGGCAACCACCATTGATTTTAAACTCAAACCAACTTTCAATAAGGCGAAAGACGGGCCTGAATATTCAGTAAGTGGGCCTTCTTGAAGTTCTTGTTCTGCTTCAGCTAAGTCAAATGGAATTTTGCCCATTTCAATAAAGATCGCAAAAGCAGCGGCAACTAAGGCAATCACCGTTGCAACGGGATATTGCCAAGGTTGGCTAGAAAGTGCGGTGCTAATCACTGCAAAATTTGTAGAACCTGCAATTAAAGCAATCACAATGAATGCCAACATTAAGATTGGTTCAACAAGTACGCCTAACGTCACTTCACGGCTTGCACCTAAACTTGAGAACGTACTGTTGGAATCCAAACCCGCAATTGAGAAGAAAAAGCGGAACAACGCGAACAAATAAATAACGGTGATTAAATCACTGCCTGCCCCAAACGGTGAGTGATGAGTAAACATGGGTAAACTCATCGCGACCACCATGACCGTGCTAATTAACACATAAGGCATAACACGAGATACCCAACCCGCATTATCTGGCCAAATATTTTGACGCGTCATTAATTTGGCAATGTCGCGATAATCTTGTAACAAGCCCGGGCCACGACGAGATTGAATACGAGCCCGAATCATCCGTGAAATGCCTGAAAAGAGCGGTGCCAAAGCAAGAAGAATTAACGCTTGCACAATGGCTAAAAGGAACATTCCAGCGGAAGTGGAAATTTCTGAAGGTAATGAAATCATAATTTCCTCCTACATCAACGCAATGGAAAGTAATAACACAACCAAGGCAATCACGAAGTACACGCAATAAACGCGGAAGTCGCCTTGTTGTAGCCATTGAATTTTACGACCTAACCATGGGATAAAATGCGCAATCGGCATTGTTACTTTTTCTTCCCAGAAAGGTTCTGTTTTGGTCGCACCTGAAATTAATGCATTGATACCTTTTGCACCAGCAGGCGCAGGATCAAGCACTTGACGCAAGGTATAAAGTGGTTTGAAGATAATACGAAGCGGACGAGTAAAACTACCCGCAGAGGCTGCCATATCCATTTCGTAAGCATAACCACAAGCCCAAGGATTGCCTTTTGCACGATCTGCCATACGATTGCCTTTGGTGTAAGCGTAATACATAAACGGCAACACAAAGAATGCAATCAACATAATGCTCACCATTGGTGTAGAAAGCGCCGTATTCGGTGTATTGCTTGCTACCACTACACCATTTTCCGCTAAATTAAGCATCTCATTATGAGAAAGTGCGGTTGCAATATTGGCAATTATTGGGGTTACCACAGAAGCACCCACTCCTAAAAGTACACAGAATAATGCCAAGATTGCCATTGCAATCACCATTGGTTTCGGCACTTCGCGTGCATGTGCTGCTTTTTCGCTGCGTGGCGCACCACCAAAGCTAATACCATACACTTTCACGAAACAAAGTGCGGCAAGTGCACCTGTTAAGGCAAGCATAATGATTGCAATAGGGCCAGCAATGCGTAATACCACATCATTGTGTTGGCTTAGGCTGAATAAAGATTGATAAGTAAACCATTCACTCACAAAACCGTTAAACGGTGGTAATGCAGAAATTGCCATGGTACCTATCAAGAAACAGAAAGCAGTAAATGGCATTAATTTGCCAAGTCCGCCCATTAAATCCATATCTTTTGAGTGTAAACGGTACATCACAGAACCAGCACCCAAGAACAATAAGCCTTTGAATACCGCATGGTTAAGTAAGTGATATAAACCACCAAGTAAACCGACAATAGCAAGTACAGGATTATGAATGGCCATACCAATCATACCGACACCTACACCCATCATAATAATCCCGATGTTTTCTACGGTGTGATACGCCAAAAGTTTTTTGATGTCATGTTCTGCTAAGGCATAAAGTACGCCAAGTACAGAAGATACTACGCCAAAAGCAAGCACAATCACACCAAACCACATATTGTGTGCGCCAAGTAGATCAATACCAACTTTGATAATTCCGAAAATACCAATTTTAACCATCACACCAGACATCATTGCAGAAGCATGAGAAGGTGCAGCAGGGTGAGCTTTTGGTAGCCAGCTATGTAATGGAATCATCCCTGCTTTTGCGCCGAAACCAAGAAATGCCAAGATAAATACCGTAAAGGCTAAAGGCATTGAAAGCTCGGTGTGGCGGAAGGCTTCAAATTCAAAGCTACCTGCGTAGCAGTAGAAAATAAAGAAAGCGATCATAATCAACACAGAACCAGCGTGAGCAATGAAGAAATACAACAAGCCCGCATTGGTTGCGTTGTCATCTTGTTCGGTTAGTACTAAGAAGTAAGATGCCAAAGACATCATTTCAAAGAACACTAAAAAGTAGAAAGCGTTATCGCTGGTGACTAAAGCAACCATTGAGGCGATGAACAAATTCATAAAGAAACCCATCGTGCCAGCGCCTTTGCCAATGTATTCTTTCACATAGGAAAAGGAATAAAGTGCGGTGATAATAACCATTAAAGAAATTACACACATCATAAACGCAGCTAATCCGTCAATGCGGATTGAAAATTGGGCGAAGTCAAAAGGGGTTGAAAACACATCAACGACCGTATCGTTGCTGATAAGCACGGGAATGCAGGCAACAATGCCTAACAAGCCACCAAGTACACCGGTCACGCCGGATATATTGATTGAAAGTTGTTCATTTTTTCGCACAGCGAGAGAAATAAACGCACCAACGACATAAATCAACAAGGACGTGATGAGTAAACTGATTGAAGAACTCATAATTTCACTCCATTGATTAACGAGTAAACAAACAATAAATTTTTATCTTGGCACTACAGGAGAACCCATCATTGCCATTTCGCGTTTTTTGCGATTTGCTTGTTCGATACTCTCATCACTAATTAAGAATAAAGTTTTTGTTGGGCAAGTTTGCATACAAGCAGGACCTTCTTCACGGAAATAGCAAAGGTCGCATTTCACCGCAATGGCTTTTACACCTGGTTCCCATGCAAGCATATTATGAACATCGGTATTATTCGGTGCAGTGCGAATATCACGTTTTACCGCATCAGTGAAAGAGAAACTGTCGTAGTGGTTTGGTGCGTCTAATGGCGCACTACCATGTTGAGTAATCGCCCCAAATGGACAAGCAATGGCGCAAAGTTTACAGCCAATACACAAACCTTCGTTTAATTGAATAGTGTCATTTTCGTGCTTAATTGCATGCACAGGACATACCGTAGCACAAGGTGAATCATCACAATGACGACATAAGATCGGCACAGTAATATCGTCGTTACGCATTACTTGTAACCGCGGAAAGGATTGTAATCCAAAAGCTTTGTGTACTTCGCTGCAAGCAGCCATACAGGTATTGCATCCAATGCAATCTTTCGGATCACCTATAACAAAACGGTTCATATTTTCCCCCAAAGTATGTATAGATAGAAACAGAAAGTAGGTGGAAGGCATTACGCCAATACATCACAATAACCACTCTGGAAATAAGGATACTCCTTCAGAGTTACCCAGACTAGAGTAAAACGATTGTTTTATTGACTGAGATCATAAATTTTTTTATTTTTATCGAAGGGAAATTTTCGTATTGAGATTGACTCTCAATTCAATTTGTTAAGATTGTAAGTGATTGAAACTATTAGACTAATTATTGAAAAATAATTGCTAATGTAATGTTAAAATCCTGTTGGTATTTTCTCATTTTGCACAGAAGTGCTGTAGATTTCCCACAAGTTTTGGAGACTGCTTTGAAGTGGATTTTCATCATAAAAATCCTCTTTTCTAAATGGGAATAAACAGAATAGGCATAAAAAAGGCCGCAAAGTGCGGCCAATTTTTTTAGAATTCTTTTGAAATTAAACTTTCTGCTAATTGCAAATCAAGTGTGGAATCAATATCAATGGAACGATAAGTTGGCATTAAATAAAAACGCATTGGCGCAATAAAAAAGCGTTTTTCTTCAAAGAGACTTTCGATGTCATTAATATAAATTGCACCATTTGCACGATAAGATTTCGGTAATTTTTGGCGAGGGGCTTCAAAATCCGTTAATTCGTGAATAGGCTGAACTTCGGTGCCTTCTAAAGTGAAGGATTTATAAGGATGGTGCTCACATTCACAAGCGGAAACCACGGATTTATATTTGCCACCAAGGAAAATTTCCATCGCATTACGAATATCCAAAGCATTACGCAATGGGCTGGTTGGTTGCAAAAGTGCGGCGGTGCCTTGTGAAATATTCAGTGTTTCTAAGCAATGCAAAATAGCATCAATTGTGCGTGTATCACTTTGCGCCAAACTTTCAGGGCGTGCCACTGGTTTTGCGCCGTATTTTGTAGCTTCTTTTAAAATATTTTCACCGTCTGATGTCACCACAATTTGATCAAACATACCCGATTCTTGCGCCGCCAAAATCGCACGCCCCACCAAAGAAATGCCACCAACAAGCTGTAAATTTTTGTCTTTAATGCCTTTAGAACCCGCTCTCGCAGGAATAATTGCAATTCTTGTCATAATTTTCACCCTCTGTGATAAAAGTGCTGACTATTCTAGAATCTTTCCCTTGTTTTAGCAAAAACTAATCTTTAATATGGCACCACATTTTTGTTTAAAAAAGAGGAAATAAAATGACTCAACTTACTCGAGAACAAGTTCTTGAACTCTTTCATCAACGCAGCTCAACACGTTATTACGATCCCGAAAAAAAAATCAGCGATGAAGATTTTGAATGTATTTTAGAGTGCGGTCGATTATCGCCGAGTTCTGTAGGCTCTGAGCCTTGGAAATTTTTAGTGATCCAAAATAAAACCTTACGCGAAAAAATGAAACCTTTTAGCTGGGGAATGATGAATCAGCTTGATAATTGTAGTCACCTTGTGGTGATTTTAGCAAAGAAAAATGCCCGTTATGACAACCCATTTTTTGTGGATGTGATGTCGCGCAAAGGCTTGAATGCAGAGCAACAACAAGCTGCCCTTGCGAAATACAAAGCCTTGCAAGAAGAAGATATGAAATTGCTCGAAAGCGACCGCACTTTATTTGATTGGTGCAGTAAACAAACTTATATCGCCCTTGCCAATATGCTTACTGGCGCTGCCGCCCTTGGCATCGACTCTTGCCCAATTGAAGGTTTTCATTACGATAAAATGAATGAATGCCTCGCCGAAGAAGGATTATTCGATCCTCAAGAATATGCGGTTTCTGTCGCCGCAACCTTTGGCTACCGCTCACGCGATATTGCGAAAAAATCCCGTAAAGGGTTGGATGAAGTGGTGAAATGGGTGAGATAAAAATAAATCCCATTAAAAAGGGGCTGCACATGCAGCCCTATCTTTTTTTCGATTATTTCACTTCTTTAAATAAAATCTCACTTGGGATTACGGAACCTTGCCAGTAAAGTTCTGTGGAGACTTTTTCTGCAAGTTGTAGGAATGCTTGTGAAATTTCATTTTCAGGCACTCGCACAACAGTTGGGTTGCCCGCATCTAAATCTTCACGGATACGAATGTGTAAAGGAAGTTGAGCTAATACTTTTACATTGTATTTTTCAGCCATTTTCTCTGCACCGCCTGTACCAAAAATCGCTTCGTGGTGACCGCACTCGCTACAAATATGCATTGACATATTTTCCACAATACCCAACACTGGTACGGAGACTCGCTCAAACATTGAAATACCTTTCACCGCATCAAGCAGAGCAATATCTTGCGGAGTTGTCACTACCACTGCACCAGTCACAGGTATTTGTTGTGATAAGGTAAGTTGAATATCGCCAGTGCCGGGAGGCATATCGATAACAAGATAATCTAAACTATCCCATAGGGTTTCATTTAATAATTGACTTAATGCGCTACTCGCCATCGGGCCGCGCCAAATTGTTGCGCTATCTTCATTCATCAAAAAGCCAATGGAATTTGCAGATAAACCATGTGCTTTAATTGGAGTGATGTGTTGATTATCTGGCGAAGTTGGACGTTGATCCGCTGCGCCTAACATATGTGGAATAGAAGGACCATAAATATCCGCATCTAAAATCCCAACACGTGCACCTTGCGCTTGTAATGCTAAAGCTAAATTAACAGAAACCGATGATTTCCCTACGCCGCCTTTGCCAGAGCTTACCGCAATAATATTTTTCACACCTTTTACAGCAGGTTGATTATTTGCACGTTTAAGTGTAGCGATTTGATACGAGATCGCCCATTTAATTGCTTTGCAATCTGTCGCGTTCAATAACGCGTCTGAGACCGCTTGTTTTAACTGTTCTGCACCAGAATTCCATGCAAAAGGTAATTTCAATTCAATGCGTAAAGTATCGCCGCCCTTTTCCACTTTTTTCAAAGTATTAAGCGCAATCAGATCCTTTTGCAGGGTTGGATGCTGAAATTGTTGGATAATCTGCTGAACTTGATTTTGCTGTTCAGCAGTCAAATTATCAGAAAAGTAAGTTGCCATAATAACTTCCTGTTTAGTAGAGTAAATTTGTCGGGCATATTTAATCACGGAAAGTGCGGTATGTTAAGTTAAAGTTTTTCAAACCGAATAAAAAACCTGTTTCTGATAACCGATTTCAGAAACAGGTATTTACTCAAATAATGGACTAAACTCAAATTATTCCATTATACAAGCTGTTTTTAGCCCTTTATGACAAGCCTGTTTAAATTTTTCTTTTGCCACCTCAAGGTTTTTTGAGAGATGTTGTCCGTTATAATATTGCTCTGCAAGATAGAAATCAGCATTTGCACAATTTTTCTCACTCGCCTTAGTAAATAACTCAAAAGATTGAGCGTATTTCTTATCTTTATAAGCTGCCACACCTAATTGAAAATCAGATTTAGCTTGTGATGAACAAGTTTCAACATCTAATGCCAAAGGCGAAATCATTGCAGGAAAGGTAATATCTTCATTAGAAGTACAAGCAGATAATACAGAAAGTGTTCCAACCAAAGAAACCATAACAATCAATTGTTTTTTCATAATATTTTTCCCCTATTTCTTATTGTAGCTTTTTAAAACTTTACAAGCTGTCTTGTAACCTTGTTTACAAGATTTATTAAATAATTCTTTGGCTTTCACTTGATTTTGTTTAACGCCTACTCCATTAGCATACATCTCACCTAAGTAAAATTGTGCCTGGTTATGTCCTTGCTCTGCAGCCTTGTTATACCATTTTAGTGCTTCAGCATAATCTTCTTCTACGCCTTTTCCAAATCTATACATTGAACCTAAGGCCGTTTGACCTGAGGCACTCCCCTGCTCTGCAGCCTTTCTATACAACTTTACTGCTTCAGCATAATCTTTTTCTACACCTTTTCCCTCTTCATACATCTCACCTAAGAAAAGTAAGGCAAACTCCTCCCCCTGATCTGCAGCTTTGCGATACCACTTTGCTGCCTCAACATAATCTTGCTTAAAAAATTCCCCATTATAATACATTACTCCTAAAAATAATTGCGCCGTAGAATCTCCTCTCACCATACCTGCATCTTTAAACTGTTCTGCAGCCTGTGCGAAATTATTCTTTCTATAAGCATCTATACCCACTTCTGTTCCGATATCTCTAGCTTCCACAGTTGAATGAAAAGAAAGAATAGAGGCACCTAACAATGCGCTGGTAAGCAGTATTTTTGTTAATTTCATATAATAATCTCTTAAGTTGATTTATAAAAAATACCAAATTTTTTGTTTGGCAATATGTTTTGTTAGTTTCTCTGTAAAGAGAAACTAACACCCAGTATACTGGGTGCAAAATGATTAAATTTTAAGCTTTTAAAATAGGTAATTTTAAATAAAGTGCAGTGGATTTTCCTTCCATTTTCAAACTAGAAAAAATCCCCTATTTAAAGTAAGATAAGCACAATTTTTGTATGCTAAAAAGAGAATAATAAATGACAACTCAACCCCGTAAAATTTTAGTCACTTGCGCCTTGCCTTATGCCAATGGGGCAATTCATTTAGGCCATATGTTAGAACATATCCAAGCGGATATTTGGGTGCGTTTTCAACGTATGCGTGGCAATAAAATCCATTTTGTCTGTGCGGACGATGCACACGGCACGCCGATTATGTTGAATGCTGATAAACTTGGTATTACACCTGAAGAATTAATTGCTAAAGCAAAAGCCGATCACGTGCGTGATTTTGCAGGTTTCAATATTAGTTTTGATAACTATCATTCCACTCACAGCGAGGAAAACAAACAGCTCACCGCAGAAATTTACAATAAACTCAAAGCCAATGGCTTTATTAAGAGTAAAGTTATTTCTCAGTTATTCGACCCTGAAAAAAATATGTTCTTGCCTGATCGTTTTGTAAAAGGCACTTGCCCGAAATGTAAAGCAGAAGATCAATATGGCGATAACTGCGAAGTTTGTGCTTCAACTTATAGCCCAATGGATTTAATTAATCCTCGTTCAGCCGTTTCTGGCGCAACACCTGTTGTAAAAGAATCTGAACACTTTTTCTTTGACTTACCTGCATTTGAAGGGATGTTAAAAGAATGGACTCGTTCTGGCTCACTTCAATCAGAAATTGCGAACAAAATGCAAGAATGGTTTGAGAGTGGTTTACAGCAATGGGATATTTCACGCGATGCGCCTTATTTCGGTTTTGAAATTCCGGGTGCAAAAGATAAATTCTTCTATGTTTGGTTAGATGCGCCAATCGGCTATATGGCTTCATTCAAAAATCTATGCAATCGTGAAGGCATTGATTTCAACGAATTTTGGGCTGAAGGCAGTGATGCAGAACTTTATCATTTCATCGGTAAAGACATCGTTTATTTCCACAGTCTATTCTGGCCAGCAATGCTTGAAGGCAGTGGCTATCGTAAACCGACTAATGTGTTCACTCATGGCTATGTCACGGTGGATGGGGCAAAAATGTCAAAATCTCGCGGGACTTTCATTCAAGCCAGCACTTATTTGAATCATATCGATCCTGAATGTTTGCGTTATTACTATGCGGCAAAATTAAATGATCGCATTGAAGATTTAGACTTTAATCTTGAAGATTTCGTACAACGTGTAAATACAGATATCGTAAATAAATTAGTGAATTTGGCTTCACGCAATGCAGGCTTTATTGCGAAACGCTTTGAAGGCAAACTTGCGGATAAACTGGAAGATGAAACATTATTTGCAGAATTTACCGCCCAAGCCGAGCAAATCGCAGCTTATTACGAAAGCCGTGAATACAATAAAGCCATTCGTGAAATTATGGCATTAACCGATAAAGCCAATAAATATATTGATGAAAAAGCCCCTTGGGTGATTGCAAAAGAAGAAGGCAAAGAGGCTGAATTACAAGCCGTATGTTCAATGGGGATTGAGCTTTTCCACGTGTTGATGTCTTACTTAAAACCTGTTCTACCAAAATTGGCAGAACGTGCAGAAGCCTTCTTACAAGCTGAATTACGTTGGGATAATATTCATCAACCATTGCTTAGTCATACCCTTGCACCATTCAAAGCCTTATTCTCTCGTTTAGAGAAAAAACAAATTGATGCCGTTGTGGAAGAAACCAAAGCCTTATTTGCCGCAGCCAATAAAGCAACAGAAAAAACTGAAGCAAAACCAACCGCACTTTCTGCCGTTGAACCTATTGCTGAAACCATCACTATTGATGATTTCGCTAAACTTGATATGCGTGTAGCAAAAGTATTGAAATGCGAAGCGGTGCCAGAATCCAATAAACTTTTACGTTTTGAATTGGATCTTGGCGATCATACTCGCCAAGTCTTCTCTGGCATTAAAGCGGCTTACAATAAGCCTGAAGAATTAGAAGGTCGTTTTGTGATTATGGTGGCAAACCTTGCACCACGTAAAATGAAATTCGGCGTGTCTGAGGGAATGATTCTATCCGCAGGCACGGGCGGAAGTGACTTATTCTTACTTTCTGCTGATAGCGGTGTCACCGCAGGCATGCAAGTCAAATAACAATTCAATCTAAATAAGGGCAACATTACGTTGCCCTTTTATTTTCTAGTTGAAAATAGGCGACTTATAACCTACTATAACACTCAACTATTTATCTGTTTGGAGAATATTATGAAAAACGAATTAATTTGCTATAAACAAATGCCAGTGTGGACAAAAGACAAATTGCCACAAATGTTCCAAGAAAAGCACAACACAAAAGTCGGCACTTGGGGAAAATTAACCGTATTAAAAGGCAAACTCAAATTTTATGAGCTAACAGAAAATGGCGATGTTGTTGCCGAGCATATTTTCACCCCAGAAAGCGAGATTCCTTTTGTTGAACCTCAAGCTTGGCATCGTGTTGAAGCGCTTTCTGATGATTTAGAATGTACCCTAGGTTTCTATTGCAAAAAAGAAGATTATTTCAGTAAAAAATACAACATGACTGCCACTCACGGCGATGTGGTGGATGCCGCAAAAATTATCTCGCCTTGTAAAGTGTTAGATTTAGGTTGCGGCCAAGGGCGTAATTCACTTTATTTAAGTTTATTAGGCTATGATGTGACCTCTTGGGATCACAATGAAAACAGCATTGCCTTTTTAAATGAAACCAAAGAGAAAGAAAACCTTAATATTTCTACCGCACTTTACGATATTAACTCTGCCAACATTCAAGAAAACTACGATTTTATTGTTTCAACAGTGGTGTTTATGTTCTTAAATCGTGAACGTGTACCGTCAATCATTAAAAATATGCAAGAACACACCAATGTTGGCGGGTATAACTTAATCGTTGCGGCTATGTCCACAGATGATGTGCCTTGCCCGCTTCCGTTCTCTTTCACTTTTGCTGAAAATGAATTAAAAGAATATTACAAAGATTGGGAATTCTTAGAATATAACGAAAATATGGGCGAATTACACAAAACCGATGAAAACGGCAATCGCATTAAAATGAAATTTGCCACAATGTTAGCGAGAAAGAAATAATCTGCTAATTTAAAAAGTCACCGCACTTTGCCTCAATAAAAAAGCTCACTTAGAACATATCTTTTGCTTTGCGAAGTGCGGTAAATTCTTCAAGTGTTTTTGCTTGTAAAAACGGATTAATTTCTCGCTCAAGTTTTAATGTTGTCGGCAAACTTGGTTTATTTTCAGCCCGTTGTGTTTCAACAAAAATACGTTGTTTTTCTATCGCACTTTTTTCTACCGCACCTTTATCCACCAGCACGGTTTCTGCAAACGCTAAATTCCCCAAGGTGTATTCATGAGCAGGACAAATAATCGTCTCGTCGGGCAATGTATTCAAACGCTGTAAACCTTCAAACATCTGCGCATAATTACCTGTGAAAACACGTCCGCAACCAGCAGAAAATAACGCATCGCCACAAAATAAATGATTATCTACTAAAAAACTCACGTGCTGTTTAGTGTGTCCCCCCGTCGGAATGACATCAATTTGATAATGTTCGGTAAGGATCTTCCCTTCGTTCACAATTTGAGTTGCGCCTTTTTTCTCACATTCTTGTGGCCCATAAATCGGCACTGTTGGATAACGTTTTTTAAATGCCGACACACCTTGTGTATGATCCTCATGTTCGTGGGTAAGCAACACCACCTCAACCGTTGAGTTTTGCTTATCTAGCCACGCAAACAGCTTGTCCGTTTCAGGTAAATCGACAATAATAAGAGGCAGATTTTCTCGTTGATAAAGCCAAATGTAGTTATCATTCAGCGCAGGCAAAGCAAATAACATAATCGTCCTTTTCATTTGTGATGGAGGAATAAAATGATTGTAAACTGGAATGCCAAAGCGACCAAGCCTTTCATTCAGCCTGAAAGTTGGCAAAATTTGCCAAAGGGGGATGATTATTGCCAACCCTTACGCCAAATATTAATGCCTTGGATGCCCAAAATTTTAGGTCATCAGGTTTTGAAAATTGGTGGGTTAAGTGGTGAAGTTACAACGAATTTACCTATGCACCACCAGATTATTTTGAGCGAAAAAATCACACCAAATCTCACCGCACTTTGTAATGCTAAAGTTAGCTTAATTCAAGCTAGCCTCACCGAATTGCCGTTTATTCAAAAAGAAATCCATGCCATGTTTTTAATGAATACGCTTAATTTTGCGCAAGATCCGCATCAAATTCTGCGTGAATCTCATCGTGTACTAGCTGATGATGGCTGGATTTTTATTGCTTTATTTAATCCATTAAGTCCGCTGATTTTCAAAAGAAAAATGGGCGATTATCCGCTGCGTCACTACCCTGCTTGGCGTGTGATTGATTGGCTTTCATTGCTCAATTTTGAAGTGATTGAAAAATGCCCTATCGCAACCAAGAATAAACGCGTAACAATCTTTTCGCCACTCACGTTAATCATTGCGCAAAAACGTACCTATCCACTGATGCTTAACCTAGAAAAAGTGCGGTCAAAAATACCGGTATTTTTAGAACCGGTAAATGTATTCAAGCTGAAAAGTTAGGTACGTTCCACATTCCACCAAATCAACGCCCATTTTTTCTGTCCGTGAGAAATGGGTTCTTTGTTGGCTTGTTTACGATCGTAAAAGGCTTTCAAACCTTGTTTTTCTTTTTCGGAAAGTTCGCCTAAAGAAAATTCCACCGAGGCTAATAAATCCTCGTAGCTTTCACCTTGAAAACAACCCGATTCTGTTTCAATAAAATTCAAATTTGCCTGAATGCCTTTTTGATACAACCGATTGAGTAAATAAATATAAGTGGGAAAACCAATATCTTCACGCCCAATCGCCTCAAATACGCCCTCATCTAAAAAATGACGTTGCGTGACAGAAGTCAAAAACACACGTTTCTTCGCTTTGGCACAGAGTTTTTCGATCATATCGTCCAAATCGTCCACCAACGTTGAACGAGATGCCAATACCACATCAGCTTGCGGCACATCATCCCAATTATCCGCCCAAGATTTATGAAATGTAGTCAGATTATGCAAACCAAATTTCTGTTTGAACTGCGCCAAGCAATCTAACATTCCATTGCTATAATCTAAGGCATATACCGCTGAACCTTGTTGTGCGAGTGGCACAGCAAAAGTACCGGGGCCACAACCAATATCCAACACAGTTTCATCGGTTTGCACATTCATTGCTTGCAATAATTGCTGATTATATGCCGAAGGCTTGCCGACCAAATTTTCTGCCATTTTCACGGCTTTTTTATCCCATTTTGTCGAAGGCAAGTTGTAATGATTACAAGCGATTAAGTGTTGTTGATAAAGTTCAGCAAAATTGATGTCGTAAATAGTCATAGTGATTTTTCAATGTAGTTATTCAAATGTTGATGTAAAAGTTCGGGCGAAGTGCGGTTAAAATGGTAAGCGTTTTTTCATTTTAACTTTTTAAAAACGAGACATTACAACGAATTCTACAGCATCGATATATTAATTCAAATATAACGTAGCAAAATAAGATAAAAGAATTCTATAATATTAGATGTTCTATATTTTCTTATAGTTTTTTGTAGAAAAGGATAATTCAATGAAATTTGAAGTGATTTATAAATTTTTCTTAGTGTGGGGATTAGCCTTAAGTTTGCTTTTCGTTGTTGCAAGTGGTATTTCAATGTGGTTGGGCTTTCCTTTTACTCAAGCCTTAGACATCCATCTTTTCTTTGCTGGATTTGCCGTATTTGGTTTGTTGCTGCATTTATATAGCCGCAAGAAGAAATGGGTAAAAATCAACACTCAATTTACCGATCTTATTACGCATAATCTCATGCCCTCTTATTGCAATTTAGATCGTTTGATAATGACTTTCGAACATTTTTCTATTCAACAAATCGCTGAACAACTCAATCTTTCTCTCCCACTTTTATTAAATGAATTATCACAAGCTCAAATAAACATTACCGATTCCCACCGCACTTTACGCGAAAACTTTCCTCTTAACGATGAGAAAATTTTCGCCACCATTACGATTGCTTTGAAAGTGCGGTTCAATCCAACTCTACTTTAACGCCAATCAAATATACGTTAAAAGTGCGGTAGAAAACCCCGAATTTTTTCGGGGTTTATTTTTGCCGAAAAAATCTTGCCCCGCTATTAAAACTCCCCTATTATTCACCGCACTTTTTTCTTATTTAGGAACAAAAATGACAGAACAAACGTTTATCCCTGGCAAAGATGCCGCATTGGAAGATAGTATTGCAAAATTTCAACAAAAATTGACCGCACTTGGTTTTAATATTGAAGAGGCATCTTGGCTAAATCCAGTGCCAAATGTGTGGTCTGTGCATATTCGCGATAAAGACTGCCCACAGTGTTTTTCCAATGGTAAAGGGGCAAGCAAAAAAGCGGCGTTAGCTTCTGCCCTTGGCGAATATTTTGAGCGTCTTTCTACTAATTATTTCTTTGCTGATTTCTATTTAGGGCAAGAAATCGCAAACGGCGATTTTGTGCATTATCCCAATGAACAATGGTTCCCGATTGAAGATGATGCCTTACTGCCTAATAGTATTTTAGATGATTATTTATTGGATTATTTTGATCCTAACGCCGAGCTTACTCCTGAATTATTGGTAGATTTACAATCTGGCAATTATGATCGCGGGATCGTGGCGATGCCTTATGTTCGTCAATCGGACGAACAAACCGTTTACATTCCACAAAGTATTATTGCCAACCTTTATGTCTCAAATGGTATGTCTGCGGGCAATACAAAATTTGAAGCACGTGTGCAAGGCTTGTCAGAAGTATTTGAGCGTTATGTGAAAAATAAAATTATCGCCGAAGCGATCAGTCTGCCAGAAATTCCAAAATCGGTGATGGATCGCTATCCATCTATTCAGGCTTCCATTGCAAAATTAGAGGAAGAAGGCTTCCCAATTTATGCGTTTGATGCTTCACTTGGCGGAAAATACCCTGTTATTTGCGTCGTATTATTAAATCCGAATAACGGCACTTGCTTTGCCTCTTTTGGTGCACATCCAAATTTCCAAGTGGCCTTAGAACGTACGGTGACTGAACTTTTACAAGGTCGCAGTTTGAAAGATTTAGATGTGTTCTCTCCGCCATCTTTTAATAACGATGATGTGGCTGAACATGCTAATTTAGAAACCCACTTTATTGATTCGAGCGGTTTAATTTCTTGGGATTTATTCAAAGAAACGCCTGATTATGACTTTGCTGATTGGGATTTCAGTGGTACAACGCAAGAAGAATACAATAATTTAATGACAATTTTCCGTGCGGATGAAAAAGAAGTTTACGTGATGGATTACAACCATTTGGATGTCTATGCGTGCCGCATTATTGTGCCAGGCATGTCTGATATTTATCCTGCAGACGATTTAATTTACGCCAACAACAATATGGGAATGGATTGGCGCGAAATTTTACTCGATTTACCAAACTGGCATCACGATGCGGAAACCTATCAAGAGTTATTAGAAGAATTAGATGGCCAAGATATTGACGATGCAACTCGCGTGCGTGAATTTATTGGTATCGTTGCACCTAAAAATACCGGCTGGACAACCTTACGCGTGGGCGAATTAAAATCAATGCTCCATCTTGCATTAGGCGAATTAGAACAGGCATTAGATTGGGCAAACTGGACGCTGAATATGAACAGTTCTGTATTTACTGTAGAACGTGTGAATTATTACCGTGCATTAATTTCCATCATTGAATTACATTTGGATCAAAATCGCGACCCAGCACAATATCGTGCAGTGTTTGAAAAAATGTATGGCAAAGATGCAGTTAAACAAGCTTGGGCAGCTGTCTCTGAAGGGGGTAATCCATTCTACAATCTTCCAGCAAGTGATGAACATTTGGAAAACTTTAAGGAACATCAGGCATTGCTAGGGGCTTATGGGAAGTTGCAGAAAGCGAAGCGTGATAATTGGAAATAATTAGGTTAGGATTTCGCCTGACGACGACCAACTTTCTTTTACTCGTGTAAAAGAAATCCCTCCCTTCTTTTCCGCCTTTGTGTAATTGAATTTGTAGGAAATTTTCGTCTGTTTGAGCGCAGCGAGTTCAGAAAATTTCCGTTAAGCAAATTCAATGGAACAAAGGAAATAAGGAAAAGCAGGGTTGCCTTTCTTTTTGCCTACTTTTTCTTTGGAAAAGCAAAGAAAAAGTAGGTCGCCATCAGGTGAAATCCTGATATCAAAAACCACATATCCACAATTTTATGCTATAATCCGCCACAATTTTTGATCAAAAAAGGAATACCAATGACGGATTCAATCCAATCATCTATCACCCCTGTCAATATCGAAGAAGAACTCAAATCTTCCTACCTTGACTACGCGATGTCGGTTATCGTTGGGCGTGCATTACCTGACGTTCGAGATGGTTTAAAACCTGTTCACCGCCGAGTACTATTCTCAATGGATCGCGAAGGCAATACCGCCAATAAAAAATACGTAAAATCAGCGCGTGTTGTAGGTGATGTAATCGGTAAATATCACCCGCATGGTGACTCAGCTGTGTACGATACAATCGTTCGTATGGCACAACCATTCTCACTTCGCTATATGTTGGTTGATGGGCAAGGTAACTTTGGTTCAATTGATGGTGATGCGCCCGCTGCGATGCGTTATACCGAAGTACGTATGCAAAAAATCACGCAAGCATTGCTCACGGATTTGGATAAAGAAACCGTCAATTTCTCGCCAAACTATGATGGCGAATTAATGATTCCAGATGTATTGCCGACTCGTATTCCTGCACTTTTAGCAAATGGTTCTTCAGGTATTGCAGTGGGGATGGCAACTAACATTCCTCCTCACAACTTAAATGAAGTATTAAATGGTTGTTTGGCTTATATCGACAACAATGAAATTACCATTGATGAATTAATGCAACATATTCCGGGCCCAGACTTCCCAACCGCGGCATTAATTAATGGTCGTAAAGGAATTGAAGAGGCCTATCGCACTGGTCGTGGTAAAGTGTATGTTCGTGCTCGTGCAACAGTAGAAACCAACGAAAAAGGACGCGAGCAAATTATCGTGTCTGAATTGCCATACCAAGTAAATAAAGCAAAATTAGTCGAGAAAATCGCCGAATTAATTCGCGAGAAAAAAATCGAAGGTATCAGCAATATTACTGACCTTTCAAACAAAGAAGGGATCCGTATTGAAATTGATATTAAACGTGATGCAGTAGGGGAAGTGGTATTAAACCATCTTTACTCGCTAACCCAAATGCAAGTGACCTTTGGTATCAATATGGTGGCATTGGATCACGGTCAGCCACGTTTATTTAATCTTAAAGAAATCATTGAATCGTTCGTTTTACACCGCCGTGAAGTCGTTACACGTCGTTCTATCTTTGAACTTCGGAAAGCGCGTGAACGCACGCACATTTTGGAAGGTTTAGCGGTTGCTCGTTCTAATATCGATGAAATGATTGCGATCATTCGTAACTCTAAAAACCGTGAAGAGGCTGCAGCAGCAATCAGTTCACGCTCTTGGACGTTACATAGCGATATTATTAATCTTCTTGATGTTTCTGCTCGTCCTGATGATTTAGAAGAAAATTTAGGTATTCAAGGTGAACAATATTACTTATCGCCAGCGCAAGTAAACGCAATTTTAGAACTTCGCTTACATCGTTTAACTGGCATTGCGTTTGAAGAAGTTGTAAAAGAATATGAGGAATTATTAGTTAAAATTGCGGATCTTCTTCATATTTTAAGTAGCGCAGAACGTTTAATGGAAGTGATTCGTGAAGAATTGGAAGAAGTGAAAGCACAATTCGGTGATGATCGTTTAACTGAAATTACCGCAGCTTCTGGCGATATTGATTTAGAAGATTTAATCGCACAAGAAGATGTGGTTGTGACACTTTCTCACGAAGGTTATGTGAAGTACCAACCACTGACCGACTATGAAGCACAACGCCGTGGCGGTAAAGGTAAATCTGCAACGAAGATGAAAGAAGAAGATTTCATCGAAAAATTACTGGTGGCAAATACTCACGATACGATCCTCTGTTTCTCTAGCCGTGGCCGTTTATATTGGTTGAAAGTATATCAACTTCCACAAGCAAGCCGTGGTGCACGCGGTCGTCCAATTGTGAATATTCTTCCGTTACAAGAAAACGAACGTATTACTGCAATCTTGCCAGTTTCTGCTTACGAAGAAGATAAATTCGTAGTTATGGCAACTGCTGGCGGTATTGTGAAGAAAATCGCCTTAACCGAATTTAGTCGTCCACGTTCAAACGGTATCATCGCATTGAATTTACGTGACGAAGATGAATTAATCGGTGTTGATATTACTGATGGCAGCAACGAAATTATGTTGTTCTCATCACAAGGTCGCGTGGTACGTTTTGCAGAAAATGCTGTTCGTGCAATGGGGCGTTTAGCAACTGGGGTTCGCGGTATCAAACTCGCTTTAACAAACGATATTTCTGACGATGAAAGTGCGGTAGAAATTGAAGAAATTTCTGATGACAACGCCGAAGCATCATTAGATTTAAATATCGATAAAGTGGTTTCTCTCGTTGTGCCAAAAGGTGAAGGTGCAATTTTAACTGCAACGCAAAACGGCTACGGAAAACGCACACAATTAAGTGAATACCCAACTAAATCACGTAATACAAAAGGTGTGATTTCAATTAAAGTGAGTGAACGCAATGGTAAAGTAGTTGCCGCAACTCAAGTAGAAGAAACCGACCAAATTATGTTGATTACCGATGCTGGAACCCTTGTTCGCACACGCGTAAGCGAAGTGAGCATCGTAGGCCGTAACACTCAAGGTGTTCGTTTAATTCGTACCGCAGATGATGAACATGTAGTAAGTTTAGAACGTGTTTGTGATGCAGATGAAGAAGATTCTTTGGAAGAACTCGGTTCTGAAGAATAGCCTATTATAAAAGAACCTATTATAAAAGAAAAAGTGCGGTGAAATTTCACCGCACTTTTTTATATCTAATTACCCGCCAAACCATCTCGAATTCGTTTTTCAAATTGATCATAATCCACTAAAAACGCATCGTGTCCGTAATCTGATGGGAATTCGTAAAAATGTATATCGACTCCACTTTGTTCTAAAAGCTGTTTACTTTTATAAAGGTCAACTGGCTTAAAAAGCTGGTCCGTTGTCACAGAAACCAGCGTATAACGCGCTTTAATGCGTGACAATGCCTCTTTAACATTTTCATACCCAATGCTTGGATCATACATATCCAACGCACGTAACAAATGCAAATAACTATTGGCATCAAAACGTTCTAAAAATTTTTTACCTTGATAAGAAAGGTAGGATTCAACTTGAAAGTAATCGCCCCAAAAACTGCCATCTGATTTTGTTGCTCGTCCAAAGGCTTTTGCAAGCTGTAAATCAGTACGGTAAGTCAACATACCTAGCATACGAGCAATAGATAGCCCTTGATCTGGCGGTGTACCATCATAGTAATCGCCACCATTAAAATTAGGGTCATTAATTACCGCTTGACGCATAACATGGTTAAAGCCTATAGCTTCAGCACTAAAATAAATGGATGAGCAAAGATTTACGATATTATCCATAAAATCAGGATAATCAATCGCCCATTGATTCGCTTGCATACCGCCAAAAGATCCACCAATAATGGCTTTTAAATGGCTAATGCCAAGATGATCAAGCAAGGCTTTTTGTACTTTGACAATATCTTGCACGACAATATTAGGAAATTGGCTACCATAAGGTTTACCCGTTTGCGGATTAATTGATGAAGGCCCAGTTGTTCCCTTGCAACCACCTAATACGTTCGAGCTAATAAAAAAATAACGATCCGTATCCAATGCTAAACCTGCTCCCATAAAATTCTGCCACCAGCCATCGCGACCGTCATCAAAATAAGGCTCAGCATCGCCAGTCAAAGCGTGACAAATTAATACCGCATTATTTTTTTCGGCATTTAGCGTACCATAAGTTTGATACGCAACATTGATATGGGAAAGCTTGCCACCAAGCGTCATGGTTAAAGGCTGTGTGTCAAAAAGCACTACATTTTGCACAGACATTGGAAACCTATTGTAATAATGAGAATGGCACTTAAACTATCAGTAAGTCGATTAGGTTGTCAAGAAATTTTAGCCGTCTAAACGGCTAAATTATCACACATCAATGCAATTCATAAAATCCATCAAATTCTCCTTGAAGTGCGGGGAATTTTTCATTATGTTTACAGACATGATAATAAAAAAATTACCATCAAAATTAACCGCACTTTTTCGTATATCGCTCTATACAATCTTTGCATTGATTATGCTTTGCTTGCTTGTCGATAAAGGCGTAAGTTTTTATGTGCGTGATAAGATATTCACGAATATTGATGAACTCCCCCCTCGCGCATATGCTCTTGTGCTGGGCACATCGAAATATATTATTGGTGGAAAACCTAATGCTTATTACGAGTATCGTTTAGCCGCCGCAAAAGAGTTGATCGATCATCAAAAAGTCAATTACCTTTTATTAAGTGGCGATAATCGCACTATCCAATATAACGAACCAAGAGCAATGTTTCGTGATTTACGAAAAATGGGCGTATCTGAAGCCTCTATGTTCCGTGATTTTGCTGGTTTCCGTACGCTAGATTCCGTTATCCGAGCAGATAAAATTTTCCAAGTACAAGCATTTACGATTGTCAGCCAAAAATTTCATTGCGAACGCGCACTTTTAATAGCCAAAGCACATGATATTGATGCGATTTGTTTTGTAGCAAAACAACCCGAATTACATCTATCTACTCGAATAAGAGAAGTTTTTGCGCGTATAAAAGCAGTTTTGGATTTGATATTAGGAGTTGAGCCTTATTTTTTGGGAGAGCCTCAGCCATTGCCAAACAGCACCACATTATAAATATTAATCTAAATCATATTTCTTCTATTTTTTAAAATCACACTAATCTAAACTTGTTAAATAAACACAAACCGATTAAAATTTAGCCGATAAGGAAAATCCTGTTTTATGATAAAGGATTTACTTTAATTGTCGTTGAACTCACAACTTTGTTAGGTTAACTTATGAAACAAGAATCCCAAAAGCAAGCAAGCAAGCAAGCAAGCAAGCAAGCAAAATTGTAAAAAAAAACTTCTTAGTATTCTAATCTCTTCTGCCCTTTCTACTACCTATTATTCACTTAGTACAACTCCAGCCTACGCAGCTTTAACAGAAAATATTACAACAGACACCACGCTTACTGGTGAAACAGATTCTCTTCCAGATAATAAACAGCTTTCTGTAGAAAACGGTGCACATTTAACATTAAAAGGCGAAGAAACCATAAATGAAACAATTACAGGAGACGAGATAGTTCCCTTATATGTAGAAGGTTCCAAACTAACAGCTGAAACGTTAAATATCAATGTCACCCCTAGTGACAAGGCAACAAACAATCGCCCTAAAGGAATGATTGTTCGTGGTAATTCAACTGCCGAGATCAAAAACCTTAATATCAATGTCACAAAATCCAATCGTGAGAAAAATACAAGCCAATCAGCTGATTCTGACGCGGCTTATGGGCTGGCTGTAGGGTATAACTGGAATGGGGGGAGTAATACTGGTAATGCTCGTGTTAATGTAGAAAACGCAAATATTACAGTAAATAATACAGCAGATACTGTAAGAGGGAATTATACTGGAGTTCCTATTCCTGGTGGAAAATTTGAAACTGGCTATCAATATTCTGGTATTAGAGTATATCGTTCAACAGGTTCAACACCAGAATTTCATTCTACAGGAAAAGTAGATATTAAAGTTTCTGATGTGAGTGCAAATAAAGTTGCAGATTATATGGTGGGGCTTTACGTATCAGGTAATGATGCTAAGGCTATTTTAGACGGGGATACAAATATCAGTGTCACAGCAAATGGTATTAACTCTGCAGGTATTAAAATCGGGAAACCTGGCAACGGAGATGCTGGTAAAAATGCGACGGTAGAAGCCAATGGAAAATTAACCGTAGATACTACTTCAATTAATGGAACGACTCTTGCGAAAGGAAAAACTTATCGCGGTTCAGGTGCGGTACGTTTATTTGATGAAGGCTCAAAATTCACTATTACAGGTGAAAAAAATAAGAATGAAGCTTCTGAAATTCGAACCAGTACAAATGCTTTAGTTTTCGATACTATTGATTATGAGAATCTTGGAGAAGTAAAAAAATTTTTTACTTTTTACGAAATGCTTGCGAGAGGTAAAGATAATAAAAATAATCAGGTTAGCTTAGTTAATACCAAACTTTCCACCACCTCGAAAACCGATAGCCTTATTCTTGCCAATGCCCGTTTTAAAAAAGAAGGTGACTTGATGTGGGGAGCAAAGCTATTAGGTAAACAAGACGCTTTACTACGCTATTTTACTTGGGGTGCATTTAATGTAAAAAATGCAACATTCAAACTTTCAGGCGACAAATCCATCGCCACTGCTGCGTCAAAGGGATGGGCTGTGTATGCTAAATCAGAAAAAATTGACGAAGCCAATAAAACCGCCGAAGCCCATTCAGAACTTACCGCCACTTTTAGCGATGGTGCAAAATTAACAGGTCTTGTTCATCAAGATATTGGCTCAACCTTAACCATGAATGTGGACAACAAAGCAGTTTGGTTCTTAAATAAAAAAGAAGATGAAACTGAACAACGTTCTACTGCAAAATCAGTCACGCTTAGTAATGGTGGTGTATTAGATGCAGGAAGCCATCCAGCGGAAAAATACATTGTTAAAGTATCATCAAATGGCGCTGATAAAGATGGGACATTCACCAATGATCACGGTATCATCACCCTCGCTAATCAATCCTATGCCGACAAACTTACCATTGAAGGGAATTATGAAGGTAAAGATGGTGTGTTAAAAGTGAACACTAAATGGAATACTACCGGCGATTATCTTGGAACAAATTCAGAATCAGATTTATTAACGATTACAGGTGATGCCTCTGGTAACACGACTGTCAAAGCCGTTAAAACAGATGGTACTGAAGATGTTATTGATGGCACAATTGGCGAACTTACCGATCGCTACAAACGTAGTGTCCCTGTTATTAAAGTTTTAGGCAAAGACAATGGAACAGAAGGCAATGAAATAAATTCTACGGATGCAACTAAACCTTACGCTTACAATACACGTTCAACCTTTACTGGTACAGCAAAAACCACAGGGGCAGGAGAATTACAATTAGTTTCACATAAAGATGACAATGGTGTAACAGAATACTTCTGGACTTTAACCACACCAAATAAAGATAAAACCATCATCACGCCAAGCGCACCAGCCTACGCACTCGTTCCTCGCCAAAACTTGGAATTAGGCTATACAATGTTGGATACACTTCACCAACGCCGTGGCGAAAATCAAACCCTTTCTTGGGATAAACAAGGCAGTTATTGGCAAGATGTGGAAAAACAATCTTGGGGTCGTGTGATTGGTAAACACCTCAAACTCGATGGCAAAGAACGCTTTGGTTTAAAAACCAATATGTACGGCTTCCAAGTTGGGCACGACTTTGATGTTAAAACCAAACAAGATGATGAGGGCAAACTTACCCGCCGTTTTACCGGCCTGTATTTCGGCGCGTTACGTTCTCACAGCAAATTCTATGATGAATACCGTGCGAAAAATGGTGTCGTGATTGCAGATAAATTAACTTCTCGCGTAAAAACTACCGCACTTAATCTTGGTGTAACTGACACGCGTTACAATGAAAATGGCACTTACATTGACTGGGTGGGACAACTCTCTTGGTTAAATAACCGTTATTCATCCGTTGATGGCACACAAGCGAAAAATCACGGCTGGGGTGCTGCCCTTTCAGTGGAAACTGGTCGTCCTTACGCATTAGGTAAAGATAAAACCAACAACGGAGATAGCTGGATTTTAGAGCCACAAGCACAACTGATTGCACAATACTTGCGCTTAGGCAACTTTAACGACGGCACTCGTGCAGTTTCTCAAAAAGGTTATGGCTTGCGTGGTCGTGTTGGTTTCCGTTTGGCGTATAACACACCAAATGATAAACAACGCACTCGCACCTATTATTTCATCGGTAATATTTGGCACGATTTTAAAGCAACGGGCAATGCATTAATTGGTCGTGACAAATTAACCGAGGAATTTGACCGCACTTGGTGGGAATTAGGCTTAGGCTCTCAATTCTCATTAAGTGAAAACACTTACCTTTATGCAGATGCTCGCTACGAAAAATCCTTCGATAGCAACCGACACAAAGGTTACCAAGGCACCGTGGGTGTGAAATATTCTTGGAAATAATCTTCTAGAAAAAATAAGGGCTGATTTTAAATATCAGCCCTTTGTTTTAATGATAAATTTTATTCCACCACAGACCAAAATTCGGCTACGGTGTGGAAAGATCCAAAGACTAAAACAACATCATTTTTTACCGCACTTTTGAGTGCAGTACGCATACCATCCATAACAGAATTATCTGATGTAGCTTGAACATGTGGGAAATGACTTTTCAATTTATCAGCTAATTCATCGCCTGACTGCCCACGATAGCCGCTTAAGGTTACACAATGCCATTCATCAATAATAGGCGTTAAATGCGCAAATACCCCATTTGCATCTTTATCTTTTAGCATCCCACACACGGCAATCATTTTGCCCTCAATGTTGCATTTAAGTGCGGTCAATTTTTCAGATAAATATTTTGCGGCATGAGGATTATGTCCCACATCAACGATGATTGTTGGTAAAGTTTCAACTGATACGCCAAAATAATCCGCTAATTTTTTACGTCTATCTGCTTTTATTGCTTGAAAACGACCAACCAGTTCTACCTCTTGCAAAGATTTTCGCAAAGTCTGTTCTGAAATATCAAAAGGTAAACATTGAACAGCAGCAAGAGCCGTTGCGGCATTCGCCAATGGAATCTGACAAAACGGCAAATTTTCTAACCGCACTTTTTTATTTTGCCACTGCCAATTTTCAGCATTTTGCTCAAATAACCAATCCACATCACATCGAGAAACTTGGCAATGTAATTTTTCAGCTTGCTCGAGCATTATTTTTGGCACATTAGGTTCGCCAATCACGACAGGGCAATTTTCGCGGAAAATTCCTGCTTTTTCAAAAGCTATGGCCTCTCTGGTATCTCCAAGAAAATCGGTGTGATCAATATCGATGCTAGTAATTACCGCAAGATGGCTATCCACAATATTGGTCGCATCTAAACGGCCACCTAACCCCACTTCTAAAATCACCACATCTAATTTTGCTTGCTTAAATAAATGCAATGCAGAAAGGGTGCTAAATTCAAAATAAGTCAGCGATTCTGTTTTGTTTTCATCAATAAAGGCAAAAGAGGCGGTATGTGCTTCATCGGGTAAATCTTGATTTTGAATGCGTACTCGCTCGTTATAACGTAGTAAATGAGGCGAAGAATACACGCCCACACGTAATCCGTGATTAAGCAGAATCGTTTCTAACAAACGGCAAGTCGTGCCTTTACCATTCGTCCCCCCCACCGTTATCACATAAGGGGCGGGATGAAGTAAATCCAATTTTTCTGCCACGGATTTAATACGATCTAAACCAAGATCAATAGGTTTAAAATGGCTTTTTTCTAAATAAGAAAGCCACTCAGCGAGTGGCGAAGTGGCTTTAAGTTGCATATTATTCATCTTCTGAAATGAGTTCAGGTTCTACAAAAGGAGAAGGTTGATTCGTTAATTTACTCAATACACTTGCTAAAGTTTTACGCATTTCTGAACGTTTTACGATCATATCAATTGCCCCTTTCTCAAGTAGAAACTCACTACGTTGAAAACCCTCTGGAAGTTTTTCACGTACGGTTTGTTCAATAACACGCGGCCCCGCAAACCCAATTAAAGCTTTTGGCTCGGCAATATTTAAATCACCTAACATCGCAAAACTTGCTGATACGCCGCCTAAAGTCGGATCCGTTAATACCGAAATAAACGGCACACCTTTTTCACGCATTTGGGCAAGTACTGCACTGGTTTTTGCCATTTGCATTAAAGAGAATAATGCTTCTTGCATACGAGCACCACCACTCGCAGAGAAACACACAAAGGGACAATTCATTTCCATTGCTTTTTCCGCCGCTTTAACGAATTTTGCTCCAACTACAGAACCCATTGAACCGCCCATAAAAGCAAAGTTCGATGCAGCCACAACAATTGGCATATTATAAAGCGTACCAGTCATGGTAATTAACGCGTCTTTTTCACCCGTTTCTTTTTGCGCCGCACTGATACGATCTTTATATTTCTTTAAATCTTTAAATTTTAAAATATCTTTTGGTTCTAAATCTGCCGCAATTTCTTGGCTTGAACCTTCGTCCAATAATTTTAATAAACGCTCACGTGCATCAATACGCATATGATGACCGCACTTAGGGCAAACATAAAGATTACGTTTAAGTTCTTCACTATAAAGTACTTGTTCACAAGAAGTACATTTTGTCCACACGCCTTCCGGCACATTTGCTTTTCGAGTAGAAGAAGACGGACTTTTACTAAAAATTCGGTTAATCCAGCTCATTTTTCGACCTTTTTATTGACTAGAAAATTCTGCGTATTAGACCATAAATTTGCAGAATTTGCTACTTGTAAGGCGTTTTTGTACTGCTCCGATTTCCTTTAGAAACTTTCAATAAATTATGAGAAATAAATCCATGATTGAACATTTTTTTTATTTCTTTGTCTCATAGAGCACGTTATCTGAAATCTATTTTGGAGTATTTTATGAAAAAAACACGTTTTGTATTAAGCAGTATTGCTCTCGGATTAAGTGTCTTGAGTACACCATTTGTGACTCAAGCTGGTTTACCAAGTTTTATTTCAGAGCAAAATAGTTTGGCACCCATGTTAGAAAAAGTTCAACCTGCAGTGGTAACACTTTCTGTTGAAGGAAAAGCAAAAGTTGATTCACGTTCTCCTTTCCAAGACGATATTCCTGAGGAATTTAAATTCTTCTTCGGTGATCGTTTTGCTGAACAATTTGGTGGACGCGGTGAATCAAAACGTAACTTCCGTGGTTTAGGTTCTGGCGTTATTATTAATGCAAGCAAAGGCTATGTTTTAACAAATAATCATGTTATTGACGGGGCTGATAAAATTACCGTGCAATTACAAGATGGCCGTGAGTTTAAAGCCAAATTAGTGGGTAAAGATGAGCAATCAGATATTGCATTAGTACAGCTTGAAAAACCAAGTAATTTAACAGAAATCAAATTTGCTGATTCCGATAAATTACGCGTGGGCGATTTCACCGTTGCAATTGGTAATCCATTTGGTTTAGGTCAAACTGTGACATCAGGTATTGTTTCTGCATTAGGTCGCTCAACTGGCTCTGATAGCGGAGCTTATGAAAACTATATTCAAACTGATGCTGCAGTAAACCGCGGTAATTCAGGTGGTGCCTTAGTTAACCTAAATGGTGAACTCATTGGTATCAACACCGCGATTATTTCGCCAAGCGGTGGCAATGCAGGAATTGCCTTTGCGATTCCAAGTAATCAAGCAAACAATTTAGTACAACAAATTTTAGAATTTGGTGAAGTACGCCGAGGATTGCTTGGTATTAAAGGTGGTGAACTCAATGCTGATTTAGCCAAAGCCTTTAATGTGAGCGCACAACAAGGTGCATTTGTAAGTGAAGTATTGCCTAAATCAGCCGCTGAAAAAGCTGGCATTAAAGCGGGGGATATTATCACGGCGATGAATGGTCAAAAAATCTCAAGTTTTGCAGAAATGCGCGCAAAAATTGCCACCTCTGGTGCAGGAAAAGAGATTAGTTTAACTTACTTACGCGACGGCAAATCTCACGATGTTAAAGTGAAATTACAAGCGGATGATGGAAACCAACTTTCCTCTAAAACAGAATTACCTGCGTTAGATGGCGCGACATTGAAAAACTATGATGCAAAAGGCATCAAAGGGATTGAAATCACCAAAGTTCAACCGAACTCGCTTGCTTCGCAACGTGGTTTAAAAGCTGGAGATATTATTATTGGTATAAACCGTCAACAAGTTGAAAACACGGCTGAATTAAGTAAAGCACTTGATGGTGAACCATCGGCTGTGGCCTTAAATATTTTACGTGGAGACAACAATTTTTACTTATTAGTACAATAATTCTTCCACCGAAAATATAAACAAAAAGTCCGATCATGATGATCGGACTTCTTTTTTATGAAGCAATTGCTTTCAACAAATCTACTACAAATTCTAACCGCACTTTGTTATCAAATAGATCTTTCATAAACTTAAATTTCAATGGGCCATCAAATCGATACACAATAGGTTCTTTTTGAATTAATTGAATAAATTTATCTGGATTCACTTGTGCTTTTGGTGAAAACTCAATAAAACCGCCTTGCGTTCCTGCATCAATTCGCACAACTTTCAACGGCTCAACCAACAAACGCAATTCTGCAATTTGCAGTAGATTTTTTGTCGCATCAGGCAATAATCCGAATCGATCTATTAACTCAACTTTTAACTCGTCCAACTCTGATTTACTCTCAGCTGCGGCAATACGTTTATAAAAGGATAAACGCATATTCACATCACCTAGATAATCATCTGGCAATAAAGCGGGCACGCGCAATTCAATATCCGCTTGTTGTTGCGTCAATTCTTCTAATGATGGTTCACGCCCTTCTTTTAACGCTTTAACCGCCGCATCCAATAATTCCATGTAAAGCGAAAAACCGATACTTTCGATTTGTCCGCTTTGTTCATTTCCGAGTAATTCGCCGGCACCTCGAATCTCTAAATCATGAGTTGCTAAAATAAAGCCAGCACCAAGGTTATCAAGATTTTCCAACGCATCTAGACGGCGTTCGGCATCTTTTGTCATCATTTTAGGTGGGGGTGTAAGCAAATACGCATAAGCCTGATGATGTGAACGCCCGACTCGTCCGCGTAATTGATGTAACTGAGCCAAACCAAAATGATCCGCTCGTTCAATAATGATGGTATTTGCCGTTGGCACATCAATACCCGTTTCGATAATAGTTGAACAAACTAATACGTTATAACGCTGATGATAAAAATCACTCATCACACGCTCTAATTCACGTTCTCGCATCTGTCCATGCCCCACAATCACTCGTGCTTCAGGCACAAGTGCGGTCAGTTTTTCTGCTGTATTTTCAATACTTGCGACATCATTGTGAAGATAATAAACCTGCCCACCACGTAAGATTTCACGCAAAATCGCTTCTCGTACAACAAGATCGTCATTCTGGCGGACGAAAGTTTTAATACTTAATCGGCGCGCAGGAGGCGTAGAAATAATGGAAAGATCACGAATACCATTCATCGCCATATTGAGCGTACGCGGAATTGGCGTTGCCGTTAGGGTAAGAATATCGATATTCGCACGAAGCTGTTTGATTTTCTCTTTTTGTCCTACACCAAAACGGTGTTCTTCATCAATAATCAACAATCCAAGATCGTTAAATTTTACATCTGATTGAATTAATTTATGGGTACCAATCAATATATCGACTTTGCCTTCTGCAAGATTTTCCAGAATTTGTTTTTGTTCTTTTGCAGTTTTAAAACGGGATAACACTTCTACGTTCACCGGCAAATTTGCAAAACGATCCTTAAAATTCTCATAATGCTGTTGGGCTAACAGTGTAGTTGGCACTAGCACTGCAACTTGCTTATGATTCATCACAGCCAAAAATGCGGCACGCATTGCCACTTCAGTTTTACCAAAACCTACATCACCGCAAACAAGGCGATCCATTGCTTTTGGCTGACACATATCAGAAATTACCGCATTAATTGCCATTTCCTGATCGTAGGTTTCTTCAAAAGGAAAAGTTGCGGCAAACTGTTGAAATTCTTCACGATCATATTTAAAGGCAAAGCCTTTCTTCGCTTCACGTTGTGCGTAAACATCTAGTAACTCGGCCGCAACATCACGAATTTTCTCCGCTGCTTTTTGGCGTGATTTCGCCCAAGCCTCGTTACCCAATTTATGTAATGGCGCACTTCCATCAGAACCACCAACATAACGGCTAATCAAATGTAATGAAGTGACTGGCACATAAAGTTTTGATTCATTTGCATAATTTAGCAGCAAATATTCTGCTTTAATGCCGCCTGTATCTAAGGTGACCAAACCGCCATAACGCCCCACACCGTGATCAAGATGCACAACTGGCTGCCCTATTTTCAACTCGGCAAGATTGCGCACAAGCGTGTCAGGATTAATTGTTTTACGTTTATCTCTAGAACGTTGTTGAACGCGCTCGCCAAGTAAATTAGCTTCACCAATAATCGCAACAGGAAGCGATTGTTCAATTATAAAACCTTGTTCAAGAGAACTAACTAACAAGCTAAATTTTTCATTTTTAGCCTGATCAAATGATTGAATTTGTTTTGGCTTGAGTTTTAAGGGTGAAAGCAAATCAAGCAAAGTCTCTCGGCGACCTTCCGTCTCCACAGAAAACAGTACATTTCCTTTAAAATGCTCAATAAATTGACGTAATTGTCCCAATGGTTCTTTTTGCTGGGATTGAATGGTCACTTCTGGTAAAGCGGCAACAGGCAAATTTTTCTGGCGTACCGATGACCGCACTTTTTCCGCTTTAAATGTAATGCGTGGATAAGATTTCAATCGGCGATTGACTTCGTCTACATTAAGCCATAATTTTTCAGGCGATAAAAGCGGACGCATCGGATCTACTTTACGTTGCTCATAACGCTGTTTTGCATCTTGATAAAAACGCTCGCCCTGCATTTGGTTGTTTTCCATATCCACAAACAGCGTTTGTTCTGGCAAATAATCAAATAAAGTCGCCATTTCAGAAAAGAAAAGTGGCTGCCAATATTCAATACCAGAAATCAAGGTACCTTTACTGATTTGCTGATAAATATGTTCAGGATCTCGGCGAATTTCACCAAAAGTTTCACGAAATTGCGCACGGAAAAATTCAATCCCTTTGTCATCAGTTGGAAATTCGTGAGCCGGCAAAAGATTAATTGAGTTAATTTCATCAAGAGTACGCTGCGTATCCACATCAAAAGTGCGAATCGAATCAATTTCATCATCAAAAAAATCGAGGCGAAAAGGCACCGCACTTCCCATTGGGAAAAGATCCAACAAAGCTCCACGAACAGCATATTCACCATGTTCTAATACTTGCTCCACAGCACGATAGCCCGCTGCTTCTAATTGTAAGCGCATTTTATCAATGACCAAACGATCACCTTTTTTAATCAGAAGCACATTGTGTTGTAAATATTGTGGCGGGCAAAGGCGTTGCATTAATGTCGAAATCGGCAATAAGAAAATGCCTTTTTTTGCATTTTGTAAATGGAAAAGCGCACTTAAACGAGAGGAAATAATTTCTTGATGGGGAGAAAAGGTATCGTAAGGCAACGTTTCCCAATCAGGAAAAAGGCATACATTTTGGCTGCTTAATTCCGATAAAACACGTGATAAACGCACCGCACTTCGCGTATCTGGTGTCACCACTACAGTTAAATTTTGATTTTGCTCTGCAATTTCACTAATCGCCAATGCATCTGCGCCGGGTAATACATTGCCTAAAATTTTGTGATCATTGGGTTGGGTAGGAATATCAGGTTGGAAAAAAGCCGTTTTCATAAATATAAATAATGCGCCAATCTTGTATAAAAATTGACGCATAGTGTACTGGAATTTGACTTATTTTTCAATAAATTTACTGTTTAAAAAAACAGTTAATGTTTATTTCTTTAAAGGAGATTCTTCTTTCTTCAAATTACCATTTTCATCTTCTGTTGCTGACATAGGCACGCAGCTACAATTAGGTTGATCCAATCCCCATTCTTTAATGAAATTATCATATTTTTCAAGTGCACGCTTAAACCAACATTTTGGCTTCTCAGTTTGTTCTGTCATAAAGTTCCTCGTTCTAAATATTGTTTAATTTCTAAACGTAGCCATTCTACGCCTTTTTTCTTGTTAATGGGAAGTTGTTTTTTTGTTAAATAAGCGGAAATTAATGGGAAATTTTCTTTGCCCACTAATTTTAATAAACGCCTTATCGCAGGAAGGCTCGAAAATAAAGTGCGGTGAAAATTAGCGAAGTTTTTTAAGCTCACCCAATCGAATTGATCAAGCTGCCAATCAATCTGATTTTGCTCAAAATTTATGGCGAACGGATGAAAAGATAAAGGGATATTACGCTGAAATTGTTTGTACGCAGTATCAACTAAAGCCAAGCCTTCTTTGGAAAGACCTTTAAGGGCAATCGCTGAATAACAACCACTACTTGCTTCTTGATGCTCGCCTAAATGCACTAAAACAAAACCGCACTTTTGCCAAAATTTTGCCAATTCATCAGTGTAGCCAAAACTCACCGAAAGAAAATCCACTTCTGAATTTTCCATAAATTTCATTAGATTTTGACCAATGCCTTGCTTTTGCCAATTTGGTTGAACCGCGATACGAGAAATGCGTAAGGAACGTAATTTACAGGCTTGAGGCAAGCTTTCATGGAAACATAATGCCTGCGGCACCAGATTCCCTTTCGGACGGCGTTTGCCTTGTTGAATTTGAATAATCAACTCATCATCAGCCATATTTCCTTCTTCTAATGCCCAAATTGCACCGAGCAAATTCTGTTGATATTCGGCAAAATAAAAACGTTGATTTTCCCCATCCAGTAAACGACGAAGATCAAGTGGCGATGTTCGATAATGCGCCAATGTCATTAAGCCATAAAACTCTGCAATATGATGTGGGTTTTGCACTTCTCGAATTTGATAAGGGAGATGAGGCTGAAAAGGAAATTGCTGAAACTCATCTTCGGCATTTAGCAACAAAAGATCATCAATAAAATCTTCTAACGGATCATTTTCTTGCCAACGTAGGGGCTGTTTAAGCTCAAAATGCTGAAAAGTGCGGTGGATTTTCCGTTTAAATTTTAATTCGAAACCACGCCCTGTTCCTTCGTAGCTATGAATTGTTGTGCTGAAGACAATATGTTGAAAATATTGAGAATATTCTTGTAATAACGGCAATGGGATCATCGCAGCTTCATCTACGAGCAACCAAGCGGATTGACTAAACTCGAGTTCATCTTGTAACCGAATAGTCAGTTCATCAGGAGCGATAAATTCAATTCCTCCTTCTGAAAATTCGATAACTGAATGCACCGCACTTTTATTCGGTGCGGTGAGATAAACTGGCGCTTGAATTTGATTAGCCAGCATCCCCAATAATGCGGATTTCCCTCTTCCCCGCTTGGCGGTTAGAAAATAAATATCCTGCTCAGCTTGTAAAATATTCTCGATAATTTGTTGTTGCGCTAACGTAGTATTTTTGTGATGCTCGTTAGAATAAAAAACCGCAGGAAATTCAACCGCACTTTCCTCTCTAAAAATGGGGAAATGATAGCGTTCAATGCACTGTTTGAAATGATAAATAAAATTAGGCGTAGCAATCGCTGACTGATTTCCATTCCAACGTAAACTATCTTGAGCAAGTTGCAGAGATAAATTTTCCCAATCGGATAACACTAAACAAAGTGTGCCGCCCATTTTCAGTGTTCCAGCTGCAATAGCTAGCGCTTCAAGATGAATGCCATTTCGTCCATCAAATAAAATATGTTCAAATTCTTGTCCGAGCAAATTCGTTGCTTTAGAAAAAACAATGCCACTTTCACCGATAATCAATACGTTATCAGGCGCAAGCGGCAAAGTTTTACTTATTAAAATTTGAAGATGGCGAGATGGCATCGTGTTATTTCAAATAGGCAATTAATATCGCACCAATAAAACTTACGCAAGCAAGCCAAAAGAAAATACTTTTGGGTTGAGAAACTTTTTTACTGAAAAATTTCGCAGCAAACAGGATATACAAAATCAATAATGCGAATTTAGCTATTAACCACAATTCAATATCAAAAGCAAAGAGATATAAAATGACAACACCAGAAACAATCAATAAGGTATCTGATAGGTGCGGTAAAATTTTTAATAATTTTATCGAACGCCAGTTTTTGCCAGTAAGTTGCATTGCGCCACGAATCACTAACAATGCTAGACTTAAAAAGGCGAAAAAAATATGTAAATAAACTAGCATAATCACTCCCAAAAAAGTAAGAAAAGTGCGGCCAACATCAACCGCACTTTCTCAATATAAATTACTTCGCAATACGTTTATATTTAATACGATGTGGCTGAGTCGCTGCATCGCCTAAGGTTTTCTTTTTCCACTCTTCGTAGTCTGAGAAGTTACCTTCATAGAACGTGACTTTACCTTCATCACCGTAATCTAAAATATGCGTTGCGATACGGTCTAAGAACCAACGGTCATGGGAAATCACCATTGCACAGCCCGGGAATTCTAAAATCGCATTTTCTAAGGCACGCAAGGTTTCAACGTCTAAGTCATTGGTTGGTTCGTCCAATAACAGCACGTTACCACCACGTTGTAAAAGTTTCGCTAAGTGTAAACGACCACGTTCACCACCTGATAATTCGCCAACACGTTTTTGTTGATCCACGCCTTTGAAGTTGAAACGGCCCACATACGCACGGCTTGGAATTTCAAAGTTACCAATAGTGAGAATATCTTGTCCGTTAGAGACTTCTTCCCAGACGGTTTTCTTGTCATCCATTGAGTCACGGAACTGATCTACCGAAGCAAGCACAACGGTTTCGCCCATTGTCACAGAACCTGAATCTGGTTGTTCTTGACCTGACAACATACGGAATAAAGTTGATTTACCCGCACCATTTGCCCCGATAATCCCAACAATTGCACCTTTTGGAATACTAAAAGATAAATCATCAATTAAAGTGCGGTCGCCATAAGATTTAGTTAAGTTTTGCACTTCAATCACTTTATCACCTAAGCGTGGACCTGATGGAATAAAGAGTTCGTTCGTCTCGTTTCGTTTTTGATATTCGCCAGAGTTCAATTCATCGAAGCGCGCCATACGTGCTTTGCTTTTCGCTTGGCGACCTTTAGGATTTTGACGCACCCATTCTAACTCTTTCGCAATAGATTTTTGACGCGCATTTTCAGCTGCTTGTTCTTGCTCTAAACGTTTCTCTTTTTGCTCTAACCAAGAAGAATAGTTGCCTTCCCAAGGAATACCCTCACCACGGTCAAGCTCTAAGATCCAACCTGCTACGTTATCTAAGAAATAACGGTCGTGGGTAATTGCCACAACAGTGCCCTCGTAGTCATGTAAGAATCGCTCTAACCATGCCACCGATTCCGCATCTAAGTGGTTAGTTGGTTCGTCTAATAAGAGCATGTCTGGTTTTTCGAGTAATAAGCGACAAAGTGCCACACGGCGACGTTCGCCACCAGATAAATGTTCGATTTTGGCATCCCAATCAGGTAAACGTAATGCATCTGCCGCACGCTCTAATTGGTTATCTAAATTATGCCCATCATGCGCTTGAATAATGGCTTCAAGATTGGCTTGTTCCGCCGCTAATTTATCGAAATCCGCATCAGGATCCGCATAAAGCGCATACACTTCATCTAAACGAGTCAGTGCATTTTTCACTTCAAAAACAGCCTCTTCCACAGCTTCACGCACGGTTTGTTGCGGTTCTAATTTTGGTTCTTGTGGAAGATAACCGATTTTAATTCCTGGCTGCGGACGCGCTTCCCCTTCAAATTCTTTATCTATGCCCGCCATAATACGTAAAAGGGTTGATTTACCGGCACCATTTAAACCCAAAACCCCGATCTTAGCGCCAGGGAAAAAGCTTAAAGAAATATCTTTCAAAATATGACGCTTCGGCGGCACCACTTTACCGACACGATGCATCGTATATACAAATTGCGTTGACATTAATTATTCCTCATTAAAAATGATGCCCTATTTTACTGGAAAATAGGGTGGAAATATAGGAAACAAGCAGTAGGATTTTACAAAAGTTTCGCGGAAATTGACCGCTTGTAAATATTTAGGGGTAAAGCAGCACCCTAAATTAAATAGATACTTTAGGACTTAAATTACATTGCAAATGTAGAAGTACCATGCCGATGTAGAGCGGGCTTAACATTTGCAAGACTTTGTTGAAAACGTTTATTGTGTTCAAGCTCCCATAAATCAATACGTGTTTGCAGATTAAGCCAAAACTCAGGCGTAGTATCAAATGCTTTAGCAAGTTTAACTGCCATTTCTAGCGTAATTCGTGAACTATTATTAACAATATTGCTTGCCGTATTACGATGTACATCTAAAATTTGAGCCAAATCATTAATTTTAAGGCTTAAAGGCTCTAAAAACTCTTCTTGCAGAATTTCGCCAACAGAGGTGGGTTTTCTCGTCATCATATTATCTTCCTTATAAATTATAAGAATGTGGATCTAAATATAAATTATTTACTTCGTTATTCTCATATTTAAAAATTAGGCGATATTGTTTATTTACTCGAATGGAATAAATTTTATTTTCTTTTGGCTCAAGTAACTCCAAGTGATTAGCCGGTGGAGAACGTAAATCATTGATGTCTTCTGCAGCACTTATCATATCCAATTTTCTTGCTAAGACTTTAGATAAATTAGAAGGAATCTTACTATGAGCATCACCATATTGATAAAACCTATAAAGATAATCATCTCTAAAATGCTCATGCTTTAAATTAAACATTTATTATTCTCTTGGTTATACTCATATTAATCATAATAAGAATAAATGCACAATGCAAGAGTGCATTTATTTAACTTGAATAAAAAAAACCACCCGAAACGGGTGGCAGGAAAGTAGTTTAGCTATATTTATGATTATTTTATTTAGGAACTTTATGAATATCAAGCAATCACTTGACGATGCTATGTTACTGAATATTGAAAGGTAAAGGAAATGCTATTGAGAGTTTTTTTGATTTACATCAACATTTTTGACAGAAAAATTCGTTTTTGCGTGTAGAATAAACAACTTCAAATTCTAGCGTTCAAAATAATAGGATTTTTTGTGAAAACGTATTCATTCTTACTCGTTCTATTCTTTAGTGGCAGTGTTTTAGCTCACCCCCATGCATTTATAGATATGCAAACCACGCCTATCATAGAAAATAATCAACTCATCGGTTTATCAATGAAATGGACGCTCGATGAACCAAGTTCGTCCGCGGTTATTTATGATATGAAACAGGCTAAAACAAAAAATGATCAGCAAAAACTCATCGATGATGTCATGGGAAATATTGTAAGTGAACATTATTTTAGCTATCTATATGACGCTCAAAATAACAAAATTAAATATTCTCCTCACCCGAAAAATTACGGCGTAAAAATCCAAGGATTACAGCTACAATATTATTTTGATGTGCCACTCGCCCATTCTCAAAATTTAGAAAAAAACACATTTAGCTTACAAACTTACGATCCCACTTATTATGTGGCGATGGCTTACGCCTCAAAAAGTACGGTAGATTTTTCCGCACTTCCGAAAAATTGCCAAGGAAAATTAATTGAACCTAATGTGGATGAAAAAATCCAAGCCTACGCCTCTTCACTTGATAAATCCCAAAAGAACGAAGATGATTCATTAGGCGTGATGTTCGCACAAAAAATAATAATTCAATGTGAGTAGAAATGAAAAAATATAAAACAGGGCTCGTGTTATTAGTGATTGCACTTGCCTTACTTGTCTATTTTTCCCCTTGGTTTTTCTTACATATTGCTGCATGGCAAAAAGATTTTAATCAACTTATTTCGGAAAATTTACATCAAATTCAAAATAATAGTATCAAGGCAGGCATCACGCTTATTTTTGCCAGCTTTGTTTACGGCGTACTTCATGCCCTCGGGCCAGGACACGGCAAATTTATTATCGCCAGCTATCTTTCCACTCATGAAAGCCAATTAAAGCAAAGCACTATCTTGAGTTTACTTTCTTCCTTAATGCAAGGCATTGTCGCGATTACAGCAACAACATTGCTCGTTGTGGTGCTAAATCTATCATCACGTTATTTCAAATTAAGTCAGCTTTGGTTAGAAAGAACTGCCTTGCTATTATTGGTATTTCTCGGCTGTTATTGGATTTGGCAAGGCTTACGTGCCTATCGTAAAAAATCTAAATTATCCATTAAATCCCTAAATCCCCTCCCCCTATACGAAAAAAGTGCGGTGAAAAATAACCGCACTTTTCAACCAAACACTTGTAGCTGTGGACACCAACATTTGCCAAGCCCTACGCAAACTGCACAAGCAACCAATCTAAAATCACAATTTCTCGTGATTCTAACAATTGGTATGCGACCATGTAGCGGTGCAATTTTCGTTTTATTTTTAGCTTATATGCTTGATCTTTATGGATGGGGAATTTTAGCTGTATTAGCTATGTCTTTCGGCACAGGACTTATGCTGTCAGCCTTCGCAGGGATTGTACGTTATGCGCGAAATACCGCGATTCACTTAGGGCGTTGGTATAGCTCAAAACATACAAAAAGAAAAAGCGACAGCATCGTAAAATTAATAGTAGGTGGAATAATACTATTTTTTGCCTTAAGTTTGTTTTATGGAACACTAAATGCAGTAAATGGAGGCACTATTTTATTTGGAAATTAATAAGCTATCAAAACTATTTGATTATCGAGAGATAATAGGTTGCATTGATATTTTATTAAACTATAAACAACAGTCAGATATAAATTTCATTAGAAAACGCCTCATAATCCGCATATCAACAGAAAAATATATGTATTAAACATATTTGAATTAATCTGGCACTTTAAATAATAAAAAAACTCCCTCAAAATATTGAGGGAGTTTTTTGCTAATAGATTATTACCATTGGTATCCAATACCTCCACCAACAGCATAATCGCCTGCACTAGTTGCCGAGCCACTTACTTTGAAATGAATGCGGTTATTATCGCTTGATTTACTTAAGCCTACCGCCACAGCATTTTGGCCTTTAAAGTTACCAACACCTACACCAACCATTGTGCTACCTGCTCGGTTTGTTGTTGGAATATTTGCCATAGCAACTGCTCCAGCAATCCCACCACGAAGTTTTCTATCTGTTTGTTTTAGCTCGTTACGAACTGAATTTACAGAATGATCAACATAGCGTTTATTTGCTGCATCAGTTAAGTTTTTAGGATCTTGAACGTTTGTAATTCGGCGTTCATGACCAACATCACCTACTGAAATAGTATTTTCTTCGTTCGCAACAGAGCCTTCACCTAATGCAACAGAGCCAGCTGCTTTAGCTTCTGCATTATGACCTATAGCTGTTGAGCGTTCTGCATGAGCTTTAGCGTTATTACCTAGAGCAGTAGAGTGATCCCCTTTCGCTTCAGAGCCATATCCCATTGCAGTTGAATCTTTACCTGAGGCCTTAGCACCTTTACGATTAGGATTACCTGCATTATTTGAGGCAAAACTAGTTTCACCATTAGCATTAATTAATCCCGAACCTTCAATACGATCTTTAATCATTTTTACAGTATTTTCGGAATCTTTAGCTTTATCTGCTGCACTTTCAGCTGCAGTTTTCGCAGTTACCGCATCATTTTTCGCTGTCTCTGCCGCAGTCTTCGCTGCTTCTGCTTGTTTAACAGATTCATTGATCTCGACTAGTTTGTCTTTTACTGTTTTTGCGGCTTCTTTAGCATCATCAATAGATTTCTTGGATTCAGCATTTAATTTGTAAGTTACTGCACCATTTTCATATGCAACATCTAACCCATCGCCAGCTTTGAAATCAAGCGTATTATTAGCATTATTAACTGCTGATGTGCCTTTGTTACTCATTGTTTTAATGGCATTGCCATTTACTTTGAACTTATATTCCGTTTTAGCAATTTCATCGGCAGCTTTGATTACATGGTAAAGTTGTGAACCAGTGATTACATCACTTGATGTCTCAGAGATTTCACCAGCTCCAACATTTTGGATCTGGCGTTTAACAGTGTTATTACCAAAACTTACAGTGCCATTATCGGTTGCGGCAACGCCTTTAGATAAGATTGCATCACCAATCTTGATATCACTTACTGTATGTTTAGTCGATGTACTTGAAGATTGACCAATAGCAATATCACCTGAATTATTAGCAACCGCACTTTGACCTAGTGCAATCCCATTTGCTGCAGACGCTACCACTTGAGCTCGATCACCAATACTAATCCCTGTTGCTCCAGCTGTTTTAGCATTGTTACCTAAAGTAACAGAATATGTTGCATTATTTGTTGCTTGCGCTCCATTACCAATAACAATGGAGTAGTCTTTCTCTGCAGTCGCTTTTGCATCACCAATACCACCAATCACAATAGATTTTGAGCCTTTGGCTGTCGCTTCTGGGCCAATTGCAACTGTTCTATCCCCTTCTGCTTTTGCGTAAGCACCAATGGCGACAACCCTTTCGCTCGTTGCACTTGCATTTTGACCAATAACAACAGAGTTTTCTCTTTCTGCAGTAACATTTGTACCAATAGCAACAGTATTTTCTCTTTGTGCATTTACACTACTACCGATTGCAACAGTATCTTCACGTCCAATTTTTGTTTCATTACCAATCGCAATACTGTTATCTGAGCCTTTCCAAGCTCCATTAACAGCATGGCTTCCTGTAATACTTGCATTATTACCAAATGCAATCGCATTACTTGCCCAGTTCACAGTGCTATTATTACCAATAGCAATTGAGTTATCAGGTTTTAGTGTATAAGGAGTACTTGCCAGAAGTTTCGCATTGGTACCGAATGCAATTGAATTTGTTGCACCTTCAACTTGTGCTTGCTTACCGATAGCAATACCATTTACTGCTTCACGGAGTTGATTTCCCCAGTAGTTATTAACATTCGCTCGAGAGCCGATAGCAATAGAATCCTCAGCCAAGGCATTAGCATATACACCAACGGCAACAGAACGAGAACCTTGAGCCCCTAATTTTTCTGTAAATTTCCCCAAGTTATCACTAAATACCGCACCGGGAGTTTTTCCTTCAGCCTCTACTTTTGAAGCCGTAGCTGTAAGCCAATCTGCCCAAATACCCGTTTTATTAGTTTTATCGCCTTCTGAATTCACATGCACAAAACCTTTATAGCGCTCTAACATTTTGTTTAATGAGCTTACTGCATCTACTGCAGATAAAACACCAGGGTTTTCTGTTCCTTCTAACGCCATGTTTTTTAAAATGCCACTATCTGCATCAGAAACAACAGCTACGCCCTGCTTGGGAATGTCTTTATAATTGATTGTTGCTGCATAAGAAACACTACTTGCAAGAATAGAGGTAATCAGTGTAACTAGAATAGATAAAGGGAGTGTTTTGTTATTTTTTTCCGAGCTAGATGTTGAGCTAGCTTTAACTGCACCTTTCGCTAATTCTGAAACAACTTCCTGTCTCTGCGTTGTTTTATTCCAAATAACTTTAAATATACGGTTCATTCGTGATCCTCAATAAATTAAATTCTATGTGTTAAATACTTTTAGATATATTTGTGCTACCTAAAAAGGCGTTGCATTCTGTCATATTAATGATGATAAAACCATCATTTTTTTGTAAAGATTTGTAAAGATAAGATGTTAAAAATATGAAAAATTTTTAGTTTAAATAGATGATGTGTAAATTGGGTCTAAATTACTATAGTTTTTTGTTGACAAGAGTTTTTCTTATCATTAAAATGCGCGCCCTGTTCCTTGTGATACAAAGTTTATTCCTCCTTAGTTCAGTCGGTAGAACGGTGGACTGTTAATCCATATGTCGCTGGTTCAAGTCCAGCAGGAGGAGCCAATTTTTCTTTTGGTTTAGAGTTTGTTTGTCTCCTTTTACAAATTCTAAATTAGCAACCAAAAGATTTTGAGCCCATCATGTTGATGGGCTTTATTTTTATCAGAATCATCTCTTTTTTCTATCCACAGAGCCTGTGGATAACTTTGTGGATTAACTTTTTAAAATTTTGCGGATCCCTTGTTCTTACAAGGATTATTCGATCTTGATTACAGATTAGCCTAAAATTAAATTTTAATTTAAAATCAATAATTTAAGTTTTGTCTAGTAAAAAATTAAAGTTTTTTTTATGAATTTGTGACATCTTCCTCTTGACATTTCTAAGTCTGTGTAAAACTTAGATTTTTGCCTGATCAATTTTACACATTAAATATGCTAAAATAAACATTATTCAAAACTATGGAAAAACCGACCGCACTTTATGTCTGAAAAAATCAACACAAAACCATTCATTCTGCATTCTGACTTTCGCCCCTCAGGCGATCAGCCACAAGCTATCGAAAAATTATCTGAAAATTTAACAGATGGTTTGGCACATCAAACTTTGCTCGGAGTAACTGGCTCGGGAAAAACCTTTACTATTGCCAACGTAATTGCCCAATTAAATCGCCCCGCCATGTTACTTGCACCAAATAAAACCCTTGCAGCTCAGCTTTATGCAGAAATGAAAGCCTTTTTTCCAGAAAATGCGGTGGAATATTTTGTCTCTTACTATGATTATTATCAGCCTGAAGCCTATGTGCCTAGCAGTGATACCTTCATTGAAAAAGATGCGTCTATTAATGATCAAATCGAACAAATGCGTCTTTCTGCGACGAAATCTTTTTTAGAACGTCGAGATACCATCGTGGTGGCTTCTGTTTCAGCTATTTATGGTTTGGGCGATCCTGATAGCTACTTACAAATGATGTTGCATTTACAACAAGGTGCCATTATCGATCAGCGTCAAATTTTAGCGAAGTTAGCGGAATTGCAATATACCCGAAATGATCAAGCATTTCAGCGTGGAACTTTCCGTGTTCGTGGCGAAATTATTGATATTTTCCCTGCGGAATCTGATGATCGTGCGGTGCGTATTGAATTATTTGATGATGAAATTGAACGATTAAGTTTATTTGATCCGCTCACTGGTAGTAGTTTTGGTGTAGTACCACGTTTTACGATCTATCCTAAAACTCACTATGTGACGCCAAGAGAACGTATTTTAGATGCGATAGAAAACATCAAAAAAGAACTCGTATCACGCCGCGAATACTTCATTAAAGAACATAAACTTTTAGAAGAACAACGAATTAGCCAACGAACCCAATTTGATATTGAAATGATGAATGAATTGGGCTATTGCTCGGGCATTGAAAACTACTCTCGCTATTTATCGGGAAGAAATGAGGGCGAACCACCACCAACATTATTCGATTATATGCCCTCTGATGCCATTTTAATTATTGATGAATCTCATGTAACAGTGCCTCAAATTGGTGGAATGTATCGTGGCGACCGTTCTCGCAAAGAAACCTTAGTCGAATATGGTTTCCGTTTACCGTCCGCATTAGATAATCGTCCATTACGCTTTGAGGAATTTGAACGTTTAGCCCCACAAACCATCTATGTTTCCGCAACTCCAGGGCCTTATGAATTAGAAAAATCAGGCAGTGAAATCATCGATCAAGTGGTTCGCCCGACTGGTTTACTTGATCCACTCATTGAAATTCGTCCAGTCTCAATTCAAGTGGATGATTTACTTTCCGAAGCTCGCCAAAGAGCGGATAAAAATGAGCGTGTTTTAGTGACAACTCTCACCAAGAAAATGGCGGAAGATTTAACGGATTATTTGGATGAACACGGGATCCGAGTACGTTATCTACATTCTGATATTGATACCGTGGAACGCGTCGAAATTATCCGTGATTTGCGTTTAGGCGAATTTGATGTATTGGTGGGAATTAACTTATTGCGTGAAGGTTTAGATATTCCGGAAGTGTCTCTTGTGGCGATTTTAGATGCCGACAAGGAAGGATTTTTACGTTCTGAACGTTCTTTAATCCAAACCATCGGTCGTGCTGCGCGAAACTTAAATGGTAAAGCGATTTTATATGCGGATAGCATCACTAAATCGATGGAAAAAGCCATTACTGAAACCAATCGTCGTCGCGAAAAACAAACAAAATACAATGAAGAGCATGGCATTGTGCCACAAGCATTAAATAAGAAAGTCGGTGAATTGTTAGATATTGGGCAAGGTGCAAATCAAAAAGCGAAAGCCAATAAACAACGTGGAAAAATGGCAGCAGAACCAACCGCACTTTATAATGCACCGAAAAATGCCAAAGAATATCAACAACAAATCAAAAAATTGGAACAACAAATGTATAAATTTGCGCAAGATTTGGAATTTGAAAAAGCCGCGGCAATTCGCGATCAATTACATCAATTGCGAGAACAATTTGTTTTTGATAACTAAAAGAAACGCCAGCTTAAGCTGGCGTTCCGTTTATTTATTTTCACCTGAAGAATACAAGCGATTCTTATATAAATAACTGCCTAATAAAGCATGAGCCAATGCCTCTTTTTTCATTGCATCAGGCACGTCTTTTGGCGTTAAAGTTTCTGTTGATTTATCATAATGATAACCTTGTGCCGCTTTATTTGGCATTTGAATCACCACATCATTATTGCCTTTCATCATTGCTTGAGTTTGATCATATTGCATAAAGGCACGATCTGGGTTCACATCTTGCGTCAAATCAAAACCAATCATTGGATAATTGCCACTTACGCCTGCTAAAGAAAGCAATGTGGTTGGCATATCAATTTGGCTCACAAGACGGCTGTCACGGCGCGGCGCAATGCCATCACCAAGAATCAAGGCTGGAATATGGAAATGCTTAATCGGTACAAGGCTTGCTCCTCCTACACGAGAATCGTGATCCGCAACAATTAAGAAAATCGTATCTTTCCAATAATTAGATTGTTTTGCCATTTTAAAGAAATGACCTAAGGCATAATCCGCATATTTTGCCGCGTTATTACGAGTGGCTTTTGGTTGCTCATAAAGCTCAATTTTGCCATCTGGATATTCAAATGGATCGTGATTGCTGGAGCTAAATACTAAACTAAAAAACGGTTTACCTTCATTTTGTAATTTCGTAAAAGTTTCATTGGCTTTATCAAATAAATCCTCATCACTCACGCCCCAAGTGCCAGTAAATGTTGGATTTTGGTAATCTTGTTGATCCCAAATATCTTTAAAGCCATTGCCATAGAAAAAGCTCGCCATATTGTCAAAGTGCTTTTCTCCGCCATAAATAAAGGAAGTGTTATAACCTTGTTTATGTAGTAAATCCGCAATAGTAAAGAAACCACTTTGGGCATTATTAAGTTTCACCACTGCACGAGCTGGCGTTGGCGTAAAACCTGCGGTGGTTGCTTCAATACCGCGTACTGAACGCGTGCCTGTTGCATAAAGATTTTCAAATAACCACCCTTCTTTTGCGAGCTGATCCACATTTGGAGAAAGTGGTTTGCCACCGAGTGTACCAATAAATTGAGCACCGAGACTTTCTTGTAGCAAAATCACGATATTTTTAGGTTTACCCTGATAAGTCGCGACATTTTTCGTTAAAGTTGGGTATTTATCTGAAATATAATCGCTGTCTGGACGGCCACGACTGGCTTTAACAATACGAAACATTTCATCTGCATCCATTTTTCCGTACATTTCTGAAGATTTTTCTTCATCTTTAAATTGCTGTGCGGCATAAATCACGGAATAACCCGAGTTAAGCACCAAAGAATTCACTAACGCATCAGAAGAAAATGCCACCATGGCGGGATTAATACCGCGGTGTTGAAAACTTGAACGCGCCCCAAGGAAGCTCACGACAATAACAAGCAAAGCAATTACAGGACGTATTTTCCAACTCATTGAACGTAAATTTTTGACTGCCCAACCAGAAATTTTCCAATAAATCACGGCAGCTAAAACTGTGAAAACAAGGCTAAAAATCACCGCACTTAAATGCCCTTCAGCCAACATTGAAAAAACTTCTTTCGGATAAATCAGATATTCGATAAATAAACGATTTGGTCGGTAATCGTAGGTTTCAATAAAGGCAGGTGTGGCAATTTCCATAAAGATAATAAACACGCTACCAAGGGTTAGCCATAGGCGTAAAATTTTTACCCAAACTTTACTGCTATGAAATAACGTTGTAAACAATGCTGGTACGCCAAATAAATAACAGAGTGCCACCACATCTATTCGTACGCCTTGCAAAAATAATTGCAACCAGCCATCTACGGCGGATACACGCTCTGATTGCCATACTGCAAGTCCCAAACGGGATAAGGAAAGGATGATGAGATTAATCAACACGAAGGTGAAGATGGGGAATAAAGGGGAATGCGCTTTTTTCATTGTAAAAACCACTAATGCAACGGCATCCAAGCCGTATTAAATTAAAGAAAGATAGGCAACTGTCTATCGGTCGGTTCCTTTTCGACATGACAAAAGTCTTAAAGTGCGGTCAATTTTCGCATAGTTTTACTTAATCTCAAATGTAAACAATATGCCAAATTCTGTGTAGTACTATTTTAAGTAATCCTATTCAATAAAGATAAAGCCCCGACAAATCGAGGCTTTGTTAAGTAAACAGCGGAAATTTAATAAAAATTTACCGCACTTTTTCAATTACTCTTGTTGTGCTTTCACTGCAGCATAGGCAATCATATTAATAATACGGCGAACAGACGCACCCGGGTTAAGAATATGCGCAGATTTGTTCATGCCCATTAAGATCGGCCCAACGGTAATTGCCGTAGTGGTGCCGCGTAATAAGCTATAACTAATACGTGATGAGCTCAAATCAGGGAATACTAATAAATTTGCGCTTCCTTTCAATGGGCTATCAGGCATGACTTCTTTTCGGTGAGCTTCATTCATCGCTAAATCGCCACGCATTTCACCATCGATCATTAAGTGTGGATTACGCTCTTTAACGATCTGTAACACTTCACGCATTTTTGGTGCACCAAGAGAATTAGAGGAACCAAAATTAGAATGAGAAAGCAAGGCAACCGCAGGTTCAATACCGAAACGGTGAATTTCTTCTGCTGCCATTAAGGTAATTTCAGCTAATTCTTCTGTTGTTGGATTACTATTTACGTGAGTATCAGTTAAGAATACGTTACCAGTCGGTAGTACAAGGCTATTTAACGCAGCAGCAGTTTTCACACCGTCTTTTAAGCCTATAATATCGCGAATAGATGCAAGGTGTTTTCCGTATGAACCAAATAAACCACATACTAAAGCGTCTGCATAACCTAAGCTAAGCAATGTAGAAGCTAATACGGTGGTGTTAGAACGAACGACACGTTTTGCGATTGCAGGTGTAATGCCTTTACGTTTCGTAAGTTCGTAGTAATGTTTCCAACATTCTTCATAGCGAGGATTATCTTCGTTATCCACAATTTCAAAATCCACACCAACAGTTAAACGCAAACCAAGTTTTTTAATTTTTTCTTCAATCACGCTACGGCGACCAATTAAAATTGGATTTGCCAAGCCCATTGAAATTACTTCTTGGGTGGCATGCAATGCTTTATTTTCTTCCCCTTCCGCTAAAATAATGCGTTGTTTTGCCGCTTTTGCTTGGCTGAAAATAGGACGCATAAACAAGCTCGTTTTGTAAACAAACTGAGTTAGTTTTTCAACATAAGCATCCCAATTTTGAATTGGACGAGTTGCCACACCTGATTCCATTGCTGCTTTTGCTACCGCTGGTGCGATACGCACAATCAAGCGAGGATCGAATGGACGAGGAATCACATAATCTGCACCAAAATTCGCCCCTTCACCACCGTAAGCAGAAGTTACAACTTCGTTTTGCTCTTCTAATGCAAGGTCGGCAATCGCATAAACTGCAGCACGTTTCATTTCTTCATTAATAGTGGTTGCGCCCACATCTAATGCGCCACGGAAAATGAATGGGAAACAAAGCACGTTATTTACTTGGTTTGGATAATCAGAGCGTCCTGTACATACAATTGCATCAGGACGAACCGCTTTCGCTTCTGGCGGGGTAATTTCAGGATTTGGATTAGCTAAAGCAAGAATAATTGGATGTGCAGCCATGGTTTTCACCATATCTTGTGTAAGCGCACCAGCCGCAGAACAACCTAAGAAAATATCTGCATTTGGCATCGCATCACCAAGTTTACGCCAACTATTATCTTCAATTGCATAATCTTTTTTGGTTTGATCCATTTTGTCATCACGGCCTTTATATACCACGCCTTTTGAGTCGCAAACCGTGATGTTTTCACGTTTCATACCTAAAGAAAGCAATAAGTTCAAGCACGCAATTGATGCTGCACCCGCACCAGACGCAACAAGTCGAACATCTTCAATTTTTTTACCTACAATACGAAGAGAATTGATAATCGCGGCAGCACTGATGATCGCCGTACCATGTTGGTCATCATGGAATACAGGAATATTCATTCTCTCACGCAATTTTTGTTCAATATAGAAACATTCTGGTGCTTTAATATCTTCTAAATTGACCCCACCGAAAGTCGGCTCTAACGAAGCAATAATATCAACAAGTTTATCGGGATCATGTTCATTCACTTCAATATCAAATACGTTGATACCAGCGAATTTTTTGAACAATACCCCCTTCCCTTCCATTACAGGTTTGCCCGCAAGCGCGCCAATATTGCCAAGACCAAGTACCGCTGTACCATTAGAAATAACAGCGACCAAATTGCCACGCGCCGTATATTTGTAAGAGGCTGCAGGATCTTTTTCAATTTCTAAACAAGGCTCAGCCACACCTGGTGAATAAGCTAAAGCCAGATCGCGTTGCGTTGCTAATGATTTTGTTGAGGTAACTTCAATTTTTCCAGGAATTGGAAATTCGTGGAAATCCAAGGCTGCTTGACGTAATTGTTCACTCATAATAAATGCTCCATTTTATTGAAACAGGATTGAAATATTACGTCGATTATAGCGGTTTTTTATTCAAAAAATTGTGACAGACTGCAAATTTTCACAAAATCATTACAAAATTTTTTGATGCGAGGCATTAGCTAGACTTTTCATTTTTCAGCAAAAAAGGTAGGATTTTTACAAGAGAATCATAGAGGATAATAAAATGAATCCATTTCAAAAAATCAAAAGTGCGGTGAATAAATGCCAAAGATTTTTTATCAATCATTCATTACAACGTAAATTGACTAACCAAGGCATGACTGTCATTTCTGCCAATTGCGTGGGAGCTTTTATCTTACATGATTTGCACCAGCCGTTTAATTCCCCTTTTGTGAACCTCTATCTCTCACCACAGGATTTTTTGCGTTATTTACAAAATATGGATTTCTACCTCACTCAACCTCTCACATTCGTACAAACAGAAAAAAGTTATCCAGTGGGAAAACTTGCCGATCTTGAAATTCATTTTATGCACTATCACAGTGAGCAAGAAGCTGGTGAAAAATGGCAACTTCGCACGTCACGCATCAATTTAGACAATCTTTTTATTATCATGACAGATCGAGATGGTGTAACCGAAAAAGACATTCAACTTTTTGATCAACTCCCTTTTAAAAATAAAGTGATTTTTACTCACAAGCCCTGCCCTGCTTTTAAATCGGCTTATTATATAAAAGGCTTCGAGAAACAAAATCAGGTGGGAGATATTTTTGAATTTTCTGGCTGGAATGGGAAAAAATATTACGATCAATTCAATTACGTGAAGTGGTTTAATCAAGCTTAATAGATAAAGGCTGCATTGCAGCCTTTTTTGTTTCGTTCTAAAAGCAAAAACCTGTACAATGCCTAGCGAATTTTAACAAGAGAAAACATAATGAGATTAGATAAATTTATTGCTGAAAATACAGGATTAACGCGTTCTCAAGCAACAAAAGCGATCCGCCAAAGTGCGGTAAAAATTAATGGTGAAATTGTCAAAAGTGGCGCGGTACAAATTTCACAAGAAGATGAAATCTATTTTGAAGATCAATTATTAACGTGGGTGGAAAAAGGCCAGTATTTTATGTTGAATAAGCCACAAGGCTGTGTTTGTTCTAATGATGATGGCGACTATCCAACAATTTATCAATTTTTCGATTACCCTTTAGCGGGGAAATTACATAGCGCGGGTCGCTTAGATATGGATACAACAGGTCTCGTCTTGCTTACCGATGATGGACAATGGTCACATCGCATCACTTCGCCAAAACATCATTGTGAAAAAACCTATTTGGTAACTTTAGCTGATCCCGTAGAAGAAAATTACGCAACGGCTTGTGCAAAAGGCATTTTATTACGCGGAGAAAAAGAGCCCACTAAACCAGCAAAATTAGAAATTTTAGATGATTACAATGTAAATCTAACCATTTCTGAAGGCCGCTATCATCAAGTAAAACGTATGTTTGCCGCACTTGGGAATAAAGTCGTCGGATTACATCGCTGGAAAATTGGTAATGTAGTGTTGGATCAATCCTTAGATGAAGGGGAATACCGCCCATTGACTCAAAGCGAAATTGAAAGTTTGGTAAAATAATATGAATCAACAAAAATCGACTTTCATCTTTATTCTTACCCTCGGCATTCTCTCCATGCTACCGCCTTTTGGTGTGGATATGTATTTGCCGTCTTTTTTAGAAATTGCGAAAGATCTCGGTGTGAGCCCAGAACAAGTACAACACACGCTCACCTCTTTTGCTTATGGCATGGCATTTGGTCAGCTTTTTTGGGGACCTTTTGGTGATAGTTTCGGACGAAAACCGATCATTTTACTCGGTGTCATTGTAGGCGCACTAACAGCTTTGGTGCTCACCGAAATAAATTCAGTCGGAAATTTCACCGCACTTCGTTTTGTGCAAGGTTTCTTTGGTGCCGCACCTGTTGTGCTTTCAGGCGCATTATTACGTGATTTATTTAGTAAAGATCAGCTATCTAAAGTAATGTCAACCATCACGTTAGTGTTTATGCTTGCACCTTTAGTTGCACCAATTATTGGTGGTTACATCGTTAAATTTTTCCATTGGCATGCGATTTTTTACGTTATCTCACTCGTGGGATTATTAGCCGCTGCATTAGTCTTTTTCATCATTCCAGAAACCCATAAAAAAGAAAATCGCATTCCGCTGCGCTTAAATATTATAGCTCGCAATTTCCTTCTTCTTTGGAAGCAAAAAGACGTGCTCGGCTATATGTTTGCCGCCTCTTTTGGATTTGGCGGGTTGTTTGCTTTTGTGACTGCAGGTTCGATTGTCTATATCGGCATTTATGGCGTTCCCGTCGATCAGTTCGGTTACTTCTTCATGATGAATATCGTTACGATGATCTTTGCCTCCTTTTTGAATAGCCGATTTGTCACTAAAGTGGGCGCAGAAACAATGTTAAGGGTCGCTCTCACAATTCAATTCCTTTCTGGAATGTGGCTAATTTTGACCGCACTTTTAGATCTCGGATTTTGGCCAATGGCAATTGGCGTTGCCTTTTTCGTCGGTCCAAACCCAGTGATTTCATCAAATGCAATGGCATCAGCTTTAGAAAAATGTCCTCAAATGGCGGGAACAGCAAATTCTTTGATTGGCAGCGTACGTTTTGCAGTAGGTGCAATTATGGGAAGTTTAGTCGCGTCAATGAAAATGGATACTGCCGCACCAATGCTCTTTACTATGGGGGCATGTGTCGCGATTTCCGTGTTAGCATATTACTTTCTAACCAGCCGAAATTTAAAAAGCCGTAGGTAAATATCCCCACGGCTCAATGATTGTTTTCTTTATTAAGCGAAAATCATCCATAACGGTAAGCAAACCGCAATAAATAATAGGATAAATAAACTATTGGCAGATAATTTCCACTTTTGGAAACTATGCAGAATCAGAATAGCCGCAATAACAAAATGGCAAACAAAATAAATGATGTAAGCGAAAATACTGTCAGAATTAACCGCACTTTCCATGCCATTTAAAAGTAAAAATAAGAACATTGCTAAAGCATTTAAGGCGAGCAATATAATCATGGATAAGGGCAACAATGCAATAAAACCTTGTAAACGATTTCGTGCAATAACAAGCGCAAGATTTGTCAAAATCACGCCAGATAAAATAGGTGCAAACGGGTTATATTCAGCAAAAGCACTCGCAGGAAGCACGGTAAAAATCATTAAATAACTCAAGCAACCTAAACCCGCAATTAATGCAGCCATCAATAAAAAACTGTTACGGATTTTTTCAGTTTTTGGTTGTTTCCAAATAAAATACACAACAGAAAGACCACATACGCTCATCACATTAGTAAGTGTGTAATTATTCTGTAATAGGCTTATCAGCAACCACACCGCCCAATAAATAGCAAAAGTCAGATTAACTTTGATTAAACGACCACGTTGTCCTGGGCAAATTTCGCCGCGATAAAACACCAACAACGAAATTAGCTGCGCAACCAACACACCTACACCTAAATGAGGCATTGTTTGCGTTTCAGGTTGCAAAGAAAAAATAAATAGATCGATGCCAAGCACCATTGAGATAGACAATACCGCAAGCAATGCCGCGATATATTTAGAAGATTGTTCTGACATAATTTTGACGTCTGAAAAAATAATGCGCCATTATGCTAAAAATTCATTAAATTTTAAAGTAGAATGAAACTAATTATAACCGCACTTAGGTACAGAAATGTTACTTAGTATTTTATATATCATCGGCATCACCGCTGAAGGAATGACTGGTGCACTCGCAGCTGGTCGTGAAAAAATGGATATTTTTGGCGTGATAATTATCGCATCCGTTACTGCCATTGGTGGTGGCTCTGTGCGTGATGTACTACTCGGACATTACCCTCTCGGCTGGGTTAAGCATCCAGAATATTTTTTAATGGTGGCAAGTGCAGCGGTGATTACCGTATATGTCGCGCCATTCATCAATCATTTTATGCGCTATTTCCGCACTATTTTCTTGGTGCTCGATGCGATGGGTTTAGTGGTGTATTCCATTATTGGTGCACAAATTGCGATAGATATGGGACATAGCCTCACCATTGTAAGTATTGCAGGCTGTATTACAGGTGCCTTTGGCGGGGTTCTACGCGATATGCTATGCAATCGAATTCCTCTCGTATTCCAAAAAGAACTCTATGCCAGTATTGCGCTATTTGCCACGCTGACTTATTACGCATTAAGTACGCTTCAAGTAGAACATACGCTTGCCGTGTTACTCACACTTATTAGCAGCTTTACTTTACGCCTTTTAGCTATTCATTTCGAATGGGGTTTGCCGGTCTTTAATTACCAAGAACTCACATCGGAAGAACAAGATAAGCTGCCAAATAAAAAGAAATAAATAAAGGGAATAACTATGTTAGAACAAATGGGTAAACAAGCCAAAGATGCAGCATTTATCTTGGCTCAACTCACCACTGCTGAAAAAAATCGTGCATTATCCATTATTGCAGAACAACTCGAACAACAAGCACCGCTTATCTTAGCCGAAAACGCAAAAGATATTGAACTTGCTAAACAAAATGGATTATCAGATGCCTTGATTGATCGCCTACTGCTCACGCAAGAACGTTTGCAAGGCATTGCTAATGATGTACGCCACGTTATTTCACTTGCAGATCCTGTGGGGAAAATCATAGACGGCGGTACATTGGATAGCGGACTTAAAATCGAACGCGTACGCACTCCACTCGGCGTCATTGGCACAATTTATGAGGCTCGCCCAAATGTGACCATTGATGTGGCAAGTCTTTGCCTTAAAACGGGTAATGCAGTGATTTTACGCGGTGGTAAAGAAACACAGTTTTCTAACAAAATTTTAATCGAAGTTGTACAAAATGCTTTAGAGCAAGCCGGCTTACCAAAATTCGCTGTGCAAGCTATTACCGATCCAGACCGTGAACTCGTTATGCAATTATTAAAACTGGATCGCTATGTGGATATGATTATTCCTCGGGGTGGTGCGGGTTTACATGAATTGTGTAAACAACATTCGACTATTCCTGTTATTGTCGGTGGCGTGGGTGTTTGCCATACTTTCGTTGAAGAAAGTGCGGATCAAAATAAAGCAATTTTTGTTATTGATAACGCCAAAACACAACGTCCAAGCACCTGTAACACATTAGAGACATTATTAGTTCAACATTCTATTGCTGAAGAATTTTTACCAAAACTCGTCTCTCACCTTTACGCTAAAAACGTAAAATATCATGCAAAATCCACCGCACTTAATATATTGAAACAAGCGGGTGCGAATGTCTGCGAAGTGACAGAAAAAGAATTGCGCGAAGAATGGGGATCATTGGATTTGAATGTCGTTGTTGTAGAAGATATTCATGCCGCTATTGAGCATATCCGCCAATATGGTACGCAACATTCTGAAAGTATTTTAACTTCCTCACAAAACCTAGCCCGTCAATTTATTAATCAAGTCGATGCTGCTGCCGTTTATGTGAATGCAAGCACACGCTTTACTGATGGCGGACAATTTGGATTAGGGGCAGAAGTTGCCGTGAGTACTCAAAAACTTCACGCTCGTGGCCCAATGGGATTAGAAGCATTAACAAGCTATAAATGGGTTTGTGAAGGCGAATATACCGTTCGCAAATAACACCCAAAGTGCGGTAATTTTTAGAAGAGATTATTTGCATATAAAAAAGTCCGCGAAAGCGGACTTTTTCATTATCTTTATTTGTCAGATTTACCCAAGTTATCAAAGAATTTTTTCACACCGTCCAAAAATCCTGAAGATTTTGGTGCGTGTTTACTTAAATCTTTACCTTGTAAACTTTCTTCAAGTTTTTGGAGTAATTCTTTTTGTTCGCTGGTTAAATTAACGGGCGTTTCTACCACAATACGGCAAATTAAATCACCCGCATAACCACTACGTGTGGAGGCAACACCTTTGCCTCGCATGCGGAATAATTTTCCCGTTTGCGTTTCAGCTGGGATTTTAAGTTTCACTCTGCCATCTAAGGTCGGCACTTCAATTTCACCGCCAAGCGCAGCAGTAGTAAAACTAATCGGTACTTCGCAATATAAGTTGTTACCGTCACGTTCAAAAATATTATGTTCTCTCACGTGAATCACAACATATAAATCCCCTGCTGGCGCGCCATTTTCACCTGCTGCGCCTTTTCCTGCTAAACGAAGTTGGTTGCCCGTATCTACGCCTGCTGGAATTTTTACTGAAAGATTTTCTTTCTTATGAACACGCCCTTCTCCATGACAACTGCGACAAGGTTTTTCAATTTTCTTACCGCTACCATGACAAGTTGGACAGATACTTTCAGATACAAAGAAACCTTGCTGACGACGAATTCGACCAGAACCATGGCAATGCGGACAAGTTTCCACTTTAGAGCCTTTTTCAGCCCCTGAACCACCACAGCTATCACAATGTGCAAGGGTATTGATTTGAATATCTTTGGTTGTACCTTTTACAGCTTCTTCCAAAGTAATTTCTAAGTCATAGCGTAAGTCTTCTCCACGAACAACTCGTTGACGACCACGGCCACCGCCACCAAAAATATCGCCAAAGATATCGCCGAACATATCACCAAAATCAGCACCGCCAAAGCCGCCACCGAAACCACCAGCGCCACCACCTTGTTCAAAGGCTGCATGACCATATTGATCATAAGCTGCGCGTTTTTGATCGTCTCCTAATACTTCGTAAGCTTCATTAATTTCTTTGAATTTTTCTTCTGCTTCTTTGCTACCTTGGTTTTTATCAGGATGATGTTTAGACGCTAAACGTTTATACGCACGTTTAATATCGTTCTCACTCGCCCCTTTTTGTAACCCAAGGACTTCGTAGTAATCTTTTTTTGCCATAGTGTTTCCGTATTTTTATTTCCAAATATTTTGTCATTTCTGACCGCTTACATTCGCTATTTTTAGCAATGTGGGCAAATTGAAATGTAAATATCCACTTTTCCATTTGGATAATATTTCTCAAAATCCACTTTATAAGCACGTTTTAATAAGCCTTGCTTTTCTTTATTCCAAATGCGTTGCCACGTTTGAACTACTAATTCACAAGTCGTGGGGAAGATTTCATACCAAGTCAGATCTTCCATTTCAATGGTTGAAAAACTGCCTTCAGGTTTACTTTCTTGAGCAACAGCAACATCATAATAGCCCGTAAAATCCGATTCGTAATTCAGATAAACACCATAATAAGGCTCATTTTGAGGCAATTTTGCAAAATTATTCTGCCAAAGCTGTCCAATCTTTTCTGCGGGATTTTCCTTTGTGTTATGCGTACGAATTATAGCAAGTGGATAAAGTGTAAGTGGCATAACTATTCCTTAAATTTACAAAATTCTGGGTAAATTTGACCGCTTATAACAAACTCCCCTCTTTAGCAAAGAGGGGGGGAAGATTTGGCAGAAGTAAATTTAGCTCATAAGAAAATTTGATATCGCTATCAAATCTCCCCTAACCCCTCTTTTCTAAAGAGGGGGATCATTTATATACACCAAAAGGGCGTGTTTCCACGCCCTTTGTTTATGCTAAGAAGAGCGGTGAATTATTTATTATCTTTCACTTCTTCAAATTCAGCATCTACCACGCCATCATCTTTTGCTGATGATTGTTGTGGTTGCTCGCCACCAGCTTGTTGAGCTTTTGCTTGAGCTGCTTGCATTAATGGTTCAGAGGCTTTAATTACCGCTTCAATTTTCGCTTCAATCTCTGCTTTGTCTTCGCCTTTTGCTGCAGTTTCAAGTTCACTTACCGCTGCTTCAATTTTCTCTTTGTCTGCGGCACTCAATGCATCGCCAGCTTCTGCAATTTGTTTACGTGTTGCGTGAGCAATACCATCTGCTTGGTTACGAGCTTGAACAACTTCCTCAAATTTACGGTCTGCATCAGCATTTGCTTCTGCATCACGCACCATTTGTTGAATTTCTTCATCAGATAAACCAGATGATGCTTGAATACGAATTTGTTGTTCTTTACCCGTATTTTTATCTTTCGCAGATACGTTGATTACACCGTTTGCATCGATGTCGAAAGTGACTTCAATTTGTGGCATACCACGCGGTGCAGGATTAATACCTTCTAGGTTGAATTGACCTAAAGATTTATTGTCTGCTGCACGTTTACGTTCGCCTTGAAGAACGTGAATGGTTACCGCACTTTGGTTATCTTCCGCTGTTGAGAACACTTGCGATTTTTTGGTTGGAATCGTTGTATTTTTCTCAATTAAAGTGGTCATCACACCGCCCATGGTTTCGATACCTAAAGATAATGGGGTTACGTCTAATAAAAGAACGTCTTTCACATCACCTTTTAATACACCACCTTGAACAGCCGCACCGATTGCCACCGCTTCATCAGGGTTAACATCTTTACGAGCTTCTTTACCAAAGAACTCAGCAACTTTTTGTTGAACAAGTGGCATACGAGTTTGTCCACCCACAAGAATAATATCGTGAATTTCACTCACGCTTTTACCTGCATCTTTTAATACAGCTTTCAAAGACTCAATTGAGCTTGCCACTAAATCTTCTACTAATGCTTCTAATTTTGCACGAGTGATATTTAATGCTAAGTGTTTAGGGCCAGTCGCATCTGCAGTGATGTAAGGTAAGTTTACTTCAGTAGATTGCGCTGATGAAAGTTCAATTTTTGCTTTCTCTGCTGCTTCTTTTACGCGTTGTAATGCCATTGGGTCATTACGTAAATCGATGTTTTGTTCTTTTTTGAACTCATCAATAATGTAATCAATTACACGGTTATCGAAGTCTTCACCACCTAAGTGAGTGTTACCACCAGTTGCTAATACTTCGAAAGTTTGTTCACCATCAAAGTTATCAATTTCGATGATTGAAATATCGAATGTACCACCACCTAAGTCGTAAACTGCGATCACTTGGTTCTCTTTGCTTGAACCTAAACCGAATGCTAACGCAGCTGCTGTTGGTTCATTGATGATACGTTTAACGTCTAAACCTGCGATTTTACCTGCATCAATAGTTGCTTGACGTTGTGCATCGTTAAAGTATGCAGGAACAGTAATTACCGCTTCCGTTACAGATTCACCCAAGAAATCTTCTGCCGTTTTTTTCATTTTTTTCAATACTTCAGCAGAGATTTGCGGTGGTGCTAATTTATCACCTTTTACGTTTACCCAAGCATCACCATTGTCAGCACGAATAATTTCGAAAGGCATAATTTTAATATCGCGTTGAACTTCTTCGCTTTCAAAACGACGACCAATTAAACGTTTAATCGCAAACAATGTATTTTTCGGGTTAGTGATTGCTTGACGTTTTGCAGGCTGACCCACTAAGGTTTCATTATCTGTATAAGCAATAATTGAAGGGGTAGTACGTGCGCCTTCTGCATTTTCAATTACGCGCGCTTTGTCGCCGTCCATTACTGCTACACAAGAGTTTGTTGTACCTAAGTCAATACCAATAATTTTTCCCATTTTGTACTCCTAGTAAAAATTTTAAAATTCGGGTTTGAACTTATAAACGTCTCAAAATAGCCTCTATCACAAATATTTTTGAAACATCTACAAGCCCTATTTGTTACGAATTGTAAGATGTGGATATTCTTTCGCATTTCAAGAGAAAATTTTAAAAATTTTTTATTTCTTAAAGTGCGGTGATTTCCGTTCTTGTTTTCAAGATAAGTCTCAAATGATTAACTTCAAGGGGAAAACAAAAATTTTCAGGCAAAAAAAAGGGATTTGTGATAAATTTGGCGAAAATTTTTACTTTAAAATAGGAAAAAAATAAATGAAAAAATCAAAAATTGCTGCAGGCGTAATCGTTGCTCTTGCTGCCGTTTGGTGTACTGGCGCATGGTTTACAGGGAAAAAAGCTGAAGAAGAATATTTGAATCAACTAAAACAGCTAAATCAACTATTTGCCAAAACTGAGGCATTAGAAGAAAGTAAAATTTTTTATAAAAATATAAAATTTGATAGAGGATTATTTGCGTCTCATATTCAAGATCAAATAGAAATCCACAAGGCAAATGAAACGATCATTATTCCTTTATCATCAACACTTTATCACGGTCCTTTGCCGCTTGATCGTGTGGCAAAACTGAATTTCGTTCCAACCATTTTTTCAAGCCAAACCTTGTTAGGAAAAAATGAAACAACTCAAGCACTCTTTGACATCACAAAATCAGAGAAACCGTTACAACTTAATTTCGCAATGAATTATGCCTTAAACAGTAATGCGGAATTAAAACTTACATCGGGGCAATATCACAATGAGCAATCTAAGGCTGACTTTGATTGGTCAAATGTCGTATTAAATGTTGATTTAGACAAAAATGAACCAAGCAATTATACGCTATCGGTAGATGCATTTAATTCAAATGACCCAAATCATGCAGTTTCAACCGCTTCATCAATTAAAATAAAAGATCTTGTCGTACAAGGCTCACTACAAAGCACAAAATGGCCATTTATTTATAGTGGAAATATCAATAGTAAAATAGGCTATTTTGAGCAAAATACCGAATCTGCAGAAACTGGCGAAAAATTCTCTCTTATTCAGAAAAACAGCCAAGCAAATTTAACTACACAAGTTGAGGGTGATACAGTAAATATCATCAATAAAACAAATCTGGATGAATTAAATATTAACGGTAACAACTTAGGTAAAGTGACCAACAATGTAGAATTCAACCATATTGATGGCAACGCATTACAAGAACTTTTAAACATTTTAGTAGCAATAGGCAAGGCTGATTCAGATATGCCGTTACCTAAACCATTGGTGCAAAAATTACAACAAGCAGGCATGGTCATTGCAAATAATCAGCCTCAAATTAAATTAGCTCCTCTTTCTATTTCTGATGAAAAAGGCAAAGTGGCATTAGATCTGAACATTGCTTTAGTGCCAAATCCTAAATTTGATTTAATGCGCAGCGGCTTATACAAACAATTCAAAGATTTTTCGATCAATTTTGATGTGAATAAAGAAACCGCGATTTCATTATTATCTAAATTTGTACCAGAAAATCAAAAACAAGATTTAGTTTACAGAATGGACGAATTAATTGCTGAAGACGAAGCAAATGGCATTATCGTAAACACCGATAAAACCGTCACATTAACGCTTGCTTTAGAGAATAACGAATTGAAACTAAATGGTAAGCCAATCCCAGAAGAACAGTTGAAAATGGTACTCTTTATGCTTGTGATGGGGGGCTTTGGATGATAACAAAACAGGGCGATAAATTGTCGCCCTGTTTTACGATGAAGAGCAGTCAATATTCTTTATCTTTTTAAGCTAAACGCTCTTCTAAATACCCTTCATAATCTGGCACTTCAATTTCGACATCTTGTTCAAATAAAACTGAAGTTAACATAAAATCTGCGGAGCTTTGATTAATCGCAACAGGGATATTCCACACTGTTGCAATACGCATGAGGGCTTTCACATCGGGATCATGTGGTGCGGCATTCATTGGATCCCAAAAGAAGATCATCATGTCGATTTTCTTTTCTGCGATTAATCCACCAAGTTGTTGGTCGCCGCCCATCGGACCACTTAATAAAGATTGAATGCTTAAACCAGTTTCTCGTTCTAAAATATGGCCTGTTGTACCTGTTGCATAAAGTATATGTGGCTTAAGTGCCTCTTTGTGTTTTTGCGTCCAATTCAGTAAATTTTTTTTGCAGCTGTCATGAGCCACAAGTGCAATACGTTTGTGTTGAGTGAGCGTTCGAGTCGTTATATGCATGATTGATTCCTTTTTGAAAAAGTTTGAAAAACTTTAAAGCAAAGCCCTATAGAATGCAATGTTTTACTTATGATTTTAATAGGCTTTACAAAAGGCGAGAAAAATTACCGCACTTTCAAAAGATTACCGATTAACACAGTACTCAACAGGGATATTTGATGAAAATTTACTATCTTTCTCTCAAAAAATCTTCTAAAATTTACAAGATTTGTTAAATGTTTGTAAAAAAGCAAGCATTTCTGATATTCGTGTTTAGTGCTTACTAAACTAATGTTCACTTAATTAACAGATAAGGAAAACCTATGTCTGAGATTTTAAAAAATGACGTTGATCCAATCGAAACTCAAGATTGGTTACAATCATTAGATTCTTTGATTCGTGAAGAAGGCGTAGAACGTGCACAATATATTATTGAGCAAGTTATCGGTCAAGCACGCACTAACGGTGTTTCATTACCGACAGGTGTAACGACCGATTATGTCAATACTATCCCTGCTTCTGAACAACCTGCTTACCCAGGTGATCATGCTATTGAGCGTCGTATTCGTTCTGCTGTGCGTTGGAATGCTATTGCTATGGTATTGCGTAGTCAGAAGAAAGATCTTGACTTAGGTGGTCATATCTCAACTTTCCAATCTGCTGCAACCATGTATGAAGTTTGCTATAACCACTTCTTCAAAGCAGCAACCGAGAAAAACGGTGGCGACTTAATTTTCTTCCAAGGCCATGCTGCTCCAGGTATGTATGCGCGTGCATTCTTAGAAGGTCGTTTAACTGAAGAACAAATGGATAACTTCCGTCAAGAAGCCTTTACCGATGGTTTATCTTCATATCCACACCCTAAATTAATGCCTGAATTCTGGCAATTCTCTACGGTTTCTATGGGTTTAGGCCCAGTGAACGCAATTTATCAAGCGCGTTTCTTAAAATATCTTGATAACCGTGGCTTAAAAGATACCAAAGATCAAAAAGTCTATGCATTCTTAGGCGATGGTGAAATGGATGAAATTGAGTCTAAAGGTGCATTAACTTTTGCGGCTCGTGAGAAATTAGATAACCTAATCTTCACTATCAGCTGTAACTTACAACGTTTAGACGGTCCGGTTAATGGTAACGGTAAAATCGTTCAAGAATTAGAAGGATTATTTACTGGTGCAGGCTGGGAAGTGATTAAAGTTTTATGGGGCAGCGATTGGGATAAATTATTTGCGAAAGATACTTCAGGTAAATTAACTCAGTTAATGATGGAAGTGGTTGACGGTGATTATTTAACCTTTAAATCTAAAGATGGTGCTTATGTTCGTGAACACTTCTTTGGTCGTTATCCAGAAACCGCTGCATTAGTTGCAGATATGACCGATGATGAAATTTGGGCATTACGCCGTGGTGCACATGATAGCGAAAAATTATATGCAGCCTATGCAAAAGCACAAAATGCAACGAAACCAGTTGTAATTTTAGCGCATCAAGTTAAAGGTTATAAAATTCCTGAAGCAGAAAGTAAAAACACCGCTCACCAATCTAAAAAAATGTCTTACGAAAGCCTTAAAGGTTTCCGTGACTACTTCGACTTACCATTGACTGATGAGCAAGTAGAAAAATTAGAATACATTAAATTTGCTGAAGGCACGCCTGAATACGAATATTTACATGGTCACCGTAAAGCATTAAACGGTTATGTTCCTGCTCGTCGTACTAAATTTGATGTAGAATATAAAGTTCCTGCATTAGAAGAATTTAAAGCATTATTAGAAGAACAACCGCGTGGTATTTCAACCACAATGGCGTTTACTCGTGCCTTAAATATCTTATTAAAAGATAAAAACATTGGTAAAACTATCGTTCCAATGATTGCTGATGAAGCACGTACTTTTGGTATGGAAGGTTTATTCCGTCAAGTTGGTATTTATAACCCACATGGTCAAAACTATGTTCCTTCAGATCGTGACTTAGTTGCTTACTACCGCGAAGCAAAAGATGGTCAAGTGCTACAAGAAGGTATCAATGAATTAGGTGCAACCGCATCTTGGTTAGCTGCAGCGAACTCCTACTCTGTCAATAACCAACCAATGATTCCATTCTTCATCTATTACTCAATGTTTGGTTTCCAACGTGTGGGCGATATGATGTGGGCGGCTGGTGACCAATTAGCTCGTGGTTTCATGGTGGGTGGTACTTCTGGTCGTACGACATTAAACGGTGAAGGCTTGCAACACGAAGATGGCCATAGCCATATTCAAGCAGGTATCATTCCTAACTGTGTCACTTACGACCCATCATTTGCATTTGAAGTTGCTGTAATTATGCAAGACGGTATTAACCGTATGTATGGCGAAAAACAAGAAGATGTATTCTATTACATGACAACATTAAATGAAGTCATGGATCAACCTGCAATGCCAGCTGGTGCAGAAGAAGGTATCTGTAAAGGTTTATACAAATTTGAAACAGTGGAAGGTAAAAAAGGCAAAGGCCACGTTCAATTGTTAGGTTCTGGTGCTATCATGCGTCATGTTCGTGAAGCGGCACAAATTCTTGCAAAAGATTATGGTGTCACCTCCGATGTATTCTCAGCACCTTCATTCAATGAATTAGCGCGTGAAGGTCACGATGCTGCACGTTGGAATTTATTACACCCGACAGAGACACAACGCGTGCCATACGTTGCTCAAGTATTAGCTGATTTACCAACCGTTGCTTCAACTGACTATGTTAAAGCATACGCAGATCAAATCCGTGCATTCGTACCAAGTCGTCATTATCATGTGTTAGGTACAGATGGTTTCGGCCGTTCAGACAGCCGTGCAAACTTACGTGAACACTTCGAAATTGATGCACGTTATGTTGTGGTTGCTGCACTTTCTCAATTAGCGAAAGAAGGTACAGTATCTAGCCAAGTTGTTGCAGATGCGATTGCGAAATTCGGTTTGAATGTAGATCGTATCAATCCGCTTTACGCGTAATTGATGAAAACTGCGGTCAAAAAACATCGTGTTTTATGACCGCACTTTAAAAGGAACAAAAAAATGTCAAAACAAATTCAAATTCCTGATATTGGTAGTGATGAAGTTACAGTAACAGAAGTCATGGTAAACGTAGGCGATACCATCTCTGTTGATCAATCTATCATTAACGTTGAAGGTGATAAGGCTTCAATGGAAGTGCCTGCACCAGAAGCGGGTGTTGTAAAAGAGGTTTTAGTCAAAGTCGGTGATAAAGTCACAACAGGCACCCCAATGCTCGTATTAGAAGCAGCGGGCGCAGCACCAGCGCCTGAAGCACCTGCAGCACCAGTAGTTGCTACTGCGCCAACTGCGTCGGCAGTTGTTGAAGTAAACGTACCAGATATCGGTTCTGATGAAGTAAACGTTACTGAAATTATGGTTAAAGTGGGTGATAGTGTTGAAATTGATCAATCAATCATCAATGTTGAAGGCGATAAAGCTTCAATGGAAGTTCCAGCACCAATCGCAGGTGTGGTAAAAGAAATTTTAATTAATGTTGGCGATAAAGTTTCAACTGGTAAACTCATCATGAAATTTGAAACTGCATCAGCTGCTCCAGTTGCTGCATCAGTACCAGCTCAAACAGCTGCACCTGTAGTTGCCACAACATCTGCAATTAAAGATGTGAATGTGCCAGATATCGGTGGTGATGAAGTCAATGTGACTGAAATTATGGTTGCCGTTGGTGATACTGTTTCAGAAGATCAATCATTAATTACCGTTGAAGGTGATAAAGCGTCAATGGAAGTTCCTGCTCCATTCGGCGGTGTAGTAAAAGAAATTCTCGTGAAATCAGGTGATAAAGTATCGACTGGTTCACTAATTATGCGCTTTGAAGTGGCAGGCTCAGTACCTGCAGCAGCCCCGGTTGCGCAAGCTACAGCTCCAGTACCAACAGTGGCACCAGCTTCTGCAGCACCAACACAAGGTGGTAACGTGTCAGGCTTAAGCCAAGAACAAGTGGTGGCAAGCGCTGGCTATGCGCATGCTACTCCTGTTATTCGTCGTTTAGCACGTGAATTTGGCGTAAACTTAGATAAAGTAAAAGGTACAGGTCGTAAAGGTCGTATCGTTAAAGAAGATATCGAATCTTATGTTAAGACCGCAGTTAAAGCTTATGAAAGCGGTGCAACAGCACAAGCTGCTGGCAATGGCGTAGCGAATGGCGCTGGCTTAGGCTTATTACCATGGCCAAAAGTTGACTTCAGCAAATTTGGTGAAGTAGAAGAAGTTGAATTAAGCCGTATCAATAAAATTTCAGGCGCTAACTTACATCGTAACTGGGTAATGATTCCACATGTTACTCACTTCGATAAAGCTGATATCACGGATTTAGAAGCATTCCGTAAAGAACAAAATGCGTTAGCAGAAAAACAAAAACTTGGTGTGAAAATCACGCCAGTTGTATTCATCATGAAGGCGGTAGCGAAAGCATTAGAAGCGTATCCTCGTTTCAACAGCTCAATTACCGAAGATGCACAACGCTTAATCCTGAAAAAATATATTAACATTGGTGTCGCAGTAGATACGCCAAATGGCTTAGTAGTGCCTGTATTCAAGAACGTGAACAAAAAAGGCATTATCGAACTTTCACGTGAATTAATGGAAGTATCGAAAAAAGCACGTGAAGGCAAATTGACTGCATCTGATATGCAAGGTGGCTGTTTCACCATTTCAAGTCTTGGTGGTATTGGTACAACTCACTTTGCACCAATCGTAAACGCGCCAGAAGTGGCCATCCTTGGTGTGTCTAAATCATCAATGGAACCAGTATGGAATGGTAAAGAATTTGCGCCACGCTTAATTCTTCCAATGTCATTATCATTCGACCACCGTGTCATTGATGGTGCGGATGGTGCACGATTCATCAGCTATATCGGTGCTGTATTAGCAGATTTACGCCGTTTGATTATGTAATAAAGCCCCTTTCTTCTAACTTAGGAGAAAGGACGTTTTAGCAAATCCATTATGATCGCAAAGATCGCAAAAAGTGCGGTCAATATTTTGAACGTTTTTACGAGGTAAAAATGAGTAAAGAAATTAAAACCCAAGTCGTCGTACTTGGTGCTGGCCCAGCAGGTTATTCTGCGGCGTTCCGTTGTGCGGATTTAGGTTTAGAAACTGTATTAGTTGAACGTTATTCAACTCTTGGTGGGGTATGTTTAAATGTAGGTTGTATCCCATCTAAAGCATTGTTGCACGTAGCAAAAGTGATTGAAGAAGCAAAACACGCAAGTAAAAATGGTATTTACTTTGGTGAGCCAAGAATTGATTTAGATGAAGTTCGTGCAGGTAAAGAAGCGGTTGTTGCTAAATTAACCGGTGGTTTAGCGGGTATGGCAAAAGCGCGTAAAGTCACTGTTGTTGAAGGCTTAGCTGCATTTACTGATCCTAATACTTTAGTCGCGCGTGACCGTGATGGCCATCCAACTACAATCAAATTTGATAACGCGATTATTGCAGCAGGCTCTCGCCCAATTGAATTACCATTTATTCCACATGAAGATCCACGTATTTGGAACTCAACTGATGCGCTTAAATTAAAAGAAGTACCTAAAAAACTTCTCATTATGGGTGGCGGTATCATCGGTTTAGAAATGGGTACGGTTTACCACGCATTAGGTTCAGAAATTGAAGTTGTGGAAATGTTCGACCAAGTTATCCCTGCAGCGGATAAAGATGTTGTTGCAATTTACACCAAACAAATCGAGAAAAAATTCAAGTTAATGCTTGAAACCAAAGTGACTGCTGTTGAAGCAAAAGATGATGGTATCTACGTTTCAATGGAAGGCAAAGCATGCAATGACACCAAACGTTATGATGCGGTGCTTGTCGCTATCGGTCGTGTACCAAATGGCAAATTGATTGATGCAGGTAAAGCAGGCGTTGAAGTAGATGATCGTGGTTTCATTCATGTCGATAAACAAATGCGCACCAATGTGCCACATATCTACGCTATTGGGGATATTGTAGGTCAACCAATGCTAGCGCACAAAGGTGTTCATGAAGGCCACGTTGCTGCAGAAGTCATTGCGGGACAAAAACACTACTTCGATCCTAAAGTAATTCCATCCATTGCTTATACCGAACCAGAAGTGGCTTGGGTAGGTAAAACAGAAAAAGAATGTAAACAAGAAGGTTTAAACTACGAAGTCGCTAAATTCCCTTGGGCAGCATCAGGCCGTGCGATTGCTTCTGAATGTTCAGAAGGTATGACGAAGTTAATCTTTGATAAAGATACTCATCGTGTACTTGGCGGTGCAATCGTGGGTTCTAACGGTGGGGAATTATTAGGTGAAATCGGTCTTGCTATCGAGATGGGTTGCGATGCAGAAGATATTGCATTAACTATCCACGCTCACCCAACTTTACACGAGTCTGTTGGTTTAGCTGCGGAAGTATTTGAAGGCTCAATCACCGACCTTCCAAATGCAAAAGCAAAGAAAAAATAATTTCTATTTAAGAAGTTTTAATTTATCTTAAATTATAAATTCAAACCTAAATAAAAATCCCCAATAGGGGATTTTTATTTTCCTACCTTTTTATTTTTTTATGATAAGATACCATCCTAAAAACGTTTCTTTTTTTACCGCACTTTTGAGCATTATTTATGACTACACAACTTGATTTAATTAAATCTTCTATCAAATCAATTCCTAACTATCCAAAAGAAGGCATTATCTTCCGCGACATTACTACCCTTTTAGAAGTTCCAGCAGCTTTTAAAGCAACAGTAGATCTTATTGTGGAACAATATCGCGATAAAGGAATTACCAAAGTGCTTGGAACTGAATCTCGTGGTTTTATTTTTGGCGCACCTGTTGCCCTAGCACTTGGTTTACCTTTTGAATTAGTACGTAAACCTAAAAAATTACCGCGCGAAACTATTTCTCAATCTTATCAATTAGAATATGGTCAAGATACTTTGGAAATGCACGTTGATGCAATTTCAGAAGGTGACAATGTTTTAATCATTGATGATTTATTAGCAACAGGTGGCACCGTTGAAGCAACGGTAAAATTAGTTCAACGTTTAGGTGGAGTGGTAAAACACGCTGCATTTGTGATTAATTTACCTGAATTAGGTGGCGAAAAACGCTTAAATAATTTGGGCGTTGATTGCTATACACTCGTCAATTTTGAAGGTCATTAATTAATAATTCGATGAGCTATCAAGTCTTAGCCAGAAAGTGGCGACCAAAAACATTTGCTGATGTCGTTGGGCAAGAACACATTATCACGGCATTAGCAAATGGATTAAAAGATAATCGACTACATCACGCTTACCTCTTTTCAGGCACCCGTGGTGTAGGGAAAACCTCTATTGCCAGATTATTTGCAAAAGGATTAAATTGCGTACATGGTATAACGGCTACACCTTGTAGTGAATGTAAAAATTGTAAAGCCATTGAGCAAGGCAATTTCATTGATTTAATTGAAATTGATGCGGCATCCCGCACAAAAGTTGAAGACACGCGCGAATTATTAGATAACGTGCAATATAAACCAGTTGTGGGCAGATTTAAGGTTTACTTAATCGATGAAGTCCATATGCTATCTCGTCATTCATTTAATGCGTTGCTCAAGACTTTAGAAGAACCACCAGAATATGTAAAATTCTTACTCGCGACAACGGATCCACAAAAATTACCTGTAACTATTCTTTCTCGCTGTTTACAATTTCATCTCAAAGCATTAGATGAAACGCAAATCTCCCAGCATCTTGCCCATATTCTGACGCAAGAAAATATTCCTTTTGAAGAACCTGCATTAGTTAAACTTGCAAAAGCGGCGCAAGGAAGTATTCGTGATAGCTTAAGTTTAGCCGATCAAGCCATTGCTATGGGTGACCGACAAGTTACTAATAGTGTTGTAAGCAATATGTTAGGGTTGCTTGATGATAACTATTCTGTTGATATTTTATATGCCTTACATCAAGGCAATGGTGAACTCTTAATGAGAACACTGCAAAGAGTTGCAGATGTAGCAGGCGATTGGGATAAATTACTTGGCGAATGTGCAGAAAAATTACATCAAATTGCACTCATGCAACTTCTTCCACAAAAATCTTCAGATGACAATGAACATTTTTCATTTTTAGCCAAACATATCTCTCCAGAAGATGTTCAGTTTTTTTATCAAGTCATTGTTTCTGGTAGAAAAGATTTATCAAATGCGCCAAATCGTCGTATTGGCGCAGAAATGACACTATTGAGGGCATTGGCATTCCACCCAAAGTTCCTTACGGCAGTACCAAAGGCTGACACCACTATTACTCCACCGCCATCAACTCCAAGTGCGGTTGAAAATACGGGTAATTATGTGGATGTACCGGTACTGTCACAAAGTATCAAATCAGCTTATTCTCAAGCAAAACCAAATAAAACGAGCATTCCAAATTTAGCAAGCCTTTCGGCTTTAGATGCGCTGGAACATTTAACACAACTCGAAAACCAAGAACGTCAAGAACACAAAGCTGAATCATTAGCTGCAGTAAGTGAAACTTTACATCATATCCAAGAACTGGATGAAGAAAAATCTCATAAAAAAATGACCGCACTTCCCGTGCGAGAAATGACTGAGCCGAAGCCCAAGCACATAGAAAAGTCAACATCACTACCAAATGCCGAACAGGCTCCACAAGAAAATAGCACAGAAGAAAACTCAAGTGATGATAGTGCAGAAATTACTCAAGATGAGCAAGAAATCTTGAGTGCTGACACCTATCGTTGGGAATGGAGCAATCCAGAACTTGCTAAAGCCGATACAGGCGTTCGTCCTTCCGATATAAAACAGGCTATTTTGAAAGATATTACGCCTGAATTACGTTTAAAAATCATTACCCAAACTCAACAACAAAATGAGTGGGCAGATATAGTTGAACGTTCGGGTGTAACAGGATTTAGCAAAGAATTAGCGTTAAATTGTTTCTTACAAAGCAAAACTGATGATGAAATCAATCTTGGACTACATTCAGAAAAATCTCATTTACGCCAAGACAGAAGTATAAAAAATTTGGTTGAAGCTTTAAGCAAATTGCAAGGTAAAGATATTCGATTAACAATTAATATTGATGATAGCAATGTCACGACTCCAATTGAATATCGTCGTAATATTTATCAAGCATTGCGGGAAAGGGCGCAAAATGAGTTGCAAAAAGATAGTAAATTACAAATTCTGCTTAATGAATTTGATGCAAAATTAGATACAGAGAGTATTCGACCAGTTTAAAGATAATATTGTATTGAGAACTCCCGTTTCAAGTCAGAATATTTTTATAAACCTCTACCATTTTGTCTTTTTTTAATCTAGAATTCGTCAATTTGTTTTTTAAGAGTCAAAAGGAGAGTGAAAATGAAACTGGTTGAAGTAAAACACCCACTTGTAAAACACAAACTTGGTGTAATGCGTGAAGCTGAGATTGATACAAAAAAATTCCGTGAACTGGCAACAGAAATCGGTAGCCTACTAACCTATGAAGCAACGTCTGATTTAGAAACTGAAAAAGTAACAATCAACGGTTGGAATGGTCCAGTAGAAATCGATCGAATTAAAGGTAAAAAAGTAACGGTTGTACCAATTTTACGTGCAGGTTTAGGTATGATGGATGGTGTACTTGAACACGTACCAAGCGCACGTATCAGCGTAGTGGGGATCTACCGTAATGAAGAAACCCTTGAACCCGTCCCTTACTTCCAAAAATTAGCTAGCGATTTAGAAGAGCGCCTTGCAATTGTTGTCGATCCAATGCTTGCAACTGGTGGTTCAATGATTGCAACCCTTGATCTTCTAAAAGCAAAAGGTTGCAAACACATCAAAGTATTAGTATTAGTCGCTGCGCCAGAAGGTATTAAGGCTCTTGAAGCTGCACATCCTGACATTGAACTTTACTGCGCTTCTATTGATAGCCACCTAAATGAACATGGTTACATTATTCCGGGTCTAGGTGACGCGGGTGATAAAATTTTTGGGACCAAATAATCCCCCAAAATAAAAAATGGACGGCATTTTCTTGCCGTCTTTTTGTGTACGTGAAACACAAGAAAAACTGACCGCACTTTAAGTTAATTCAAACAGAGAGTTGAAACTAAATGACAAATCAAACTTCTTCTTTCCCTTCGGAAAAACAAAGTACATTAAAACAATCATTCGTTGGCCTACAAATGCTCTTTGTCGCATTTGGTGCGCTCGTTCTTGTACCATTAATTACAGGCCTTGATTCCAATACGGCATTATTAACCGCTGGCGTTGGCACCCTACTCTTCCAACTTTGCACAGGCAAACGAGTTCCTATTTTCTTAGCCTCATCTTTTGCCTTTATCGCGCCGATTCAATATGGTGTTCAAACTTGGGGCATTGCGACCACTATGGGTGGTTTAGCATCTGCTGGTCTTGTATATCTAGCGCTAAGCACGTTAGTAAAATTACGCGGAACAGAAGCATTACAACGCATTTTCCCACCGATTGTAGTTGGTCCAGTGATCATTATCATTGGTATGGGACTTGCCCCTGTGGCTGTTGATATGTCACTAGGCAAAAATAGTGCTTATGCGTATAACGACGCTGTATTAGTTTCAATGGTAACTCTTCTTACTACTTTATCTGTGGCAGTATTTGCCAAAGGATTGATGAAACTCATCCCAATTATGTTTGGTATTACTGCGGGCTATATTTTATGTTTATTCCTAGGTTTAATTAATTTCCAACCAGTGATTGATGCGCCTTGGTTCAGCTTACCAAAATTAACTGCGCCTGAATTTAACTTAGAAGCTATTCTTTATATGTTACCAATTGCCATTGCACCTGCAGTAGAACACGTGGGCGGCATTATGGCAATCAGCTCTGTAACAGGTAAAGACTTTTTAAAAAAACCAGGATTACACCGCACTTTATTGGGAGACGGCTTAGCAACTGCAGCTGCATCTTTAGTGGGAGGGCCACCAAATACAACCTATGCGGAAGTAACTGGTGCAGTAATGTTAACCCGAAATTTCAACCCTAATATTATGACTTGGGCTGCGGTTTGGGCTATTGCCATTTCATTCTGTGGAAAAGTTGGTGCATTCCTATCAACAATTCCAACTATAGTAATGGGTGGAATTATGATGCTTGTTTTCGGTTCAATCGCGGTCGTGAGCATGAGCACCTTAATTCGTGGCAAAGTTGATGTTACCGAAGCGCGTAATCTATGTATTATTTCTGTCGTCATGACATTTGGTATCGGCAATATGTTTGTAGATGTGGGTAACGTATCACTAAAAGGTATCAGCTTGTGCGCGATTGTTGCTATCATCTTAAACCTTGTTTTACCGAAAGCAAAAAATGAAGTAGAATAAGGCTCCTTTTAAAAGGGTTAAATACCAATTTAGCCCTTTTTCTTACTTATAATCTCTAATACATAAATATTTGAATAAGCAGCTTCCCTTACCCATTCATCAAATTGATGATGCCACATTAGAAAACTTTTACGGCGATAATAATCTTTTATTGCTCGATTCTTTACACAAAAATTCGGCTGAATTAAAACAACAGTTTTTCTATATTTGGGGAAATAAAGGTTCTGGAAAAACTCATCTTCTGAGAGCATTCAGTAACGAATATTTAATCAATCAACGTACTGCTATTTATGTGCCACTCAGCAAATCTCAATATTTTTCTACCGCAGTTCTTGAAAATCTAGAACAGCAAGAATTAGTGTGCCTAGATGATGTACAAACTGTGATCGGCAATGATGAATGGGAATTAGCTATTTTTGATCTATTCAATCGAATTAAAGCGAGCGGAAAAACGCTTTTGCTTATTAGTTCAGACAAATCTCCTTCCGCACTTTCTGTAAAATTGCCTGATTTGAACTCTCGTTTGACTTGGGGTGAAATTTATCAATTAAATTCTTTAACTGACGAGCAAAAAATTAGTGTGCTGCAACATAACGCTTATCAACGAGGAATTCAATTACCCAATGAGACGGCTAATTTTTTACTTACACGACTAGCACGAGACATGCACACATTATTTGAAGCGCTTGATCTACTAGATAAAGCCTCTTTACAAGCGCAACGAAACCTTACGATCCCTTTCGTTAAAGAAATTTTAAATCTTTAACAAAAAAGGCGCTAATGCGCCTTTTTAATCATCCACCTGATAATTTAACGGTAAACCCTTTTTGCTCTAACAATTGTTTGAGCAAATCACGCTTTTCACCTTGAATCTCAATAATGCCATTTTTAACTGAGCCACCACATCCACAACGTTTTTTTAGTTCAGCAGCTAATTTTTTCAATTCCTCATCAGATAAATCTAAACCAGTTATAACCGATACGCCTGCACCTTTTCTACCACTTGTTTGTTTTTGGATACGTACAATACCGTCTCCTTTTGGGCGAACTACAGAAGCCTTTTCCTCTTTAATTCTCCCCACATCGGTTGAATACACTAAAATAGAATCTGACATCATAATTACCCAATAGATGCATTAATAGAACGAAGAACCTCTGCTGGATTATCAGCTTTAGTAATAGGACGCCCTATCACTAAATAATCTGAACCAGCACGAATCGCAGCAGTAGGAGTCATCACACGTCGTTGATCACCAAAATCAGCGCCAATTGGACGAATCCCTGGGGTCACCAATTTAAACTCTTCTCCACAAGCGTTACGTAAAATTTCAACTTCTTGCGGAGAGCAAACCACACCATCCAAACCTGCGCGTTGGGTTAAATGAGCTAAGCGTAAAACTTGTTCCATTGGCGATGCATTAATCCCAATTTGTAATAAATCCAAATCTTCCATGCTAGTTAATACCGTCACAGCAATAAGCAATGGCGCATCTTTCCCATAAGGTTCAAGAATTCTCTTAGCTTCTTCCATCATTCGTAGCCCACCGCTTGCATGCAGGTCAACCATCCATACTCCCAAATCAGCTGCTGAACGGACCGCTCTTGCTACAGTATTTGGAATATCATGATATTTAAGATCTAAGAAAACATCGAAATTACGTTGATGTAATTGTTTTACAAAATTAATACCAAGTGTAGTAAACATTTCTTTACCCACTTTTAATCGACACAAACTCGGATCAATTTGATCAACTAAAGCAAGAGCCTCTGCTTCTTTCTCATAGTCCAATGCCACAATAATTTTGCTTGTCATAATGTTACCTCGCTGAGTATCAATTAATTATGTTCTTGACTTGAAACTGGTTTAATACTTTCCCATTGACGGCAAGATGGGCAATTCCACAATAGCTTATGGATTTGATAACCACAATTTGTACAACGATAGGCCGATGTTTGCTTAATTCTTTCACCCACCATTTTATGTAATAAAATTAGGCTTTCTTTTCCCCGCCCGTCTTCTGCATCATCAATTTGATACTGCATAAAACGATGGAAAATTAAAGTACTTGGCTTTTTCGTGAGTTGCTGATAAAGCTTAGCCTGAGCAGCAGACTTACCATCTTTTTCTTCAATTAATTTAACCAAAGCTAGCTCTACTTCGTCATTATTAGTAATTTGGCCAGCACGAATTAAGAATAACTCAAAGTTACCTAACTGATTTAATTCTTCATAACAATGTTTTAAAGGTGACAAAATTTCACCTGTATAATCTGGATTTTGCTCTAAAACATTTTCTAGTATTTTTGCCGCTTGTTGATATTGACCTTCAAGCATTTCTAAATTTGCGAGTAATAACGAAGCGCGAACACAAGTAGGAGAAACCGCCAAAGCTTTTTGTAAAAAACTGCGTTTTTCAACCGCACTTTCAGGTTCTAAACTTTGTGAATATTCACAATAACATTGCGCAAGTTCAATATTATTCTCTTTTGGTTTTATTTTAGCGAGTTTTTCAGCAATATTAACCGCTTTTTTCCATTCTTTAGTCTTTTGATAAATCACTAAAAGTTGCTGTAAAGCATTTTCTGCAAATTCAGGTTCATCCACTAGTAAAATATAAAGATTTTCAGCTCGGTCAAAAAAACCAACCACCATAAAATCTCTAGCAAGCTGCTGCTTTGCGAGTAATTTTTGCTCAAATGTATAATTAGGACTAAGGTCTAAAGCTTGGTGAATACGCAATGCGCGATCAACTTCGCCTCTAGAGCGGAATAGATTGCCAAGTGTAAGCTCAGCTTCAAATTGGGAGTGGCTTTCGATTTCATTTTCAGTTTCTTGCTTCTGAAGCATGTCCAAAAACAAATCTACAGCTTTATCGGTTTGATTAGAAAGTAAGAAATTTACCCCCGTAACATAATCTCGGGAGAGTTTATTACTAATGTCATCTTGATCTTTCTTTGCACTACGCTGCCCCATGTACCAACCATAGGCTGCAGCGATAGGCAATAGTAGAAAGAGTAATTCTAGCATCAGGCGACCTTATCGCGCACAGTAGTCAACTCGTTGATTTGTAAAGTTTGGCGCTTAACTTGACGAGCCAATGCCATATTTTTAAGTTTTAACTTAAGATAGAAAAAAGCGGTGATTAACCAGCCAAGAATTAAACCTAATCCAAATAAAATAGCAACAAGAGTTGATAGTTGGAGCTGACTTTCCGCCACAATATAATTAAATGTAATAACTTGATCATTATTTGCTCCAATGGTAATTGCAACCAACACGATAGCGATAAAAATCACAATACCTAAAATATATTTAATCATAACATTTCCTTAAAATATGACTTTTCTAAATAATGGCAAACGTTGTAGTTTGAAAGTCATATTCGACCATTTTAATTTTATTAATAAATATCTACACGCTCTTTTAATTCTTTACCAGCTTTAAAGTGCGGTACAGATTTAGCTTCTAATTTAACAGAATCACCCGTTTTTGGATTACGCCCTAAACGAGGATTACGATAATGCAGTGAAAAACTTCCAAATCCTCTCAACTCAACACGATCGCCATTTTCAAGAGATTGAGAAATAAACTCCAAAATATCTTTTACCATATTTTCAATTTCTTTTACGGATAAAGTCGGATGTTTCGCTAATAATTTTTCTATAAGTTCTGACTTAGTCATCGTCTTTTCTCCCTTAATATTATTCAAATTAAGATTTATTGCTAATACATTATTTCAATTTATTAGCAATAAGCCCTAAAAATAAGGCTGGACATCAGCCCAGCCTTACTACGTGAATTAATTATTCACCTTTAGCTGCTTTAAATGCTTCAGCCATTGCGTTTGGAATAGCAACTTCTTCTTGTTTGTTATTCACATTTGCAACTGCCGCAGCTTCTTCAGCTTGATCTTTTGCTTTCACTGATAAGTGAACGATACGAGATTTACGATCTACACCAGTGTATTTAGCTTCAACCACATCACCTGCAGCAACTTCATTTGTTAAATCAGCTGCGCGGATATAACCTTCAACGCCGCCCGCTAATTCAACTTTAGCACCTTTTGCATCTGCTTCAACTACAGTTGCAGATACTACAGCGCCTTTTTTGTTGATTGCTACGAAGTTATTGAATGGATCTTCTTCAAGTTGTTTGATACCTAAAGAGATACGCTCTTTCACTGCATCAACAGCTAATACTACTGCAGAAACTTCGTCACCTTTTTTGTAGTTACGAACTGCTTCTTCACCTGATACATTCCAAGAAATATCAGATAAGTGAACTAAACCATCGATACCACCTTCAAGACCAATGAAGATACCGAAATCAGTGATAGACTTGATTTTACCAGTTACTTTATCGCCTTTATTGTGAGTTTCAGCAAATTGAGTCCATGGGTTAGCTTTACATTGTTTTAAGCCTAAAGAAATACGACGACGTTCTTCATCAATTTCTAATACCATTACTTCTACAGTATCGCCTAAGCTAACAACTTTAGATGGGTGGATATTTTTGTTAGTCCAATCCATTTCAGAAACGTGAACTAAACCTTCAACGCCATCTAAGATCTCAACGAAACAACCATAGTCTGTTAAGTTAGTTACTTTACCAGTTAATTTGCTGTTTACTGGGTGATTTTCAGCAATTGCAGCCCATGGATCTTGACCTAATTGTTTTAAGCCTAAAGATACACGAGTACGATCTTTATCAAATTTTAATACTTTAACAGTAACTTCATCGCCAACATTCACGATTTCGCTTGGATGTTTAACACGTTTCCAAGCCATATCTGTGATATGTAATAAACCGTCAACACCACCAAGATCAACGAATGCACCGTACTCAGTTAAGTTTTTAACGATACCTTTAACTTCTGAACCTTCAACAAGATTTTCTAATACTTGTTCACGTTCTTGGCTGTTTTCAGATTCAATCACCGCACGACGAGAAACAACAACATTGTTACGTTTTTGATCTAATTTGATTACTTTGAATTCTAATTCTTTACCAAGTAAGTGATCTGCTTCACGTGCTGGACGAGTATCAACTAAAGAACCTGGTAAGAATGCACGAACACCGTTTAACTCAACTGTGAAACCACCTTTCACTTTGCCATTGATTAAACCGATAACGGTCGCTTTTTCTTCGTAAGCTTTTTCTAATTCAATCCAAGATTCGTGACGAACAGCTTTCTCACGAGAAAGTTTAGTTTCACCGAAACCATCTTCAACTGCATCTAATGCAACATTTACAGTATCGCCAACTTGGATTTCAAGTTCACCTTGTGCATTTAAGAATTCAGCAACTGGGATTGCAGACTCAGATTTTAAACCTGCATCAACAAGCACAAAGCCTTTTTGGATAGCTACTACAGTACCGCTAACGATTGAACCTTGACGAGTTTCAAGGCCTTTTAATGATTCTTCAAAAAGTTGAGCAAAAGATTCTGACATATAAATAATCTTCTTAATTTAAGTTAATAACATCCACATTAAAATCCATAAAATGCGGGGTTGAGGATAAATGTTTATTCTTCCTTGAACAAACAGTTAAATCGAAACTGACACCTTTTCTTGAATATAAGCTAACGCCTGATCAATAACTTCACCAATACTCAACGTTGTGCTATCCAATAATAAAGCATCATCAGCCGGTTTTAGAGGCGCAACCTCTCGATTTCTATCACGAAAATCACGCTCTTTTATCTCGGCTAAAATCCGCTCAAAGTTACCATTTATTCCTTTATTTTGCAACTGTTTATAGCGTCTTTTTGCTCGTTCTTCAGCACTTGCATCTAAAAATAACTTCACTTGAGCATTTGGGAATACCACAGTCCCCATATCTCTACCATCAGCAATTAATCCATCATTTTTCGCAAAATCTTGCTGAAGCTGTAATAAAGCTGACCGCACTTCTGGAAACACAGCGACTTTAGATGCGGCATCAGCGACTTCTTGAGTGCGAATTAAATGACTTACATTCATGCCAGCAAGTAAAATATTCACCTCGCCATTTTGAGGAATAAATTGAATATCTAAGTGACGAGCTAATTCAGCTAGTGCCGATTCATTTGTTAAATCAGTTTTACGTTGTAATGCCGCCAATGCTGTAACGCGATAAATTGCTCCACTATCCAATAAGGCATAACCTAGCTTTTCTGCTAAAGCGTAACAAAGCGTGCCTTTTCCAGCACCACTAGGCCCATCAACGGTAATAATCGTTCCCATATAACTTATCCTTTACTTATCAAAAGTTGACGTATTATAAAGATAAACACTCTATTTCGCTATTGCCACCTTTCAAACTTAACTCAAGATCCACTAACAAAGAGTAAAAAATAACAAACGCGCACCTATAAGCTTTTTAGTTAAAGAGCCCTCTTTTATAAATTAATTTTTTTCATTTTTTTAGAGTTTTATATTAATTTTAGTAAAAAATTATTGAGTTTTACAAAACACAATAAGATAATACGAATCTTTCTCAAAAAAATAAGGAAGTAATAATGCAGAAAGTTATTCGATTAAATTTAATTACATTTTGTCTTATCAATACATTAAGTGTATCTATTGTGGAAGCTCAGGCAGAAGAAACGCTAGAGCAAATTGATGTAGTAGAAAAAAATGTCGCCAACGATAAAAAACCTTTTACAGAAGCGAAAGCAAAAAGCACCCGAGAGCATATTTTTAAAGAAACCCAGACTATCGATCAAGTCATTCGAAGTATCCCTGGGGCATTTACTCAACAAGATAAAGGCTCAGGCGTAGTTTCTGTGAATATTCGTGGTGAAAATGGGTTAGGTCGTGTCAATACTATGGTCGATGGCGTCACACAAACCTTTTATTCCACCTCAATGGATTCGGGACAATCTGGTGGTAGCTCTCAATTTGGTGCAGCGATAGATCCCAATTTTATTGCTGGTGTAGATGTTAATAAAAGTAATTTTTCTGGTTCCAATGGTATAAACACCTTATCTGGAAGTGCTAATTTTAGAACATTAGGCGTCAATGATGTTATTACTGATGACAAACCTTTTGGACTCATCGTAAAAGGAATGACAGGGAGCAATGCTACTAAATCCAATTTTATGACGATGGCTGCAGGCAGAAAATGGCTTGATAATGGTGGCTATGTAGGCGTAGTGTATGGCTATAGCCAACGTGAGGTTTCACAAGATTATCGTATCGGTGGCGGAGAACGATTAGCATCATTAGGGCAGGATATTCTCGCTAAAGAGAAAGAAAAGATTTTTCGTAATGATGGTTATGTTTTAAATTCTGCTGGACAATGGGCTCCTGATTTAAGTCAAAATTCTTGGACCTGTAATACTAAAAATCCTTATTTAGCAGATACAAGAGTAATAGAGGGTTATACGCCTAATTGCAAAGAGATTGCATTCCCAACAAGCCCAACAACTATAAAAAGAAAAAAAATACTTAAAGATATAGATAATGGTAAGCCTTTACAAGATATACCAGAACTACAAGCAGACATAAAAGAAACTGATGAAAGCTTTGAACGCAATAAAGATCAATATAGTGTTGCACCTATTGAACCAGGTAGTTTGCAATCTCGCTCACGTAGCCATTTATTAAAATTTGAATATGGAGATGATCACCATAATTTAGGAGCGCAACTACGCACATTAGATAATAAAATTGGTTCACGTAAAATTGAAAACCGTAATTACCAAGTCAATTATAACTTCAATAATAACAGCTATCTTGATCTTAATTTAATGGCTGCACATAACATTGGCAAAACCATTTATCCTAAAGGTGGATTTTTTGTAGGTTGGCTAGTTAGAGATAAACTTATCACAAAAAATGCAGCGAATATTATTGATATTAACAACAGCCATACTTTCTTGCTGCCAAAAGAAATCGATTTAAAAACCACATTAGGTTTTAACTATTTTACCAATGAATACAGTAAAAACCGTTTTCCAAAAGAGCTAAGTTTATTTTACAAAGGAGCATCAGGCGAACCTGGTCGTTACAAGTATACAGATGGGCCGCTAGAGGGTACTCAAAGTTTACTGCCTCAACGTTCAGTAATCTTACAACCTTCCGGTAAACAAAAATTTAAAACAGTGTATTTTGATACCGCACTTTCTAAAGGAATTTACCATTTAGACTATAGTGTCAATTTTACGCATTATGCATTTAACGGTGAGTATGTAGGTTACGAAAATACACCAACACCAAATAATGAACCAATTTTGCATAAATCAGGGCATAAAACAGCGTTCAATCATTCTGCCACATTAAGTGCTGAGCTAAGCGATTATTTTATGCCATTTTTCACTTATTCGCGCACACACAGAATGCCGAATATTCAAGAGATGTTTTTCTCTCAAGTGTCTGATGCGGGGGTGAATACCGCATTAAAACCTGAACGAGCAGAAACTTATCAACTTGGTTTTAATACCTATAAAAAAGGCGTTTTTACTCAAGACGATGTATTAGGAGTTAAGGTTGTTGGCTATCGTAGCTTTATTGAAAACTATATCCACAATGTGTATGGAGATTGGTCGCGAGATGGTGTTCTTCCTGAGTGGGCAAGCGTCAATGGTTTTCGTCTGACGATTGCTCATCAAAATTATCAACCAATAGTGAAAAAAAGTGGAGCTGAGTTAGAGCTGAATTATGATATGGGACGTTTTTTTGCGAACTTATCCTATGCTTATCAACGCACGAATCAGCCGACCAATTATGCAGATGCCAGCCCACGACCGAATAATGCCTCAAACAAAGATATTTTGAAACAAGGTTATGGTTTATCACGAATCACTATGTTACCAAAAGACTACGGTAGATTAGAGCTTGGCACTCGCTGGTTTGATCAAAAATTAACTCTTGGTATCGCAGCCCGTTACTATGGAAAAAGTAAGCGTGCTACAACTCAAGAAGAATACATCAACGGCTCTCGCTATGAAAAAAATACTACGAGCGACGAAATTTATTATGCTATTAAAAAGACAGAATATATTAAAAAACAACCTATTATTTTAGATTTACACGTCAGCTATGAACCAATCAAAGATTTGATTATTAAAGCGGAAGTACAAAATCTATTAGATAAACGTTATGTTGATCCGTTGGATGCTGGAAATGATGCGGCTTCACAAAGATATTATTCAAGTTTAAATAATTCTATCGAATGTGCAAAAGATCCATCTGCTTGTAACGGTGGTTCAGATAAAACAGTGCTTTATAACTTTGCACGTGGAAGAACTTATATTCTGAGTTTGAACTATAAATTCTAGTAAGTTCATATAAAAGGCATAGCTAATAAGCTATGCCTTTTTAAATAATGTTTATGATTCAATTTTAGAATTTATTATCTTATTAAAAGATTATTACTACAGTCTATCAATCATCCCTAATACTAATGATGAAGACTGTTTTGCAGCCAACGGTAAGAACTCTTCAAAAGACATACTTGCTTCACCATCTCCTCCATCAGAAATTGCTCGAACCACCACAAAAGGCACATTAAAAGCATAGCAAACTTGTGCAATCGCTGTGGCTTCCATTTCAACCCCCGTCACATTCGTGAAGTCAGCTTTTATTTGTGCAATTTTGTCTTCACTATTAATAAAACTATCGCCAGAGCAAATTAAACCACGTTTTACTGATTGTCCTTGCTTTTCTGCAATTTCTTGAGCGAGGTCAGCTAGTTTTTTATCTGATAAAAATGCCGCGGGGTTAGCGGGTAACTGCCCTTTTTCATAGCCAAAAGCTGTCACATCCGCATCGTGGTAGCGTGTTTCATCAGAAATCACAATATCCCCCACTTTCAAGCCTTTTGCTACCCCACCAGCAGAACCAGTATTGATCACAAAATCTGGCTTGGCTAATTGCAACAATGCCGTCGTACCGATTGCAGCAGCCACTTTGCCAATACCTGATTGCAACAATGCAATATCTTTACCATTAATTTTGCCTTCAAAAATGACCGCACTTGCTACTCGAGTTTCAGTTCTCTCTGCCATTAAATTTTTTAAAATTTCCACTTCTTGCGCCATTGCGCCAACAATTCCAATTTTCATCACTTTTGTTCCTGTTCTATTTTATTTACCAAAAAATCTAACACTGCCACGCTATAATCATCGTTATAAAGCGTACTCGCCGTGAGTACATATTTTCCACTAATGACAACGTAAGGATAGGTGAAGACGCCATACTCTTCTGTCAATTCAATCGCATCTTGAATTTGTTCTTTTACTCTTTCTGAATTTTCAGTTTGAATAAATAACTGTTTATCTAGACCTTGTTCTTCCGCCCATTGTTGAATTTTATTTGTCGCAGACAATTCTGCATAACGGGATTTTTCTGAAGTTTCAAATAATAAAACATTAGATAATTCACCCGCACTTAGTGCTTGCAAGGTATAAAAAACGCGTGCGCTAAACTGGCTATCCGCAGTTGCAATAGGATATTGCTCCAACGCAACTTTATTTGTACGCATTTGACTATAAAGCTCCAAAATATCTTGCGCTGACGAACATACTCGGCAATCGTAATCAAAAAAGAATTGAATACGTATTTTTTTATCCGCTCTAGGCGCTTGTTCAACAGGCTCTTGATAAGAAAAATAATCCCGCCCATCTTCAAAATGCATGACATCAGAAGATGGTAAGTGCGGTGGATTTTGAGTAGAAAATTCTTTTTGATTTACTTCGGCTAGAACCGATGATGTAAACCCAAATAAGCCTAATACGAATAATCCATAAAATTTCAAAATATTACTCATCAATCGCTTCAATATATTCCACTAAAAGCTGTACATTTCGGTTACCACGAAACTCATTAACATCCAATTTATATGCAAATCTTGCCTGTTTAATTGAAAGATCGGGATATAATCTTGTATCAATATTAAACGCAACTGCATCTAATAAAGGCCCGCCTTGTCTTGGCTCCACTAACATTTTGAGATGGTTTTGATTTTGTCCAATTGCACGCTGGTCTAAAATTTTAAATTTTCCATCAAAACAAGGCTCTGGGAAAGCTTGTCCCCAAGGGCCTGCTGATTTTATCAGTTCCGCCGTTTCAAGATTAAATTCATTTGAATTTAATTCGCCATCGGTCCAGATTACACCTTGTAAATGTTCTTCATCAAGCCAATCGGCAACGGTTTGATTAAAAATATGTTGGAAATCGTCAAAGTGCTCTTCTCGAAGGCTTAATCCTGCAGCCATAGCATGGCCACCAAATTTTAAAATCATATTAGGATGTTGCGAATGAATACGCTCCAAAACATCACGCATATGCAAACCTTCGATGGAACGCGCAGAACCTTTCAAAACTCCCTCACCATCTTTCGCGAAGGCAATGACTGGACGGTGATATTGCTCCTTAATCCGAGACGACACAATGCCCAACACACCTTGATGCCAATCTGGTTGATAAAGTGTGATCCCCGAAGGTAACTCTTTAAAAAGTGCGGTGAGATTTTGGCAAATTTCTAGGGCCTCAAGCTTCATGCCTGCTTCAATTTCTTTACGCGTTTGGTTGAGTTGGTCAAGATCTAAAGCGAATTCTCTGGCTTTTAGCATATCATCCGCCAGTAAAAGCTCTACCCCAATCGACATATTGTCTAAACGCCCTGCTGCATTTAAACGAGGTCCGATACAAAAACCGAGATCACTTGAAGTAAACTGTTCAACATTACGGTTAGCCACTTCAGCCAACGCAACAATACCGGGACGGCAACGCCGTGCACGAATCCGCATTAAGCCTTGATAAGCAAGGATACGATTATTCTGATCTAAAGGCACCACATCAGCGACAGTACCCAATGCCACTAGATCGAGTAAATCAGTAAAATTAGGTTGTGTTTCTGCAGTAAAAATACCGAGCTCACGAAATTTTGCTCGTACGGCTAACATCAAATAAAACGCAACACCAACGCCCGCTAAGGATTTTGAAGGAAAACCACACTGACTTAAATTAGGGTTAACAATAGCATCGGCTGGCGGCAAAGTTTCCGGTGGTAAATGATGATCCGTCACTAAAACACGGACACCTTTCTCTTTCAAAAATGCAACGCCTTCAAAAGATGAAACGCCATTATCCACCGTCATTAATAGCTGAACGCCCTTTTCAATAGCCATTTCAGCCACAGGAATACTCAAACCATAACCTTGTTCAAATCGATTTGGTACAAGATAATCCACATCGGAAAAACCAAGTTGTTTTAAAGCAAGCACACTCAATGCCGTGCTAGTTGCGCCATCAGCATCAAAATCCCCAACAATCACTATTTTTTGCTGTTGTTGGTAAGCTTCCACTAATAAATTTACGGCTTGCTCAATACCATATAGCTGATTTGGATTCAGCATTGATTTTAAAGTGCGGTCTAATTCTTCGGTGTTTTGAATATGGCGAGCGCGATAAAGGCGATCTAATAACGGATGGTTTGAAACAGAATTTCCAACTGGAATTTCACGGCGTTTGATAAGTTTTTTCACTGGATATTAATTCATATCTAAAAGCAAAAAGCTGTTGAAATCAACAGCTCTTTTATCTATACTTTTTCCTGTCGGTCAGGGCTTTTAACCCTGAATGCTGACAGGGGTTAAAAGCCCTACTGACCATTAGTCTAACTATTGTGTCAGCTAAGGATTTTAATAATGCCTAAATTATGTAGTTATATCATAGTCTTAGTATTGTTAATGCTTTTAAGCTCCCCAGCATATTAAGCATAACCGACTAAATACAAGGGGTAGGCATCTGCCCCTTGCTTTTCATTATAAAATCATTTCGCTGTTTCTTCAAGTGCGCTCAATAAATCAGCTGGTTTTAAATAACCGCCAATAAGCTCACCAGTTGAGGTAACTATACTAGGTGTGCCATTTACACCAAATTGTGCGCCTAATTCATAATGTTTTTTCACAACATTTGGGGTTTTAACTTCTTTCGGTAAATTACCTTTTTCAGCTTCGTTTAAAGCAAAAACAGGATCTTTAGCCGTCCAAATCGCTTCCATTTGTTTTGCAGTTTGGTTATTCATACCCGCACGAGGGAAAGCTAAATAACGCACGGTAATACCAAGATCGTTATATTCTTTTAATTGCTGATGTAACAAATGGCAATAATGGCAAGTAATATCCATAAATACTGTCACAACATGCTTTTCATTTTTAGCGGGGTAAATAATCATCTCATTTTTATAAGAATTAAGTTTATCCACTAAAATTTTACCCGCCACATCAACTGGGCCATTATTTGTGAGCTCGTAAAGTTTACCTTGGAAAGCATATTTTCCATCTTCCGTCACATAAAGTACGCCTTGATCTGTGACGGCAGTTTTGATACCTGAAATTGGCGAGGATTTCACATCAATATTGGATGCGCCAAGAGACTGTAATTTGCTTTTAATTGTGGCATCGTTTGCCATTGCATTAGCCGCAGCCATGCACAAAAGTGCGGTAAAAATTTTCTTCATTTTTTGTTCCTAAATTAGCTTGAGTAAGAAAGTCTGAAATTATAGAGAGATTGCTAATTTCTGCAAGGTCAAACTATCCAAAAATCAGAAAATAGCATATAATTCCACACTTTATCACACAGTGAATTTATTATGTTTGAAATCAATCCTGTAAAAAATAAAATCACCGACTTATCCGGCCGCACTTCGGTGCTTCGGGGGTATCTTTGACTTCGATGCCAAAGTTGAGCGTTTAGAAGAAGTCAATGCCGAATTAGAACAGCCAGATGTTTGGAATGATCCAGATAAAGCCCAAGCGCTTGGTAAAGAACGTGTTTCTTTAGAACAAGTTGTAAATACCATCAAAAATTTAGAACAAGGCTTAGAAGATGTTGATGGGTTGTTAGAACTTGCCATCGAAGCAGAAGACGAAGACACTTTCAATGAAGCGGTAACTGAATTAGATGAACTCGAACAACAACTTGAAAAATTAGAGTTCCGTCGAATGTTTAGTGGCGAACATGATGCTTGCGATTGCTATGTGGACTTACAAGCAGGTTCTGGCGGTACGGAAGCTCAAGATTGGACAGAAATGTTGCTTCGTATGTATCTCCGTTGGGCTGAAAGCAAAGGTTTTAAAACAGAACTGATGGAAGTCTCTGACGGTGATGTCGCTGGATTGAAATCGGCAACGATTAAAGTGAGCGGTGAATATGCCTTTGGTTGGTTACGAACAGAAACCGGTATTCATCGTTTAGTGCGTAAAAGTCCATTTGATTCCAATAACCGTCGTCATACATCATTCAGCGCAGCATTTGTCTACCCTGAAATTGATGACGATATTGATATTGAAATCAATCCTGCTGATTTACGTATTGATGTTTATCGAGCATCGGGAGCTGGTGGGCAGCACGTAAACAAAACTGAAAGTGCGGTGCGAATTACCCATATGCCAAGTGGCATAGTTGTGCAATGTCAAAACGACCGTTCACAGCACAAGAACAAAGATCAAGCGATGAAACAATTAAAAGCGAAATTGTATGAGCTTGAATTACAGAAGAAAAATGCAGATAAACAAGCAATGGAAGATAATAAATCCGACATTGGTTGGGGAAGCCAAATTCGCTCTTATGTATTAGACGATTCACGCATTAAAGATTTGCGCACTGGGGTGGAAAACCGTAACACCCAAGCCGTATTAGACGGTGATTTAGATCGATTTATTGAAGCGAGTTTAAAAGCTGGGCTTTAAGCATGATTTGCTGGATGAGTAAAGACGAGTTACTTATCCCATCATAAGAAATAACCCCAAAGTGCGGTTATTTTTGAAGATATTTTTAAAGTTAAAATTAAAGGTAAACAACATGTCAGAACAAGAAGTTAAAGAATTAGATCTCAATGGCGAAATGCTCGTTCGTCGTGAAAAATTAGCCGCATTACGTGCAAAAGGTAATGCATTTCCAAACAAATTTCGTCGTGATGCTCTCGCACAAGATTTGCACAATCAATATGATGCAGAAGACGGTGAAATCTTAAAAGAGAAAGGCGTTGAAGTACAAGTTGCGGGGCGTATTATGACTCGCCGAGCAATGGGCAAGGCGACGTTTATCACCATTCAAGATATGAGCGGTAAAATTCAGCTTTATGTTGCTCGCGATAATTTGCCTGAAGGTGTTTATAAAGATGACGTTGGTACTTGGGATTTAGGCGACATCGTTGGCGTTAAAGGCACTTTATTTAAAACAAAAACCGATGAACTCACAGTGAAAACCACTGAAGTTCAACTTTTAACTAAAGCACTTCGCCCATTACCAGATAAATTCCATGGCTTAACCGACCAAGAAGTTCGCTATCGCCAGCGTTATTTAGATTTAATTTCTAACGAAGAATCTCGCCGCACTTTTATTATTCGTTCTAAAGTTGTCGCGGGTATTCGTGAATATTTCATTTCTAAAGGCTTTATGGAAGTGGAAACACCAATGTTACAAGTGATTCCTGGCGGTGCATCTGCGCGTCCTTTTGTGACCCATCACAATGCATTAGATGTGGATATGTATTTACGTATCGCACCTGAACTTTATTTAAAACGCTTAGTAGTGGGTGGATTTGAACGAGTATTTGAATTAAACCGTAACTTCCGTAATGAAGGAGTTTCTGTTCGTCATAATCCAGAATTTACCATGCTTGAATACTACCAAGCGTATGCAGACTACCATGATTTAATGGATAACACCGAAGAACTTCTTCGTAAATTAGCGATTGATATTCTTGGTACTACCATTGTGAAATACGGCGAATACGAATTTGATTTTGGTAAACCATTCGAACGTATTACGTTACACGATGCAACCATTAAATACGGTGAAAACAAAGGTATCGTAAAAGAAGATTTATATGACTTTGATCGTGCAAAGGCTACGGCTGAACGCTTAGGTATTGAAGTACAAAAATCTTGGGGTTTAGGTAGCATTGTCAATGCAATTTTTGAAGAAGTGGCTGAACATCACTTAATTCAACCAACATTCTTAATGGCTCACCCAGCGGAAATTTCGCCTCTTGCACGTCGTAATGATGAAAACCCAGATGTAACAGATCGTTTTGAGCTATTTATCGGTGGTCGTGAAATCGGTAATGGTTTCTCAGAGTTAAATGACGCGGAAGACCAAAATGAACGTTTTGATGCACAAGTCGCTGCGAAAGAAGCGGGTGATGATGAAGCGATGTTTAAAGATGAAGACTTTGTTGTTGCGCTAGAACACGGCTTACCACCAACAGCTGGTGAAGGTTTAGGTATCGACCGTCTAGCGATGCTTTATGCAAATGCACCATCAATTCGTGATGTTATCTTATTCCCTGCAATGCGTCAGAAATAATAAAGACACAAACAAAAGCCACCATTTGGTGGCTTTTTTATCGAAACATAAAAAAGGGAGCTAATGCTCCCTTCTTTTTTAATGATTAACCATTAATAAATTTTTCACCTAATTCAATATCTGCACGTAAAGTCGGTAACATATTTTCTAAGGCTTGTTGTTCAAAATTGCTTAATGGGCCAATTGGTAAAATTTCTTCTACACCTTCTTTACCTAAACGAACTGGTTGAGAGAAGAAACGAGCATATTTACCATCGCCTTCAACATAAGTACATTCAACAACTGTCTCGCCACTCAATCCTTTCACTAAAGAACGAGCAAAACGCGCTGCAGCTTGCGCCATTGAAAGCGTTGCAGAACCGCCACCCGCTTTTGCATTGACCACTTCTGTACCTGCATTTTGGATACGTTTTGTTAATGGTTCGATTTCATCTTCATTCCATTCAGCATATTGAACCTGAGAAAGTAATGGAAGAATAGTCACACCTGAGTGACCACCAATAACAGGAACGCTAGTACGAGAAACATTTAAACCTTTTAATTCAGCCACAAAGGTTTCAGAACGTAACACGTCTAAAGTTGTCACACCAAATAATTTACGTTTGTCGTAAACGCCTGCTTTTTTCAATACTTCAGCCGCAATTGCAACTGTAGTATTAACTGGGTTAGTGATGATACCAACACAAGCTTTTGGGCAAGTAACCGCGACTTTCTCAATTAAACCACGAACAATGCCTGCATTAATATTGAATAAATCAGAGCGGTCCATACCAGGTTTACGTGCAACACCAGCAGAAATTAATACAACATCCGCACCTTCAAGTGCTGGAGTTGGATCTTCACCAGAAAAACCTTTCACATTCACTGCGGTTGGAATATGGCTCACATCTACTGCAACACCTGGGGTAACAGGGGCAATATCATATAATGCTAAATCTGAACCAGCAGGCAACTGAAGTTTTAGTAATAACGCTAATGCTTGACCAATACCGCCTGCGGCGCCTAATACTGCAACTTTCATAAATACTCCTTATGTGTTAGTTAATTTAAGATGACCTGATTTTAAAATTTTCATCTCACAATTACAAACAGAGAAATATCATTCTATGATCTAGTTCACATTTCTGAGGTAATTTTTTCCTTCTTTTTGCTTTTATTCACATTCAAGTTGATGAAAATGAATTTTTATGCAATTCTTATGCAAATTTTTGACTATTGAAAAATAAAAATGACTGACAATTTAACTCGCGCTTTTAAAGAATTACTCAATCAAGAACGCTTTGGCTCTCAAAGTGAGATTGTCGATGCCTTAAAAAAACAAGGCTTTACAGGCATAAATCAATCAAAAATATCCAGAATGCTCACCAAATTTGGAGCAGTTCGCACCCGTAATACCAAAATGGAAATGGTCTATTGCTTACCAGGTGAATTGAGTGTTCCTAATACCAGTAGTCCATTAAAAAATCTTGTATTAGATGTTGATTACAATGATATGTTAATTGTCATTAAGACTTCTCCAGGTGCGGCACAACTCATCGCTCGCTTGCTCGATTCAATTGGAAAATCAGAAGGCATCTTAGGCACTATCGCAGGCGATGACACAATTTTTATCACACCAACGCGTGGTACAAAAATTGTCGATTTACTCAAAAATGTTCAACGTTTATTTGAAAACGCGTTGTAATGAACATTTTATTAACTGGAGGCACGGGACTTATCGGCAAAGCACTTGTCGAACAACTCTGCTTACGCAATGAACAAGTGACGATCTTAACGCGCTCAAGTACGCCGCACACTATCTCAAAGCAAAAAAATATCAAATTTATTACCGCACTTTCAGAACTCGATTTACAAGAACAGTTTGATGCCATCATCAATCTTGCTGGTGAGCCGATTTTTCATAAAGCCTGGACGACAAAGCAAAAATCTATTTTACGAGAAAGTCGTTTAAGCCTCACTACTCAACTGGTTGAATTCATTAATCAATATCAGCAATATCCTATTTTTATTTCAGGTTCAGCGACTGGAATTTACGGCGATCAAGGCGAACAAAAAATTACCGAAACAAGTAAAACAGCAAAAACCTTCACCGCACAATTATGCCAAGATTGGGAAAATACTGCGCGACAAGCTGATGCAAGAGTTTGTTTGATTCGAACAGGCATGGTCTTTTCTAAGAAAGGAGGCGCACTAGCTCAAATGTTGCCTCTATACAAATGGGGACTTGGCGGCAAACTGGGCAATGGAGAGCAATATTTTCCCTGGATTGCTTTGGAAGATATGGTAAATGGCATTTTATTTTTACTCGATCATTCAGAATGCCAAGGCTCATTTAACTTCACCGCCCCGAATCCCATAAAACAGCATAAATTTAACCGCACTTTGGCTCTAATATTAAAACGTCCTGCCTTTGCAACCATTCCCAAATGGATATTACATTTCATTCTTGGCGAACGAGCGAATCTATTACTAGAAAGCCAAAATGTTGTGCCTGAAAAATTACTCAACGCGGGATTCCAATTTAAATATTCTGATTGCGAAAACTATCTAGAAGACATACTAAAAAACAAATAAAAAATCACCGCACTTTTTTAATGCGGTGATTTTTATCGGACTAAATATCTCGCCTTATCGAACTTTATTGTTCATTATAAATTTCAAGATTAGATGCTTGTTTTTCTCGTTTTTTCTTTGCACTGTCGTTCCGTTGACTTGCGATTTTATCCAAATATTCTGGCGTGATGTCACCTGTAATATATTCGCCTGTGAATACTGAACAATCAAATCCTCGAATAGCCGGATTTTCTAATTGAACAGATTCAGTAAGTGCGGTCAGATCTTGGAAAATTAATTTGTCCACACCAATCAAATGTGCAATTTCATCAACATTTCGACCGTAAGCGATCAGTTCATCGCGACTCGGCATATCAATACCATATACATTTGGATAACGAATTTCTGGGGCAGCAGAGGCAAAGTAAATTTTCTTCGCACCAGCTGAGCGAGCCATTTCAACAATTTGCTCAGAGGTTGTACCGCGAACGATAGAGTCGTCCACCAATAACACGTTTTTATCTTTAAATTCAGCTTTAATGGTATTCAATTTTCGACGAACAGAGCTAATACGCTGAGCTTGTCCTGGCATAATAAACGTACGACCAACATAGCGATTTTTCACAAATCCTTGGCGGTAAGGTTTCCCTAGTACGCGGGCAATTTGTAACGCAATATCTGTGGAAGTTTCAGGAACAGGAATCACCACATCAATATTATCAATTTCATCTGCCCATTCTTTTGCAATTTTCTGTCCGAGTTTTTCGCCCATGTGAACACGTGCAGCATAAACAGAGACGCCATCAATCGTTGAATCTGGGCGTGCAAAATAAACATACTCAAAAATACAAGGATTTAACACCGCACTTTCGGCGCATTGCTGTGAATAAAGCTCGCCATCAAACGTCACATAAACGGCTTCACCAGGGGCAATATCACGAATAAAGTCAAAACCCACAATATCTAAAGCTACTGTTTCAGAGGCAAACATATACTCAGTTTTGCCATTTTCTTCGCGTTTACCCAACACCAAAGGACGAATACCAAAAGGATCACGAAATGCAACCATACCATGCCCAATAATCATCGCTAAACAAGCATAAGCACCACGAACATCTTTGTGAGTTTTACGAACGGCATAAAAAATATCTTGTGGGTCGAGGTGATCTTGAGGAATATGATCGAGATGGTTAGCGAGAATATTAAGAAGAAGTTCGGAATCGGAATTAGTGTTTACATGGCGACGGGCAGTTTTAAAGACTTTTTCTTTTAACTCGACTGAGTTGGTTAAGTTGCCGTTATGCACCAAAGTGACACCATAGGGAGAATTCACATAAAAAGGCTGTGCCTCTGAGACGCTAGAACTCCCCGCTGTAGGATAGCGAACATGCCCCAACCCAGCATTTCCTTGCAACCGTAGCATATGCTCTTGATGGAACACATCACTCACTAAACCGTTAGCTTTGCGTAAGCGGAAACGATTTTCATCGTCAACTGTCACAATGCCCGCAGCATCTTGCCCACGATGTTGCAAAAGAGTTAATGCTGCATAAATAGATTCATTAACCGGACTTTGGCTAACAATACCGACAATACCACACATTTTGTGTTCCTTATTGATTAAGCGTTGGATTTAAAAAACTTGAACTAGCCTGAAGTTGTTGAAAGAACCATTCAATAATAAAACCAAAGTGCGGTATTAATTGAGATTCTTTCCACCAATCAGTTTGTTCAAAATTGGTGAAGGTATCCATGAAAAATAATAGCGCAGCGACAATCAGTGCACCGCGCACTAAACCAAAAATCGCACCTAAAACACGATCTGTGCCGCTTAAACCAGTTTTATCCACTAATTGACTAATCACATAATTTACTATGGCGCCCACGATTAAAGTCAGTACAAATAAAATCCCGATTGCGGTTCCATTACGAATATACATTGATTCAATTTGCGTAAGATAAGCTGCAAGATAAGGATAGAACTGGCTTGCTACAATAAATGCTACAACCCAGCTACCGAGTGAAAGCACTTCGCGTACAAAACCGCGTAATAAACTGACAAGAATAGAAAAAGCGATAATGCCAATAATAATGTAATCGATCATTAAAAAATCTCTCAATGAAAAACGGCCGTTTAAAACGACCGGGGTATTCTACAAAAATAAAGCCAAAAAGAAAACGTTTGCGTAAACTAAATTTCCTGCCAAAAAGCACGTTCAAATTTACTTTGAGCTTTCTTTAAGACTTCTGCTAAATGTTGGTATGTCGGTTGGTCTTGCACAAGAGGCAAGGGTTCATGTAGTTTTTTTAAGCGTTCGCAAATATCATAAAACCATACCGCACTTTGATTTTCTAATGGCGAATTCGCACGCTTACCAAGCCAATAAAGACCTTGAAAAGGAATAAGCAAGGCAAAAAGTGCGGTCAAAATTGCAATAGAAAAGGCCATCAAATCATTTTTTGCATAAATCTGTTGCCACACCACTGCAAATACAGCAACAAAGGGCATGAATTTTTGTGCAAAATTCGTGGCTTTCATAATGCGGTTTTCAGGGAAAATAATCCCTAACTTAGCCTCCTGCGGCCAAGTATTAAGATAAATTTGTCCCTGTTTTAAAATGGAAAAAAATGCCATAAAAACACCTTTAAAAAACAACCGCACTTATCATACCCCAGTTTGCCTGAAATTGTCACCTTACTGAAAAAGTTTAATTTTTCAAAAAGTTCCATAAATCGTTGTCTTTTTATGCTGGGATGAATTTATTTTGTTTATCAAAAGGTGTATCCTATGCCAGATTCTTTCAGTCCATCAGCAAGGTGGATTTCCATTAACTTTAATCAAATATAGGGTTCCCATGTCAAAACTTGTTCTTATCCTTAACTGTGGTAGTTCTTCACTAAAATTTGCAATTCTTGATCCTGCAACAGGTGAAGAAAAATTATCCGGCTTAGCGGAAGCATTTTTCTTACCAGAAGCTCGTATCAAATGGAAACTCAATGGTGAGAAAGGTAACGCAGATTTAGGCGCAGGCGCAGCTCATACTGAAGCGCTAAACTTTGTCGCGTCTAATATCATGACAGATGAGCTTAAAAACTCTATCGCGGCAATTGGTCACCGTATCGTACATGGTGGTGAAAAATACACCCAATCTGTTATCGTAACTGATGAAGTTATTAAAGGTATTGAAGATGCTGCACAATTTGCGCCACTTCACAATCCAGCGCACTTAATCGGTATTCGCGAAGCATTCAACGCATTCCCGCACTTAAAAGATAAAAACGTGGTAGTTTTTGATACAGCATTCCACCAAACCATGCCTGAAGAAGCATACCTTTATGCCCTTCCATACTCTTTATATAAAGAACATGGCGTTCGTCGCTACGGTGCACACGGTACTAGCCACTACTTCGTTTCTCGTGAAGTCGCTGAATATGTAGGCAAACCTGCAGACCAAGTCAATACGATTATTTGTCACTTAGGTAATGGTGGTTCTGTTTCTGTTGTGCGTAACGGTAAATGTATCGATACATCAATGGGCTTAACTCCGTTAGAAGGTTTAGTCATGGGTACTCGTTGTGGTGATATCGACCCTGCAATCGTATTCTACCTATACAAAACTTTAGGTATGTCTATGGAACAAATCGAAGAGACTTTAGTGAAAAAATCTGGTCTTTTAGGTTTAACTGAAGTAACAAGCGACTGCCGTTATGCTGAAGATAACTACGATGATGCATCTAAACCAGAAGCAAAACGCGCTTTAGATGTATACAGCTATCGTTTAGCGAAATACATCGGTGCTTATATGGCGGTATTAGGTGATGATCACTTAGATGCCATTGCATTTACGGGTGGTATCGGTGAAAACTCCGCTCATGTTCGTGAATTAGCATTAAATCACTTAAAATTATTTGGTATTAAAGTGGATAACGAACGCAATCTTGCAGCACGCTTCGGTAAAGATGGCGTAATCACTACTGATGATTCCGCATTTAAAGCGATTGTACTTCCAACTAATGAAGAATTAGTTATCGCACAAGATACCGCTAAACTTTGTTTCTAACTCAACAACAAGCTGCCGAATTTTTCGGCAGTTTTTATTTATAATATATACACATTAAGGTTTAACTATGTCTCGCACGATTATCCTTATCCCTGTAAGCACAGGCGTGGGTTTAACCAGCATTAGTCTGGGATTAATCCATTCTCTTGAACAAAAAGGCGCAAAAGTTGGTTTTATGAAACCTGTTTCTCAACCAAGCACAGGTGAAGATAAACTGGATCGTACAACCTCTATCATTCGCACCAGCACTAACCTTGAAACGTCTGAACCGTTTATGTTAAGCATTGCGGAATCATTGATTGGGCAAAATCAGTCTGATGTATTGCTAGAAAAAATTGTGGCAAATCACCAACAATTAACCAAAAACAATGACATCGTTGTGGTTGAAGGCTTAATTCCAACAAGAAAACACGGTTACGCAAATAGCATCAACTATGAAATTGCACAAGCATTAGATGCGGAAATCGTATTAGTTGCAGCACCTGCAACTGAAACCCCAACCGAATTAAAAGATCGTGTAGAAGCAGCAGCCTCTTTATTTGGTGGTAAAAACAATCCAAATCTTTTAGGCGTTGTCGTAAACAAATTTAATGCCCCCGTTGATGAATCTGGTCGTACACGCCCTGATCTTGCTGAAATTTTTGATTCATTCCAACACAGCCATGCTTGTGAAGCAGAAGTGAGCAAATTATTTGCAAATAGCTCAATCAAATTATTAGCTTGCGTGCCTTGGTCAGCAGATTTAATCGCAACACGTGCGATCGATTTAGTGAAATACTTAGGCGCATCAATTATCACTGAAGGAGATATTAACCGTCGTATCCGTGGTATTACTTTCTGTGCAAGAAGTTTACCAAATATGGTTGAGCATTTCCGTGCAGGCAGCTTATTAGTCGCCTCAGCAGATCGTCCAGATGTGCTTGTAGCAGCCGCTCTCGCAGCGTCAAATGGTATTGAAATCGGTGGTCTCTTATTAACTGGCGGTTACAAAATTGATGCTCAAATCAATAAACTTTGCCAACCAGCTTTTGAAAAAGCAAAATTACCAATCTTCCGTATTGAAGGTAATACTTGGCAAACAGCATTAAATTTACAAAACTTTAATCTTGAAGTGCCCGTTGATGATAAAGAGCGTATTGAAAACATCAAACAATACACTAGCCAGCACTTTAATGCTGACTTTATCAATAACCTAGTTGCGGATTCTACTCGTTTACGTCGTTTATCCCCACCAGCATTCCGTTTCCAATTGACTGAACTTGCTCGTGCTGCGAAAAAACGCATTGTTCTTCCTGAAGGTGATGAACCTCGTACCATCAAAGCTGCCGTACTTTGTGCAGAACGTGGCATTGCAGAATGTGTACTTTTAGCAGATCCAGCATCCGTTCAACGTGTAGCTGAAGCACAAGGTGTTAAATTAGGTAAAGGCATTACAATCATTAACCCAGCAGATGTTCGTGAAAACTATGTTGCTCGTTTAGTTGAATTACGTAAAGCTAAAGGTATGACAGAAACCGCAGCTCGTGAACAATTGGAAGATACTGTAGTGCTTGGTACCATGATGTTAGAAGCAAATGAGGTAGATGGTTTAGTATCTGGTGCCGTTCACACGACTGCAAACACCATTCGCCCACCAATGCAAATCATCAAAACTGCACCAGGTAGTTCTATTGTTTCTTCTATCTTCTTTATGTTATTACCAGATCAAGTGCTTGTTTATGGTGACTGTGCGGTAAACCCAGATCCAACTGCAGAACAACTTGCTGAAATCGCAATTCAATCTGCGGATTCTGCAAAAGCATTTGGTATTGATCCAAAAGTCGCGATGATTTCTTACTCAACGGGTACATCTGGTAGCGGTGCTGACGTAGAAAAAGTGAAAGAAGCAACCCGTATTGCGAAAGAAAAACGCCCTGATTTATTAATCGATGGCCCATTACAATACGATGCGGCTGTGATGGAAGATGTGGCTCGCTCTAAAGCACCAAATTCACCTGTAGCAGGTAAAGCAACGGTATTCGTATTCCCTGACTTGAACACCGGTAACACCACTTACAAAGCAGTACAACGTTCTGCTGATTTAGTGTCTATTGGCCCAATGCTTCAAGGTATGCGCAAACCAGTGAACGATTTATCTCGTGGTGCCTTAGTTGATGATATTGTGTACACAATTGCCTTAACCGCAATTCAAGCGACACAATAGTTCAAGTAAAAATATAAAAGAAAATACCGCACTTTGCCACTGGCAGTAAAAGTGCGGTATTTTTTATAACGTTGTTTTACAAATCAACCAAAATCAAAATTGCGGCTTCACCGCCCCATTCTCTTGGCGCTTGATGTAATGCCCTCACTTTGGGATGTTGTACTAGCCAACGTGGAATTTGTTTTTTCAATGTAAAGGTGCCATAGCCCGTCATGATACTGGCACAATCAACATGCTCATTTTCACAAGCCAGTAAAAGTGCGGCTAATTCTTGCTTAGCTTGTTCACGGGTTAAACCGTGTAAATCTAAAAACAATTCTGGCGAAAAATCTCCACGACGAAGTTGTTTTAATAAATGGGAATCTTCCCCATCACGTAAATATTTCACAACACCATCATGCTCATTAAGTAACGGCTCATATTCATCAGAAAAATAAAATAACGTATCTTCTTTCGCTCGTAATTCTTTCAATTCTATTTTTTTCTGATCACGTTTTGGGCGATGGGCAACAAAAGTATCTTGTTTAATTGGCTTAATGCCTTTGGTTTCCGCACGGAATAAATCAAATTCGTCTTGCATTTTTTCTCATTAATTTTAAATTTTGAGTATCATATCATAGTTCTATATTCTCATCTGTGGTATAACTACGCCAAATTTTCATACCGAATTTTATGCTAACTTTTCTACTCACTTTTATGGAGAAATGCGATGGAAACCTCACATAACCAAGAATTAGTTGCAACTATCTTGGAAGATAATGTTGTAAACGAACTGCAAACCATCCAAGATTTTCTGCGTTGGACGTATAGCATTCTCAATCGATCTGATATTTACTTCGGGCAAGGGCACGATAATCCTTGGGATGAAAGCCTGCAACTCGTTTTAAGTGGCTTACATTTACCGATTGATTTACCTACCGAATTATTTAACAGTCGATTAACCCCATCTGAAAAAGAAACTTTAGTTCAACTTGTATTAACCCGAATCGAACAACGCGTACCAGTGGCATATTTAACAAATAGTGCTTGGTTCTGCGGTCACGAATTTTATGTCGATGAACGAACTATTATTCCACGCTCCCCAATTAGTGCGTTAATTCAAGATCGCTTTGAAGATTTAATTTCACAAGAGCCGAATCATATTCTCGATCTATGCACAGGCAGCGGTTGTATTGCTATAGCTTGTGCTTATGCTTTCCCGAATGCGGAAGTGGATGCGGTCGATTTATCAGTTGATGCACTTAATGTCGCGGAGATCAATATTTCACGCCATCAATTAGAGCATCGCGTATTCCCGATTCAATCAAACTTATTTGAAAATATTTTAGGACAAAAATACGATCTTATCGTGACCAATCCACCTTATGTGGATGAAGAAGATCTCGCCGATATGCCGGAAGAATTCCATTTTGAACCAGAGTTAGCCTTGGGTTCTGGCCATGATGGCTTAAACATTACCAAACAAATTTTGAAACAAGCGCCAGATTACTTAACCGAAAATGGCGTATTGGTGTGTGAAGTGGGCAATAGTATGGTGAGCTTAATTGAGCAATATCCATATGTACCATTTGAATGGGTAGAGCTGAAAAATGGCGGGCTAGGCGTATTTGCTATTCAACGTAAGGATTTAGTGAAATATCACGATCTGTTTTAATCTTTCAAGTGCGGTAAAATTTTTATATTAATTTCAACCGCACTTATAAAATTCATGGCGCGCGTTATTCAACGCGTGCTTTTCTTTTTTATCATTTGACTCTATGAATTTACAAAAACTTTTACTGACTCGGCGTTTCTTTTCCACCCTTGCCTTTTTTTCTGTGCAAACGGTATTTCTGATTTATCTACAAAGTAAAGGATTGAGCAACAGCGAAATTGCCTTTTCCTTATCGCTACTCTTTTTCTCAAACCAAGCCCTTTCCATTCTTGCTGGTATTTGGGGCGATCGTTATGGTTTAGCCAAAATGATGTTGCTCGGCTGTTTTTTAGATGTAATCGCTTATATTTTCTTTCTCGCAGCAGATAATTATTTATTACTTCTTATTGCGACCACTTGTTTTGGTTTAGGTAGTTGCTTATTTGGAACCAACGCCAAAGCCTGCTTGCTTGTGCTGGCTGGAGATGAATACAAAGAAAAAACGCGCTTGCAAGGAAAATACCTAAAAGTGACCTCCATGTCATCCATGTTTGCGCCGCTTTTAGTTATCCCCTTTATTAAATACGAACATATCGACTTACTCATTTGGGTCTGTTTTTCAATGGAAACCGTATTATTCGCCTTAATGGTGAAGCCTTTCTATCAAATTCAAACCTTACAAACGTTGGTAAAATTTCGCTTTACACAAATCAAAGTAATTATTACAAAAGAATTTCTAATAGTGCATTTAATGCTATTTTTACCTCTTGCCATTGCAAGCTCTTTCTTTGTCATTTTCCCATTTTTATTTAACAATAAACTTGGCATGCCTGAACATTCGCCGATAGCATTATTTGGCAATGGTTTACTCACCGTGCTATTACAAAGCTATTTTTCCCGAAAAATTAATTTAACAATCAAACAAGCAGCATGGGTTGCCCCTCTGTTGGCTATTGGAATTATCGTGCCTTGGTTTATCACCTTACATTATCTTTCCGTATTTTCCGCCTATGTCTATCTCGTCATTTTTACAGTCATTGAAGTATATGCCCTCACGGCGATGGCAAACTTATTAGTAAAATTTGATAATGGCACTAATCGTGGTTTTATTTTTGGCGCATCAAGATTATTACTTTCTATCGCGACAGTCGGTGTGATGAACCTTGTTCCAGTTCTATTTTTAGTATAAAAAAGTGCGGTTGAAATTCTTATTAAATTTCAACCGCACTTCATTTATACATTGTTATCTTGTTTCCAATTCTATGCCTTCAAATAATTTTTTCACTGAATTGTTATCACGCAAGCGTTCTGCTTTTTCCACAACACTACGAGTTAAGTGCGGTGAAAAATATTCCATAAAATCGTACATATAATTACGTAAGAAGGTGCTATGTTTAAATGCAATATTCGTCATACTCGGGCGGAACAAATGACTGGCATCAATTGCCACAAGATCTGTATCTGATGGAGTATGAGCCATAGATGCCATAATACCCACCCCTAAGCCTAAGCGTACATAAGTCTTAATGATATCGGCATCGGTAGCCGTAAAGACTATATTCGGCAAAATTCCTGCGCTATTAAATGCGTAATCTAAATCAGAAACACCTGTAAAACCAAAAGTGTAGGTCACAAGAGGATATTTACCTAATTCCTCAATCGTCAATTCTTTCACTTTGGCAAGCGGATGTTCTGGCGTAACAATCACTGCGCGATTCCACCAATAGCATGGAATCTGAACCAAATCATCAAATAAATAAGGCGCTTCGGTGGTAATCGCCAAATCCACCTCTCCCGACATTAATGCATCATGAATTTGTGTTGGCGAACCTTGGTGAATATGCAAACTCACATCAGGATATTTTTTAGAAAAACGTTCAATCACGCTTGGCAGCATATAACGTGCCTGAGTATTTGTCGTCGCAATACGTAATACACCGTGATTTGGCTGAGTATATTCATCGGCAACAGCACGGATACCTTGCGCTTTAACAAGTAACTCGCGTGCAATCGAAATAATCTTTTTCCCTGCTGGCGTAATTGATTTTATATGCTTGCCATGACGTTCAAAAATTTCTAGACCTAATTCATCTTCCAGCAACCGAACTTGCTTACTAATTCCAGGCTGTGACGTATAAAGCGCATTAGCCGCTTCAGTTACATTTAAATTATGGTTAGCAATTTCAACAATATACCGCAGTTGCTGCATTTTCATAAAAAAAGTCCTTATTTTTTATAACGTTTGCTAAGTTCAGAATAACGTTTTACCGCTTTACGAATTTGCCCTGATTTTGGACGACGACGTGGTTGTGTAACATCTAATTTCGTTTCGGTTTCAGCCGGTAATCCCACAAGCTCGCGCAAGTAATTGACGTTTTCAAGATCCATTTCTTCCCAGCCACCACGAGGCAAACCTTTCATCAGTTTGATATTGCCGTAACGAATACGAATCAAGCGACTGACTTGAATCCCTTGGGATTCCCATAAACGGCGCACCTCACGATTACGTCCTTCCATCAAGGTTACGTCATACCATTGGTTAATCCCCACACCACCTGTAAATTTAATTTCTTTAAAGTTGGCTGGGCCATCTTCAAGCTGAACGCCCTTGCGTAAACGCGCTAACATTGCATCATCCACTTGACCAAATACACGCACGGAATATTCACGTTCCACTTCACGGCTTGGGTGCATTAAGCGATTTGCCAGCTCACCATCAGTGGTAAAAAGCAATAAACCCGATGTATTAATATCTAGACGTCCCACCGCAATCCAACGAGAGCCTGTTAAACGCGGCAAACGATCAAACACTGTGGCTCGCCCTTCAGGATCGCTACGAGTACAAAGTTCACCTTCAGGTTTGTAATACATTAACACGCGGCAAATTTCTTTTTGTGCGTGGCTAAGATTAATAATTTGGCCATCAATACGCACTTTCACGCCAGAATGTACGTCAATACGATCGCCTAAAGTCGCAATTTTACCCTCTACGCTCACTCGGCCTGCGGCAATCATCGTTTCAATTTCACGACGAGAGCCTTGCCCAGCACGCGCTAAAACTTTCTGTAATTTTTCGCCCTCTGCTTTAGGTTGATTCGAGGATTTTGCAACAGGTTTCGCTTTTGGCTTAGCTAAAAATTTATTGTCAGAATTAACCGCACTTTTTTTCGTATTTGTCGTTTCTACGCGAGCATTACGAGACACTGAACGTCTATCATTTTTAGCTGAAAAATCACTTTTCTTTGCTGAATCTTTGGAAAAGTGCGGTTGTCTTTGAGTTTGTTTTTGACTAGGTTTCATTGTTTTCCTTAAATAATGGAAAGGTCGCTTTCACAAGCGTCTATAAGTTAAATAAAAGGAGCAGTACTTCCACTTCCTTCGCGCAAAATCACTGGCGATTCTTCCGTTAAATCCACCACTGTTGTAGGCTCTTGCCCTAAATATCCACCATGAATAATTAAATCGACTTGGTGTTCCAAACGATCTCGAATTTCCTCAGGATCAGATTGCGTGGTATGTTCTTCACCTGGCAACATTAACGAACAAGATAAAATCGGCTCACCTAAGGCTGAAAGTAAATCTAAAGCGATCTTATTATCTGGTACGCGTAAACCAATGGTTTTACGTTTTGATGTCATTAAACGGCGTGGTAATTCTTTCGTTGCAGTAAGAATAAAAGTATAACGCCCCGGCGTATTATTTTTAATCAAACGATACGCAGTATTGCTCACCATTGCGTAAGTTGAAAGTTCCGACAAATCACTACACACCAACGTAAAATTATGTCCTTCAGGCAATTTACGAATCGCCACAATGCGATCCATTGCATGTTTATCGCCCATCATACAGCCTAAGGCATAGCCCGAGTCCGTCGGATACACAATCACACCGCCTTTTTGTAAAATCTCTACGGCTTGATTAATCAAGCGCGCTTGTGGATTTTCAGGGTGGATATAAAAAAATTGGCTCATGTGTTTCTTCCTTAAAAAGTGTGCGCTGATTATAGCAGTTTTGCGCTCACTTTATAATGGCGAGCATATAAAAATAAAGGCGTAGAGAGTCAATCTACGCCTTATCAAACTAAAGTGCGGTTAATTTTCTGAAATTATTTTAATACTTTTCTCAAGGCTGCACCAATTTCAGCGAGACTTTTTACACAAGTCACACCTGCTGCCTCAAGCGCAGCAATTTTTTCTGCGGCAGTGCCTTTTCCGCCACTAATAATCGCACCAGCATGCCCCATCCGTTTGCCTTTTGGCGCAGTAATCCCAGCAATATAAGCTACCACTGGTTTGGTGACGTTATCTTTAATGAAGGTTGCCGCTTCTTCCTCTGAGGAACCGCCGATCTCGCCAATCATCACAATGGCTTCTGTTTTGGCATCTTGTTGAAATCTTTCAAGAATATCAATAAAACTAGAGCCTGGAATGGGATCGCCACCAATACCCACACAAGTCGATTGTCCAAAGCCTTCATCGGTAGTTTGTTTTACCGCTTCATACGTTAAAGTACCAGAACGAGAAACAATCCCCACTTTGCCTTTTTTATGTATGTGTCCCGGCATGATGCCGATTTTACATTCATCAGGCGTAATCACCCCCGGGCAATTTGGTCCAATCATCACAACGCCAGTTTCATTTAATTTTTGTTTTACCTTAAGCATATCCAATGTAGGGATGCCTTCAGTAATACAGACAATTAACTTAATCCCTGCATCAATGGCTTCAATTATGGCATCTTTACAAAATGGTGCTGGCACATAAATGACAGTCGCAGTTGCCCCCGTATTTTCGACAGCTTCACGAACTGTATTAAATACAGGCAAACCAAGATGGGTAGTTCCACCTTTATTTGGCGATACGCCACCAACTAATTGCGTTCCGTAGGCTAATGCTTGTTCAGAATGAAAAGTCCCTTGTCCACCAGTAAAACCTTGGCAAATCACTTTAGTATTTTTATCAATTAAAATCGCCATTTGTGTTCTCCTTTTGCTGCATTCACGGCTAATTCTGCGGCTTGTTGTAAACTGTGCGCGGTAAGAATATTAACGTCGCTTTCCGCTAAAATTTGGCGACCGATTTCAGCATTCGTTCCTTCTAATCGCACAACCACAGGCACTCTCACGCCCACTTCATTTACTGCAGCAATCACGCCTTCAGCAATCAAATCACAACGAACAATGCCACCAAAAATATTCACTAAAATCACCTTCACGGAAGGATCGGTTAAAATAATTTTGAATGCTTCAGCAACCCGTTCTTTCGTTGCACCACCACCCACATCAAGAAAATTCGCAGGCTTCCCGCCATAGAGTTTCACAATATCCATGGTGCCCATTGCAAGCCCAGCCCCGTTTACCATACAACCAATATCGCCCTCTAAAGCCACATAGTTTAACTGGAATTTTTCAGCTTCTGCTTCACGAGCATCATTTTGAGTTAAATCTTGCAGTGCCAATAAATCTTTATGACGAAATAAAGCGTTATCATCAACAGATATTTTAGCGTCGAGACAAACCAAATTGCCTTGTTTAGTGAGAACAAGCGGATTGACTTCCACTAAAGATAAATCTTTTTCTAAAAACAAACGAGATAAGCCCATAAAGATATCGGTAAACTGTTTGTTTTGCGTACCACTTAACCCTAATTTAAACGCTAATTCACGGCCTTGATAAGGCAATCCTCCAAATAAAGGATCAATAATGACTTTATGAAGTAAGTGCGGTGAATTTTGAGCGACTTCTTCAATATCCATTCCACCCGCTGGGGAAGCAATAAACACCACTTTTTGAGAAGCGCGATCAACAACCGCACTTAAGTAAAATTCTTTATCAATATCGCAGGTTTCTTCAAAATAAATCTGGTTTACTGGCTGACCTGATTTATCCGTTTGAAAAGTGACTAAACGTTGTCCTAGCCATTTTTCTGCAAAAGATCTAGCTTCCTCTACATCGTGCACTAATTTAACGCCACCCGCTTTACCACGCCCACCCGCATGAACTTGGCATTTCGCTGCCCACTTATCGCCTGAAAGTTGAGCCAGTACCAAATCTACTTCATCAACAGATTGACAGACAGCCCCATTTTTTACGGGTAATCCATAATGCTCAAATAGTTGTTTTGCTTGGTATTCGTGTAAATTCATTCGCGACGTCCTTTTTGGTTATGAAAACAATTCACTCAAGATTTTAATGCTATATGAACCGTGATTTCTTCACGATCGTGATATAAATGTTTTGCTTGAATCTCAAAATTCAAATTCTGCTCAGCCAACATAACAGCCAAGTTTTCTAAACATAATACAACTTCCTGATAACGTTTTTTCATGGGTAATTTTAAATTGAAGATCGTTTCTCTGCACCAACCATTTAACAACCATTTGCCAATCAATAAAGAAATACGACTTGGTTTTTCCACCATATCACAGACTAACCAATCCACTTTTTTCCTTTTAGGAGGCTGAAATTTAAAACCATCTTCCGCGCAATGTTGAATGCGCCCCGTATCATGCAAACTCGCTGCCATTTTTCCGTGATCAACTGCATAAACAAATAAACCTCGTTTGACTAATTGATACGTCCAACCGCCAGGACAAGCCCCTAAATCAACGCCAATCATATTTTCATTTAAACGTTTATTCTCTTCTTTACGCGGAATAAAAGTCAAAATAGCCTCTTCTAGTTTTAACGTAGATCGACTTGGTGCATCTGCCGGAAATTTTAAACGAGGGATTCCCATAAAATGCGAAGAATGATTATCTACATAAGAATATCCCACATAACAGCAATTCGGTTTTACAAAAAAGCAATGTAAAAATTGACCGCTCTTTTGAGTTGCTTTTGCAGAAAGCCAGCCCTGTTTTTTCAATGCCTGACGTAAAGGCACGGTAAATTTACGACAAAAAGTGGAAAGCTCTTTCGCTTCATTTGTGTCTGCTGTTTCGACAAAAAGCTCACTAGATTGAGCAAAATTAACTTGTTGTGATAATTCTTCAAACGCCGCCACGATGGGACTAATACGATCAGCGGGCTCTAAATCTTCCAATAAATCAGAAACCACAACCATCTGACGAGCAAAAATCAAACGATTAAAAGGAATGTCTCGGGCAAGGCGATCAGCCTCATCAGGTTGATAACATTCAAAAATGACATAGCCCGAATTATCTTGTACTCGTGCAAAACCAAATACACCTAAATTGCTTGCTTGATCGGTGATCTCTGCGGCAACTTCTTTCTCAAAACCTGGGCGACAATATAATGCGAGTTTATTCATTTTCTTCTTGTTTAATTGAGTTAATAATCCACTGACGAAATGCTTGAATTTTTTGGTCATCTAGGCGATCAAGATGATTGACCACATAAAATGATTTTGGATCAGGTAAATTGGTTGGCAACACCACTTTTAATGAGTCATTTTCAATTTCTTGCAAAGCTAATAAGCGATTAGCTAATACAATGCCTTGCCCATGAATCGCGGCCTGTAATGCCATAAATGTATGGCTAAATAACGGCCCTTGCTGAATATTTAAATCATCTAACTGTAAATGATTTGCCATCGCTTGCCAATTATCACGCGTATGAATGTGAATTAATGTGTGTTTTTTTAAATCTTCAGGCTGAATAATTGGATTTTCTGCTAGCAATTCGGGCGAGGCTAAAATCAATAAATTTTCTCCGCCAAGACGATCAACTTGTAGATTCTGCCAATTACCCAAACCATAATAAATAGCAAGATCAATTTCTTTATTTAACAATCCTTCATCTTGATCCACACCAGTTAAACGCACCTCAATTTGCGGATAAAGCTGATTAAATTCACTTAAATGTGGCACGAGCCATTGAATACCAAAAGTTTGTGGCACGCTAATATTTAAATGCGGATCCGTTTTTAACGTTAACAATCGCTCTGTTGCTTCATTTAAGCGGCGCAGAATTTTGTTAATATCAACAAAATAAGCTTTTCCAAGCTCTGTTAATTCTAAAGAACGATTCTTTCTCTTAAATAATTCAATTCCTAAGAACTCTTCTAATAATTTAATTTGATGACTAACTGCCGCTTGTGTCACACAAAGCTCATCTGCTGCTTTAGTAAAACTTAAATAACGAGCAGCTGACTCAAAAGCTTTTAGCGAATTTAACGGTGGCAAACGTTTATACATAAGTATTTCCATTCATAAAATTTTTGTCTATAATAGACAAGATTTAATTCGGATTAGTTTTTCTAATACTTCAAATAAAAAAACGTCATTTGTCCTTTCCTACCCTTTTTCCTTACAATACAACCATACTTAATGATTGGTAATTCCTTACTAGTTAATGAGTTTCGGACTTAAGTATGATGTTGTGTTTGCATATAGTTCGGGTAACCGAACTTGAGTAACAAATATGTTACTCATTTACTTCCTGTATATTATTAAACCGATTTGGTTAAACGCTGCTCTCATTGAGTGGCGTTTTTTTCATCCCGATTTTAGCATAACTATATCTTTATTTCCTGCCCTGTTTCCAAAATTTCATTATTCCTTTTTAATTGGCTAAAAATTGCATAATTTCGAGAATTTATTATTTAAATCACTTCTGGAATGGTGTAGATTAAGTGGCATTTCATTCAAAAAAATAATATTAAGGAAGTAAAATGAAAGATTTAGACTGGAATAACCTTGGTTTTAGTTATATTAAAACAGATTACCGTTTCATTGCACACTGGAAAGATGGTAAATGGGATGAAGGCAAACTCACAACAGACAATACCTTACATATTCACGAAGGTTCTACCGCACTTCACTACGGTCAACAATGTTTTGAAGGCTTAAAAGCTTACCGTTGCAAAGACGGTTCAATCAACTTATTCCGCCCACAAGAAAATGCAAAACGTATGCAACATACTTCAGATCGTTTACTCATGCCACAAGTGCCCACTGAATTATTTATCCGTGCATGTAAAGAAGTAGTGAAAGCGAACGAAGAATGGGTCGGCCCTTATGGCTCTGGCGCAACCCTATACTTACGCCCATTCTTAATTGGCGTAGGTGAAAACATCGGTGTGAAAGCTGCGCCTGAATTTATTTTCTCTGTATTCTGCTGCCCAGTGGGTGCCTATTTCAAAGGTGGTTTAACACCATCTAACTTTATTACCACCGAATACGATCGCGCTGCACCAATGGGAACTGGTGGCGTAAAAGTGGGTGGTAACTACGCTGCAAGCCTTCTTCCACACGTATTAGCGGCTGAACAAGGTACGCCAGAACGTAAATTCGCTGATGCCATTTATTTAGATCCAAAAACTCACACTAAAATTGAAGAAGTCGGTGCGGCAAACTTCTTTGGGATCACCAAAGATAATAAATTTATCACACCAAAATCAGAATCTATTTTACCAAGTATCACCAAATACTCTCTTTTACATATCGCAAAAGAGCGTTTAGGTATGGAAGCAATTGAAGGTGATGTTTATATCGATCAGCTAAATCAATTTGCTGAAGCTGGCGCTTGTGGTACTGCAGCGGTCATTTCACCCGTTGGCGGAATCCAACATAAAGGACAATTCCATGTATTCTATTCTGAAACTGAAGTTGGCCCAGTAACACGTCGCCTTTATGAAGAACTCACTGGCATCCAATTCGGTGATATCGAAGCACCTGAAGGCTGGATTGTGAAAGTTAAATAATCTTTCCTGAAATAAAAAAGCGATAATTCTCCTAAAAGTTATCGCTTTACTTTTTTATAAAATAACTAAAAGTCCTTTTCTACTAACATCTGCACATATTTTTCTGAATAAGAAAACATTGAAGGAATGTTACTGTCTTGTTTTTTCCAACAGAATTAAACTTTCGGTGTAAAACCTAAATACTGCCAATCTTGTTTGGAACCTGGTGTAGCTATTACGTATACTTTTAGTTTTTTGGCAAATTCCTTCACTAAGGTGTATAAGGCGTAGAGTTGTTTTTCATTCATAAGAAAATACCTGTATCTGATGTATTATCTCAGAAACAGGTATTTACACAAATTGTGGCAGAGATTCTATTTTATTCTAAAAATAATCTACGCATCTAGTTCAGATTCAATTTGTTCAATTTCGTCTTGTAATCGTTCTCGAGTTGTTTCGAAGTATTCGTCCCAATCCTCAATAGCGGCAATAGTTTGATATTCGTTACTTTCTTTAATCGCATAAATGTCTGCTTCAAGTTGCTGAATCTTTTCCCGTAACCGTTGAATTTTTAATTTAAGTTTTTCTTTTTCTCCGTTTGAACCTGTTTGAGAGCTAGAAAATTTTCCCTGTTCTAAATTTGCTAAAATCTCTTGAACAAGTTCTAAATTATTTTCCTCATAGGCTTGCTTTAATTGAGTAAAAGTTTCTGTCGCTTTTTCCTTCATTTCATCAGCCACTTTATCGGGATGGCACAGAATACTCGCTTTTTTATAGGCTCGCTTTAATTCCTTTTGTTTCTTATCATCTAATATTTGAATATCTTTCTCATTTTCTTCTTCAAGTTGTTGATGATATTCTCGCTCATCTTGCTCTGCTTCCGCAAATTTTTTATCGTCCCAAATGAATTTTAATTTGCGTAAGTGCAATAAACGAGAGATATATTTTCCAAGTTCTTTCGCATGACGATTTTGGAACAACATTAATGTTTTTTCTAATTCTACTTTTTCATCATCATACGCATTTAGTTGATGTTCTAAATATCGAATTTCAAGTTTTAGTGCCGAAATATCTATATCACCATAAATAACCACTTTGTGATTGCGCTTAATAAACTCATCAATTAGCCATATGGCACGTTCAAAAGCATTTTCAGATAAGGCTTGAATAATTTGAGCTATATCCTGCTGAAATTGATAAGTCGATAGTTTTCGGCTTTCACGCTCAATATCCTCCTCGTCTTCCAATATGACATAGTTTTTAAGAATTTCTAGCCGCTTGATGATTTTGCCTACTGGGAATTCAATAGACTCTTGATAAGCAAAATAGTTATCACGAATTTTTTTAAATTGAAAAATAAACTGATCAGCCAACTCAAAATCATTAGTCGTGATCACAATATTTTCGTGATTATTCTTCTCAGCTTTATAACTCCAGTTATAAGATCCAGTAATAACTACGCATCGATCAATCACACAAAATTTATTATGCATTAAATCACTTTTACCATCACCGACTAAATAAGCAACAGAATTACCTATTTTTAAGCAAGAAAAATCTAATACACTATTTTGATTTATTTCATCATTAGAAAGTAGCAACTGTACGGTCACACCTGACCTAGCTTTATACACCAAAATATCAAATAAATCTCGATTTGTAAGCCAAGCCACAGCAATATAAATAGAGCTTTCTGCTTGGGAAAGCTCTGTACTGATACGAGCAGCAATATTAGAGAAAAGGGCTTCAGTTTGCATTAGAATAAATTTAATTCACGCTTATAATCTTCCCTTAACCCATTTTGGCTATAATAACTAATCTGATATGCTAAATGTTCTAAAAAGAATTCTTCTCCAACATTTTCATACATTTGTAATAACATCAATGCAATATAATTTAAATTTGCTGCAGGAATATGCTCTTCTCTATCTCTTGCTGCTTCTCTAAATTTTGATAAGACAGTACGATATACCTTTAAGATTTCATCATCACTTGTTTTTCTTGTCGGTGCAAGTTTACCTCCACTTTGTTCTGAAATACCTCTAAATCGCAAAATGACAATTTTTTCCATATCTTTTATCATATCATTTACTGAACTATCTTTTCTATTACCAATTAAACTAGAAAATAATTTTGAAAACATTGTTTTTCCTTACTACTTATAAGTAGTTATCCAAAATATCTGCTACAACAGCAGCTCTTAAAACAGCCATATCACCATTCACCATTGAAATACCACTTAATGCAGAAATTATCGGAAATGGTTTTTCATTAAGGTATTCAGAATGTTTCGACATTTCTCCTGACTCCCAATCATCTTTATATTGAAGTATCCAATGTCTCAATGAAGATTTATTATGAAAACTTTCAACAGCTTCATTACCATATTCACGCATACAATAAATTTCATAGTCTACAAATCTTGAAGCATAATAAGTTGGATTAGAACTTGTATCAAAAACATTAAATTTGAGATCATAAGTAATAAAATAAACAAGATCTCCAATATGTCTCTGATTATTTTTGTAAGTTGAAATTGCCTTTAACATTAATTCGTATGCATTATTTGAATTTATTTTATTTGACTCATTCAATCCTATGACTTCAGCCGCCTGTTTAGCCTTCATGTATCCTAGACTAACTGCCTTTCTAAAATTTTCTCTCGCAAGTTCAAAGTTGATAGGATACTCATTTAAATATCGCATTCCTAAATCATAAGCTACTTTTCCTGTTTCACTGACTTCTGTATTTAAAGTATTTAAAATCTTATTGGTTGTAGAAATACTTGCTCTTACAGGTTCTATAACATTATTTTTCTTTCTAAAAATATCTAAAAATCCCATTATGTACCTCAATTAAATTATAAATGATGAATATTTTTTATAACTTCTCTAACAATTCTAAACTTAGCATCATAAAGTTCATAATCTTCTAAGTTAAAATTCTGTTTTACGTTTTCCCAAATTACTTCATCAATAGAGTTTGTAATATCCCCAAAAGTCAATAGACCAGTAAAATCAGATACATCAAGATTTGATTGATAAAGCCCATTCTCTTTAAGATCTTCTAAATCAAACTCATCTTCATCTAAAAAGTCTTCATGATAGGCTAAAAATATTTTTACAGAATTAGGATTATTTTTTAATTTAGATATAAAATAACGAGAAATAAGATAAATGATTTTTCCTGCCTGAATTTCTGGTCTTATACCAAATGTAGCAAGCGATAACTCAGCGTTTTTTATAAAAGTTGGATTAAAAGCAAGTGTCATAAACATGACATCCTCCGAGAAAATTTCGTCTACTTCTTGCATAAAATTCAGAAACTCATCACAGCGTGCGTGTCCTCCACTTTTAGCATCTTGAAATAACTTACGTGCAAGCGTAAAATCAGGATAATCCCCCATCCCATTGAAAAGCATGAGAGCAAGATTATATTTAGCAGAAATATGTCCAAAAGAAGCCGCTTTTTTAAAGAGATTAAGTGCTTCTTCATAATTTTCTTGCGATAGAAACATTACACCTTGTTCGTAAACTTTATGGGATACCTTATCCGTATATTGATCTCCAGTATTAGACTTAATGCTTGAACTAAATAAGATCCTTCCTACTTGTTTAATTAATGACATAAGACGCCCTTTTAAAATAAAATGGTAAAGGTTAAATCTGACTACCTAAAAAAGCTCCGACTCTGCTTTACTTGCCAAAATGCACATCATATCGACCTTCTCTGCTAATAATTCTAAAATTTGTAGCAATCTTTGTTTGTCTTGTTGTTTTGTCGTTCTAAGTATCACATTCGCATAATGAGCATAAATATCCATTACAGTATCCCTTCCTGAAGAAAAACTTTTTAAAATTTCCTCTCTACCAACATCAAAAATAGCTTGACCTTCATCAAAAAGAGCTCCGTACTCACTTTTTCTAATTGTTTCTACAAACAAGAGGTAAACATCTTCATCTACTACTTTCGCCTCATCTACAAAGAAGTTTTCTAAAGTACCTAAAATGACAGGTACAATTTTTTGTGATTCCAAGGTATTAGGATCATTACTTGCTTGCAAAAACCATATTGCACTTACAGCCGTCACATAATCCCGATTTGCTCCGGCATTAATTAACCTATTTAAGCGCGTGATCGTATCAAATTTAGACATAAAACTTACCTTACAAAGTAAAAGTAAAAATAAAACTTCTTCATTTTATAAATAGATAACTTATTGCTACAATTCAAAAAAATTTATATTATCCCTTACCACCTAAACTACAAGCAGTTAATCCTAGCCGTGCAGCTGTTGCCAATAACTTTTTTTGAGAATGTTAAATTTATTAAAAATTTCATAAAAACTGAGGTCTAGTTAAAATTGAAATCTCTTTCAATATCTTTAAAATTAATATTATGTTTTACATTTTCATTTTGACACTTAGTGAAAAAGTCAAAAATAATAGCTATATAAAAATTTTTGACTTCCATGTTAATATTTCTTTCATCTAGGAATTTACCTAACTCAGATTTCAAATTTTCTAATGATTTCTGTTTTCTTAAGAATATTTTAACTAAAGATTCAAGAACAGGGCGCAAATCATCAACTAGATTTATTTCATAGATTTTATTATTTTTTCTCTAATGCACTCTCATAGTGTTTTTTAACTTCAGGGTAATCATCTAACCAATTTCTGACTTGATTAACCGTTTCTAAAATTTATTCAGCGATTTATTGTGGAGCTAGATGAGAGTAATATCTTATTACTAAGTTAGTTTTAGCTTATTTACTTGTGCATTATTGGAAAATTGTTCTAAACCGCATAAATCTCTAATAATGGAAAACTATTGCTCAAGCTAAAAGCAAGCTAAATTTCCTCGTAAGGATTGTGCTTTGTTTAATACCTCTTTAGCAAGAGATGCTGATGTATGTTTAATCTTTTTGTTATATGTTGAAGCGTATTTATTATAATAATTAAATATTTCCCTAGTACTTATACCTTAATTAGTATCTGCCAGAATTCTAGCCACATCACCTAAAAACGAGCCATTAATCATTACGCATACCATAAAATTTTGTATAAATTTTGCGTAAATGTTATACTACCCCCAGTTTTTTACCACAAACTAACAGTATCAAAAACTTATCTGCCACTACCCAAAACCGCACTCTAAGGAAATAAAATGGAAGTCCACGATAAAATTCGCGTAATGAGAGAAATCAATCAATGGTCGCAAGAAGAAATGGCAGAAAAACTTTCGATGTCGCCGAATGGATATGCCAAAATTGAACGTGGACAAAGCAGTATTAATTTAGATAAATTACAGCAAATTGCGAATGTATTTAATATTGATATGGGCGAATTAATTACTTGTAAGGATAGATCAATTTTCTTTGCGGTAGGCGGTGATAATTCTTATAACTTAACTAACAGTCATTTCGGTACTAATGAAGTATTAACAGCTGAAAATGAAAAATTAAATAGTTTACTGGCAATGAAAGATACGTTATTAGCTCAAAAAGATGATGAAATTAAGGCATTAAAAGAGATTATTGAACTATTAAAATCAAAATAAAACTATGAAATTTTATTGATAACCTCAATAAGGGCGAAAACTAAAGAATATAAACAATAAAGCCTATCTACAATTCTGTAAGATAGGCTTCTTTATAACCGCACTTTTTTATTGATTTAATCCCCATTGGCGAGAATCTTTATCAAATTTAACACCTGAATGAGAACCTTCCGCTCCGTTAAAATACACATCTTTATTTGCACAAGCTGAAATAATCAACGCGCCTGCAATAATGAATAACCATTTTTTCATAAGTAAACCTTTTTGTTAAATTAAAAAACCCGCGAATTGTAGCACAACGATGCCACATCCTAACGAAATATTTTACTTTCCTTGCTATCATTAATACCTCTCATCAAAGCCAAGCTTCCTTTCTTTGCTGATAAATTTGACTTATTGAACTATTAAAAAACGTAAGAAATTTAAACCGCACTTTAAATAAAATAAAAAATTTCTTATTTCCCCTTGATCGCTATAAAATTATGTATATAATGAATCCTGTTTTAGATACTAGATAGTAATTTAATAGTAATGAAACTTGGCTAGTGCATTCCCCCACTCCTTCGCACTAGCCATTTTTTTTGGAATTTTGTACCATATCCCAACTTTTTCCAATCAACGATCCATTATGAATAATCTTGAACTTGAACAACTCATTAATCAAAAACTTTCTTCTGATAAAATCAATGACTATGCGCCCAACGGCTTACAAGTCGAAGGTAAAACAGAAATCAAAAAAATTATTACTGGCGTAACAGCGAGCCAGGCTCTAATTGATTACGCAATCAGCCAAAATGCCGATGCGATTTTGGTTCATCACGGCTATTTTTGGAAAAGTGAAAACCCTTGTATTCGAGGAATGAAAGGCAAGCGAATTAAAGCCATTTTAGTGAATGACATGAATTTATATGGCTATCATTTGCCATTAGATGTGCACCCAGAATTAGGAAACAATGCACAATTAGCCAAACTGCTCGACATTGAAAATTTACAACCATTAGAAAAAGGCGCTGTGAGTATTCCTGTTTGGGGCGAATTAAAAGAACCGATGACAGGTAAAGACTTTGCAGAAAAAATAGAAAAAGTGTTAAATCGAAAACCGTTAATTTGCATTGAAAACGGACCGCACTTAATCCGAAAAATTGGTATCTGCACTGGTGGCGGACAAGGTTATATTGATCTTGCGGCAGAACAAGGCTGCGATGCATTTATTACTGGTGAAGTGTCAGAACAAACAATTCATTCTGCCCGTGAGCAAGGATTACATTTCTTCTCTGCCGGCCATCACGCAACAGAACGATATGGCATCAAGGCATTAGGTGAATGGTTGGCGAAAGAATATAGCTTTGATGTAGAATTTAAAGATATAGATAACCCAGCATAAAATACAAAAGTGCGGTAAAAATATTTCTTTTTTACCGCACTTTTATCTTCTGAAATTATCGTTTAAACATTCCGCCTAAACCACCAAGACCGCCTAAGCCTCCGCCCATTAAGCCTTGCATTCCACGCATCATTTTAGCCATACCGCCTTTACGCATTTTCTTCATCATACGTTGCATTTCATCGAATTGTTTAAGTAATTTATTAACATCTTGCACTTGAGTGCCAGAACCTAATGCAATACGACGACGGCGAGAACCTTTGATAATATCGGGGTTTGCACGTTCTTTTAAGGTCATGGAGTTTATGATCGCTTCCATTTTGACAAACATTTTGTCATCCACTTGATTTTTAACGTGATCAGGCAAATTTTTTGCACCCGGTAATTTCTCAAGCATAGACATCATGCCGCCCATTTTTTTCATTTCAATAAGCTGCTCGCGGAAATCATCTAAAGTGAAATCATCGCCTTTCTTGAATTTCTGCGCCATTTTTTCGGCTTTTTCACGATCAACAGAACGTTCAAGATCTTCGATAAGGGAAAGTACATCGCCCATGCCCAAAATCCGGGAAGCGACACGGTCTGGATGGAACGGCTCAAGCGCTTCTGTTTTCTCGCCCACACCCAAGAATTTGATTGGTTTACCTGTGATTTGACGAATTGATAACGCCGCACCACCACGGGCATCACCGTCCACTTTCGTCAAAATAACACCGGTAAGCGGCAATGCTTCATTAAAGGCTTTTGCCGTATTGGCGGCATCTTGACCAGTCATCGCATCAACGGTGAAAAGGGTTTCGATTGGATTTAATGCTGCATGGACTTGCTTGATTTCGTCCATCATTTCTGTATCAACGTGTAGGCGACCTGCCGTATCCACAATCAACACATCGTAGAATTTCAGTTTTGCATCAGCAAGCGCCGCTTTAGCAATATCAACCGGATTTTGTTTAACATCCGATGGAAAAAAATCCACGCCAACGGATTGAGCCAAGGTTTCAAGTTGCTTAATCGCAGCTGGGCGATATACGTCGGCAGACACCACTAACACTTTCTTTTTATAGCGTTCACGCAAGAATTTTGCCAATTTACCCACGCTGGTGGTTTTACCCGCACCTTGTAAACCCGCCATTAAAATAACCGCTGGTGGTTGGGTTGCAAGGTTTAAACTCTCATTGGCTTCGCCCATGGCTTTTTCAAGCTCACGCTGAACTATTTTTAAGAATTCTTGCCCTGGCGTTAAACTTTTATTGACTTCTTCCCCAAGCGCGCTTTCTTTTACTTTCGCGATAAATTCACGCACCACAGGTAAAGCAACATCTGCTTCAAGTAATGCCATACGCACTTCGCGTAAGGTTTCTTTAATATTATCTTCCGTTAAACGGCCTTTTCCTGTGATATTACGTAAAGTTTTGGAAAGGCGATCCGATAAATTCTCAAACATGGCTAACAATCCTGTTTTTCTCAAAAATTGCGCTGATTATACCGAAATTTAGGCGTTTTTCATCATTTCAAATGAAAATGGCTTTTTGAGTAGGCGATTTCATGAAGAAAGCATAGGATATAAGGAAAAAGAATGATTATTTAGCCAATTTCGGGTATCATTCTGCTCACTCTTGGCTATTTGAGTAGCCATTTGATTTAGCAAAATCAAATAACAGGTAAAAAGTGCGGTGAAAAATGACCGCACTTTTTGTTGATTAACGAACAAAAGGATTTTCCCTTGGACAGTATTCCCCTTAGTACTTTATTTATTATTCTCATTATCTGTTTAGTATTATCTGCCTATTTTTCCGGATCAGAAACCGGACTACTCTCTCTCAATAAATATCGTCTTCGTTTTCTATCTGAACAAGGCAATAAAGGCGCAAAAAAAGCAGAAAAACTGCTAGAAAAGCCAGATACCTTGTTAAGCTTTATTCTTATTTTTAATAACCTTGTGAATATCAGCGCATCAGCGATTGCAACCATGATTGGTATGCGTTTATACGGAGATGCCGGCGTGGCGATTGCAACGGGTTTACTCACTTTCGTGATGCTTGTCTTTTCTGAAATTTTCCCCAAAACTGTGGCAGCAATGCACGCGGAAAAAGTCGGTTTTGTGTCTAGCCATATTTTGACGGTATTACTTAAAATCTTCTATCCGTTAGTTTGGTTGATGAATATTTTTACCAAATCATTAATGCATTTGGTAGGATTAAAACCCGATATGCAAAAACAAGTAATTAGCCGTGAGGAACTTCGTAGTATCGTATCAGAAGCGGGCGAAGCGACACCTGATGAACAACATCCACAAATGTTGCTTTCTATTTTAGATATGGAAATCGTCACCGTTGATGACATTATGGTTCCGCGCAACGAAATCGGCGGCATTGATATTGATGATGACTGGAAAGCCATTATGCGCCAGCTCAATCATGCAGCACATAACCGCGTGGTACTTTACAAAGGCAGCCTTGATGAACAAGTGCTTGGCATTTTGCGCGTGCGTGAAGCATTCCGCTTACTGCTTGAAAAAAATGAATTTACTAAGGAAACCTTAATTCGTGCCGCGGATGAAGTGTATTTCATTCCTGAAAGCACGCCATTAAAAACTCAACTTGTGAATTTCCGTGCAAATAAAGAACGCATTGGCTTAGTGGTGGATGAATACGGTGATATTAAAGGTCTTGTGACGTTGGAAGATATTTTGGAAGAAATCGTGGGTGATTTTACCACTTCTACCGCTCCAAGCATTGACGAAGAAGTAACGCAACAATCTGATGGTTCCATGATTATTGATGGATCTGCCAACCTACGCGATCTCAACAAAATGTTTAACTGGGAATTAGATACAGAAGATGCCCGAACCTTTAATGGTTTAATCCTCGAACACTTAGAAGAAATTCCCGATGAAGGCACGGTTTGCGAAATTGATGGCTTGCAAATTACCATTCTTGAAGTGGGCGATAATATGATTAAACAAGCGAAAGTCGTCAAACTTTAATCATAAAAACTCAGACAAATTGAACCGCACTTTTGACTTGGATCATAAGTGCGGTTCTTTTTTTGCGCATTTTTCAGAAAACATTTTTATAATTCTTTCTAGGTATATTTTGATAGAAGAAAAAAGATATGGAACACGAATATCAACGGGCGGTGACTCGCGTATGCGTACAAACAGCACTACTCTTGTTACAACATGGGGCAGAAAGTACTGTGGTGGTGCAAATGGCGCAGCGTTTAGGCATAGCACTTGGCGTAGAAAGTGTAGAATGTGCACTTACGGCAAATGCGGTGGTGCTGACGACCTTATCAGATAATCATTGCATTACCACCGCAAGAAAAAATACGGATAAAGGCATTAATATGCAAATGGTTACTGATGTGCAGCGCATTGTGATTGCCGTTGAACATCATTTGTATGACTTAGAAATCGCACAAAGAAAACTGGATCAATTAAAACCGCTTAAATATAACCGATGGTTAGTGGTGTTTATGATAGGCTTATCTTGTGCAGCATTTGCCCATTTATCTGGCGGAGACTGGGTAATTTGTGGCATCACCTTTGTGGCGGCAGCCATTGCAATGTTTGTGCGACAAGAATTTTCTAAACGGCACTATAATCCCCTTATCGTCTTTTCCATCACCTCTTTTGTCGCCTCGCTGATTTCTGGCGTGAGCTTAAAATATAACTTAGGTAACGATCCTCAAATTGCCTTAGCATCTAGTGTGTTATTACTTGTGCCGGGGTTTCCTCTGATTAATTCTTTGGCAGATATATTAAAAGGTTATGTCAATATGGGATTAGGCCGTTGGACGATTGCGACTATTCTCACTTTTGGCGCATGCCTTGGCATTGTATTCGCTTTAAGCGTATTACAGATTACAACTTGGGGGCATTAAAATGTTATTAGATATAACAATACTTATATTGAAATTATTCGATGATATGTTATTTGCCGCAATTCCAGCTGTGGGCTTTGCTTTAGTATTTAATGTGCCGCCAAAAGCCTTAAAATATTGCGCAATTTTAGCCGCACTTGGGCATGTTACACGCACATTATTACTGCATATTAATATGCCTATTGTATTTGCCACCTTCTTTGCCACTTGCGTAATTGGATTTTTAGGCGTGCATCTTTCCCATCGTTATTTAGCCCACCCCAAAGCCTTCACTGTTGCCGCAATTATCCCGATGATCCCCGGTGTTCATGCCTATAAAGCAATGATTTCAATGGTACAAATTCATCATTTCGGCTTTTCCGATGCTTTATTTGAACAGATGATTAGTTCCTTTATTAATACCAGTTTTATCTTAGGCGCAATAGTATTTGGATTAGCTTTACCAGGCTTATTGTTTTATCGACAAAAACCTGTGGTGTAACCTAAAACAGTTCAACAAAAAAACCGGCATCAGCCGGTTTTTTTACTATTCTTGTGATTTTTTCTTGAGATATTCATAAAGCTCATCTTTAATCCGTAATTTTTCTTTTTTCAAAGCCTCAATTTCCATATGAGTGGCGAGCTGAATGTTTTCCTGCATGTTCTTAATTTCATGATCTAATTCGTTATGCTTTTCAAAAAGACGATCGAAATAAGCATCATTACTTTTAAGTTTGGTGATTAGTTCTCGGTATTCGGGAAACATAGCATTGCTCCTATAGTGGTTTTAACTGGTTTCAGTTTACTACATTCGCCCCAAATAAACAGAAAACAATCTTAAAAATTTGACAACGATCACAAAATTTATTTCTCTCAAATAATCCTTTACTCTTTTGCTTTTTTATTTCTTCCAGCACCTAAAATCAGCATCGCTAACAAACTAAGGATAATTCCAAAACCAGCACCAATACCCGTTAAGATAATATAAGGTTTCTCTGATATCACAAGATTAGGCTGTTGAACAAAATGAAATGCTACCAAATTATTATCTAAGGGTTGAACAGATTGCATCATTTTCAATTTGTTTTCCCAAGAAACGTCAATTTTAGCATCTGCAGCATTTTTCACTTGTTCGAATAACGATTTCCATTTTGTAATCAATTCATTATTTAATGTTTGGCACGCTTGATTATTCACATAACGAATGTATTCTACAAAAAGTTGATCCACTTCTTCACGATCAAAAGAAGAAAGAGTTAATTGATCAAGATTATTTTCTTGGGAAAATTTAAAATGTGAGGCAATCTGCTGAATGGTTTGGTTTTCAACTTTAACTCTCGCTTTCACAAAATCAGATTGATTTAAAAAAGCGATTAATTGAGCGGGTGAATTAAGAATTTTTGTAAATTCATGATACGCAGAATCTGTCGCCTTACGCTCAATTTTTACCATATCAACGGCATCAGCATCACCGCTAACTAAACTGTATGTAGAAAAAAGAGAAAAATAATTACCTAGTTCACTCATTTTTGGCGCTTCAAATTGCGCACTAACCTGCCATTTTGTCGGGTGAAAATGAGCCCCCGCAAAACCAAGCCCACCGCCGATAATCATAAATAAAAAAGAAAGAATAAATTTTCTCATAACTCACCTAAAAATTTGATTAAATTGGCGCGAATTTTAGCACAAAGTGCGGTGTATTTTTCTTTATTTTCAGAATCTCGCTTTTCCCTTGGCTTTTAACTGGTTTATTTCAACAACGTGCGATAGAATAAAACCGTTTTCATTTCAACGAAAAAAGTAAGGAAATACCATGATCGATCCAAATTTACTCCGTAATAATTTAGCGGAAGTCGCAGAAAAATTAAAAATAAAACGTAACTTTATTCTTGATACAGAAAAACTCACCTCATTAGAAGAACAACGCAAGAACTTACAAGTCACCACAGAAAACTTACAAGCGGAGCGTAATACTCGCTCCAAAGCCATTGGCGCTGCTAAAGCACGTGGTGAAGATATCGCGCCATTATTGGCAGAAGTGGATGATATGGGCAATCAATTGACTGAAACAAAAGCACAATTAGATGCAGTACTTGCGGAAATCAACAAAATTACATTAACCATTCCAAATCTACCTGCAGACGAAGTTCCATTAGGCATAGATGACACAGAAAATAAAGAAATCTTACGTTGGGGTACACCACGTACATTTGATTTTGAAGTGAAAGATCATGTCACTTTGGGCGAAGAAGCAAATGGCTTAGATTTTGCCGCAGGGGCTAAATTAGCTGGTGCGCGTTTTGCTGTAATGAAAGGTCAAATCGCTAAAATGCACCGTGCATTAGCGCAATTCATGTTAGATCTTCATACTGAACAACATGGCTATTTAGAAACCTATGTGCCTTATTTAGTAAATCACGCCACACTTTATGGCACAGGGCAATTACCAAAATTTGGTGAAGATTTATTCCATACTTTAGCCTTAGAAGGCGAACAACCTTACGCATTAATTCCAACTGCAGAAGTGCCTGTTACTAATTTAGTGCGTGATGTAATTATTGATGAAACAGAATTACCAATAAAAATGACCGCACATACACCATGTTTCCGTTCAGAGGCTGGGGCTTACGGTCGTGATACTCGCGGTTTAATTCGTATGCACCAATTTGATAAAGTGGAAATGGTACAAATCGTTGATCCTGATAAATCAATGGAAGCACTCGAAGAATTAACAGGTCATGCGGAAAAAGTATTGCAATTATTAAATTTACCATACCGTAAAGTTTTACTTTGCACAGGCGATATGGGCTTTGGCTCTTGCAAAACTTACGACTTAGAAGTTTGGGTGCCTGCACAAAATACTTATCGCGAAATTTCTTCTTGCTCAAATATGTGGGATTTCCAAGCTCGCCGTATGCAAGCACGCTGTAAAGCAAAAGGCGACAAGAAAACACGCTTAGTGCATACCTTAAATGGTTCTGGCTTGGCAGTTGGTCGTACTTTAGTGGCTGTGCTTGAAAACTATCAAAATGCAGATGGTTCAATCACCGTGCCAGAAGTGCTACGTCCATATATGGGCGGATTAGACGTTATCGGAAAATAATCCTTCTAGAAGATAAAAAAAGCGTGGATTTTAAAATTTCCACGCTTTTTTATTAAGCTATTTCAACGACGACATCGAGTTCTGATTTAGGTTTTAATTCCCCCACTTCATATAAATCAATGCCCGCATCCTTGGCTATTTCAATGACCATTTGAACGCTATTAGGCTCAACTGCCACTAATAAACCGCCTGATGTTTGAGGATCACACAAAATCGCTTTTTGTTCTTCCGTTAATACACCAATTTTATGTCCATAACTGTCAAAATTACGCCCTGTTCCACCAGGTACGCAACCTTGCGCAATATAATCTTTTACACCGCCCAAGGTTTTAATTTTGTCCGCAAAAACTACCGCACTTAGATTTGAACCTTCACAGATTTCAATTAAATGACCAAGTAAACCAAATCCGGTGACATCCGTCATTGCGGTGACACCATCCACTTGGGAAAATTGACTGCCAATAGAATTCATTTGGCACATAGCAGCAGTGGCTAAACCTTGATGTTCTGGCTTAAGTTTTCCTTTTTTCTCCGCCGTCGTCAAAATACCAATACCAAGCGGTTTAGTCATATAAAGCTTACAACCTGATTTTGCAGACGCATTACGTTTCACTTTTTCAGTATCAATCACGCCTGTCACGGCTAAACCAAAAATAGGTTCAGGCGAATCAATGGAATGTCCCCCCGCCAAAGCAATACCCGCTTGATGGCAAGCAAAACGCCCACCATCAACAATTTTCTGTGCAATTTCTGCAGGTAATACATTGGTTGGAAAACCTAAAATGGCGATTCCCATAATCGGCTTACCGCCCATAGCAAAAATATCACTAATGGCATTGGTTGCGGCAATTCGTCCAAAATCAAAAGGATCATCTACAATCGGCATGAAAAAGTCAGTGGTACTGATAATTGCAGTTCCATTACCAAGATCATACACCGCTGCATCGTCAGCAGTTTCATTGCCGACGAGCAAATTTGGATCATAAAATTTTTCCAGTTCTGAATGTAAAATTGTCCCTAACACCTTAGGCGAAATTTTACAACCTCAACCCGCACCATGGCTGTATTGCGTTAGCCGAATTTTTTCTTCCATTTCTTATTTACCTTATTGAATATCCGTTTTCGAGAATATGACTTTCAAACCCTATTCTTAATCATAAAGATCTTCGCCATCTTTCCTTGTACGCAATAATTGCAAAATCCAAACATATTGCTCTGGCGCTGGCGTAACAAAAGATTCTATTTCTTCGTTCATTGCTCGAGCTGATTGTTCAGGATCATCACTTAAATTCATTTCGGGATGAATTTCCATTTCATATTTGCCAGCCTCAGCGTTATAACGAGGAAACATTGGAATGACAACAGCTTTAGAAAGTTTTGCCATTTTATTTAATCCCGGCAATGTCGCTTTATAAGTTCCAAAGAAATCAACAAATACGCTTTGCTCCACACCAAAATCTTCATCTGGTAAGTAATAACCCATTTCGCCTTTACGAACATGATTTAAAAAAGGTTTAATACCATTTTGGCGAGCATGCATTTTTCCGCCGAAACGTTGGCGTGTAATCGTCCAAAGCCAATCCACCAATGGATTACGGTGTGGATTATACATAGAAGTCATTGGCATGCCTTGAGTGTGCATAATAATGCCAGACGCATCAATCGCCCAGCCATGTGGCACCATAAGAATAATATTCTTGCCTTCAGCTTTTGCCCGTTCGATATGTTCAAGACCGATAAATTCGCTACGTTTTTGCAAATGTTTCTTTGAACGGATGGCAATCTCACCAATACCAAACATAACTTGTGCAACAACCGCAAACATTTTATCAATTATTTGCTCATGTTGTTGTTCAGTCCAATGAGGGAAACAATATTGCAAGTTAGTTTGTGCACGCGTACGCTGTTTCTTTGCTTTATGCCCAATCCAAATACCTAATTTTCCCGCCAATTTATCGCGTAGACGAAAAGGCACAAATGCTAACAACAATAAAAAGAAAATACCGAGCCAAATTCCCCAATATTGAGGCTTTAAATACGACCATGAAAAGTGCGCTTCATAGCCCACCCTCGCTGTCAAACGTAAATTTTGTTGATTATTTGACATAATAAAATGAAATTAATTTTAACCGCGCTTTCCGAATTAAAAATGAAACCAGCCCTGATCGTAAACCATTTTAGCCGTCATCATAAAGGACATGATAACAACCATTGGTCGAATCAAGGTTTTACCTTTCGTCATTACCATTTTAGCACCTAAATTTGCGCCTAAAATGCTCCCAGCCATCATCACGAAACCCACTTTCCAAAGAATTTGTCCGCCCAATAAGAAAAGCGCAAAAGAAGCAAGGTTTGAAGTGAAGTTCATCACTTTTGCATGTGCTGTCGCTTTCGGGAGATTAAATCCTAGCAAAGTAACACAGGCTAAACTCATTATTGAGCCAGTTCCTGGACCAAAGAAGCCATCATAAAAACCTAAAAATGGGCTAACTAAAAGACCAAATAACAGATAACTTAATCGTTGTTTTCGATCTTCATCACCTAATTTAGGTGTAAATAAAAAATACAGACCAATGGCTAAAATCAAAAAAGGTAGAATTTTTTTGAAAATCGCTACATCAATTGATTGAATTAACAATGTACCGAGGGATGAACCTAAGAAAACCCAAATCAAAATAAACCAAATATCGCGTAAATTGACCGCTCTTTTTCGCAAGAAATAAAGGCTTGCGGATAATGCGCCCCCCATAGCTTGCAATTTGTTAGTGCCTAACGCCATTGCCGGTGGCATACCTGTCATGAGCAACGCTGGAATAGTGATTAATCCACCACCGCCAGCAATTGCATCGATAAATGATGCGACAAAACCAACACAAAACAATATTGCTAAAAGATCAATTCCGATATCCATATTGATTTACCTTAATGCTATTCTAACCATTCACTCCGATTCGGTGAGTTCAAAATTTGTTGGCACAAAAACGGTTCCGGTGGTGTAACTTTAGGTTTACTCACTGAAGTGCCTGGTTTTGGCGGTTCAAACCAAGAATATAATTCGTCTCCACAACCATCACCGGCAGGCACAGGTGCTTGATTTTCACAATAAGGTGCATCTGCAGGGCAAGTTAAACGAACATGAAAATGAGAGTCGTGACCATACCAAGGACGAACTTTGTGTAGCCAACCGCGATCATTGCCAGCGGTTTGGCATAATTTTACCTTAATCGCAGGATTAACAAAAATACGTGTTACACTTGGATCTTGCGCGGCTAATTTGATTAACGTCGCATGATTGCTATTCCACACGCGCTCATCTACTCGTTGTGCCTTTCTATCCACAACTAATAAACCTTTACCATCAGAATTGAGCGCATAGGCGTCTGACATTTCGCCCATTCTTAGCCAAATATCTGCATCTAATCCCATCTGATGGCTAGCATGACCCGTTAAAAATCGGCCGCCACCTGGCATGGCAATATCGCCCACTAACATCGTTGGCAACCCAGCAGCTTTAGCACGTTGCCCCAAACGTTCAAGATACTGAATCATATTTGGATGACCATAATAACGATTGCGATTCATACGAATAACTTGGTAACCTTCACCTTTCGGCGGTAATGCTTGCGCCCCAATAATACACCCATTGGTATAACTACCAATAGGTTTTGCTTTCCCATCGTCACTTGGTATTGGACGTTTCACTTTTTGCCAATCTAGAGGAGAGGCAACAACATTCAGAGAGAAAAGTGCGGTAAAAATTATGGTTGTTTTTAATAAAATTTTATTCATTCTACTATTATCATTAATAGTTTCATCGTCGATAAATATACCCACGATAAAAAAATAACTCCCCTTTGAGGAACATTCATTGCTCAAAGGGGTAACATCAAAGCTTGTCTAGGAGATAGCGACCTAGCCCTAAATATTACATTAAGATCACTTACACTGTGCCTTAAAACGTAATAGATGATCTAATAAAACAATCGCCATCATGGCTTCTGCGATGGGTACAGCTCGAATACCCACACAAGGATCGTGTCGACCTTTTGTTACAACCTCTACTGCTTCGCCATTAAGATTGATTGAACGACCAGGAATCGTAATACTTGAAGTCGGTTTTAGCGCAATTGTGGCGATAATCGGTTGACCAGAACTAATTCCGCCTAAAATGCCACCAGCATGATTGCTTTCAAATCCATCTGGTGTCATTTCATCACGATGTTCACTTCCACGTTGCTCAACCACAGCAAAACCATCACCAATTTCGACGCCTTTTACTGCATTAATTCCCATTAATGCATGGGCAAGATCCGCATCTAAACGGTCAAATACTGGCTCGCCTAATCCGACTGGAACATTTTCAGCGATAACAGTAAGTTTAGCGCCAATAGAATCCCCTTCTTTTTTAAGTTCACGGATCAATTCATCGAATTTTTCTACCGCACTTTCATCAGGACAAAAGAATGGATTGCTATTTACCTTTTCCCAATCAATGTCTCCGATAGTCTGCGGTGCAATTTTCACATGACCGATTTGACTTAAAAAACCGCGGACTTCAATACCAAAATGTTCGCGTAAATATTTTTTTGCGATCGCTCCTGCAGCAACTCGCATTGCTGTTTCACGCGCTGATGAACGCCCACCACCACGGTAATCGCGAATTCCATACTTTTGGTGATAGGTAAAATCCGCATGTCCTGGGCGGAAACGATCTTTAATCTCGCCATAATCTTGCGAACGCTGATCACCATTTTTAATGATCATTCCAATACTTGTACCTGTCGTTTTTCCTTCAAACACACCAGATAAAATTTGAACTTCATCATCCTCACGGCGCGGCGTGGTATATCGAGATGTCCCAGGTTTACGACGATCTAAATCTGGCTGAATATCTTTCTCTGATAATTCGAGATTTGGCGGTACCCCATCAACGATACAGCCTAATGCAATACCATGTGACTCCCCAAAAGTTGTCACACGAAAAAGTTGTCCGATTGTGTTACCAGCCATAATCTCTCACTTATTTTTTTACTTCAATAAAAGGCATTTCTTCGCCAGTATCATTATTTTTGATAAAAACATCAAGTTGGTTAAATGCAATATCAATATTGTTTTCTGCAAAGAGCTCATTAATACGGCGATTAAGTGCATCAATCGTATTTGTACGTTCAGCAAGTTGAGCAACATAAACGCGCAATTCGTGATCCAAGGTGCTGGCACCAAAACTCAAGAAATAGGCTCTTGGTTCAGGATCCTTTAATACTGTTGTCTGCTCATTTGCGGCTTGTAGCAATAATTTCTTCACTAATTCAAGATTCGAACCATAAGCGACACCAACATTGATCACTAAACGTGTCATAGTGTTAGAAAGTGCCCAGTTAATTACCTGCCCTGTTACAAAAGATTTATTTGGCACAATCACTTCTTTACGATCAAAATCAATCAACGTAATTGCACGAATACGAATTTTCGCAACGGTCCCGCTAACGCCATTAATTGTAACGGTATCGCCTACTCGAATTGGGCGTTCAAATAACAAAATAATCCCGGATACAAAGTTTGCAAAGATTTCTTGCATACCAAAGCCCAAACCAACTGAAAGGGCAGCAAATAACCATTGCAATTTAGACCACGACATGCCTAATGTAGCAAATGCCCAGGCACCACCAACCGCAACTAAAACATAGGTTAATAATGTAGTAATAGTATAAGGCGTGCCTTGTGAAAGTTTAACCCGTGAGAAAATTAGTACTTCTAAAATACCTGAAATATTGCGTACTAACACATAAGTAATCCCTACAATAACCAAGGCAACGAGAAGATTAAATAAAGTGATACTTTCCATCACGGTACCAGCTTCAGTTGTCGTCGTTTGCTGCCATAAGGTCACTTCACGCAAATAACTTGCCACCGCGACAAGATCTGACCAAACGTAATAGAAAATTCCAATCAACGCAGTCCAAATAAAGAGATCAGCAAAACGTAATAATTGACTACGCACTTCATTTAACGCTAAACCTTCTTCTTTTTCATTTAGAACAACAACATCATCGGATGTCGAACCATCATTAAAGCCTGCTTGTTTTTGACGGAGTTTTTCTTCTAAACGACGATGAGCCAAGCGACGAGATGATACAGTAATACCACGATAAATTACTTGGCGAATTAACCACCACACACACCATGCGATATAAGAATTAATCAGATGCTGTATTAAATTCAACGCAGTGTAATAGTATCCCAACGCAACTAATATCACTAAGCCAACAGGAATAATCTGTAAACCAAATTGAACGATTTTGACAATAATATGGTTATGGCTTTTTTTCTCATCTTCGTAAGAACGTAGCACATTTTTGAAACGTGGTGCGATGATAATAATGCAGAACAGCAATGAAACTATTGTATTCACCTGTCCAATCACATCATTTGCTAACCCATAATCAGTTACGTTACTGAATACTGATGTATTAAGTAATAACACAACTGCTACAACAATACGTTTAATTACACTTTGAAAACGCACCGCACTTTGTTGAGAAAATTCAAAGTGACGAACAAAAATCCCATTTGGGCGGAATAAAGAAAGCCAAAATGTGAAGAACCACCAATAGCCAGCCATACTAAACGACCAATCCCAAAACTCAGTTGGATTTTTCATAAAGAAAAAACCAAGCATTTGACAAATGGCTAAAAACCATAAAGTTCCAGAAAGCGTTAAAAATGCAGTAAGCAATAAAGCTTGTGGTGTATTCCACTGATTATCATATTTTAATCGGTTAATTTCGCCGTTAATTTTTGATAGGCGTTGTTTGATGCGATATTTGAATTTAAAAATAGCACCACCAACAACAAACAAGCCTAAGCAGTACATCAACAAGTAAGGCAAGTTACTGTAATTTGTTGGTAAACCAATTTTTTTTACAATACCATCAACTTGTGCTATAAATGCTCGAGGCAATTCAGTAAACCAATCTAAATTAATAGGATTATTGCTTTTAACCCAGAAACTTTGTTGCTCCAATTTTGATTGAATTTGATCACTAATTTGAGTAATTTGTTGCTGAGTAAGCTCTAACGAAATGGCTAAATTAAGTTGATTATTCAATGACTTAATTAAGTCAGAAGACATTTTACGACGTTCAGTTAGCAAATTAACTAATTGTGTTTTTTCAGCGTAAGTAAATTTCTCACCTTCATCTGATTCGACTTTGGCAATATAGGCATCTAAATCATAAAGCTCATTACGTTTTTGAGTAATATCGAAAATTTGCACCCGCAAATCCGCAATTTGTTTTGATAAACCTTGAATATTTAAGTTAGTCGGTAATTTTTGTTTTTGTTGTTGAATAATACGAGAAAGCACCAACGTACCTTGTAGTGCACTAATTTGCTCCTCGATGGTATGTTGAGTTTGCGTTAGACTATCAAACACATTACGCATTCTTAAATCATCTTGTGTCAAGATGTTCGTCTTTTCAGTTTGTTGCAACAAATATTGACTCAACTCTGCATTACGTTCCAATTCTTTCTGAATATAAGCATTTTTCGCACTATTTTGTTGCTGTTGCTGAACTTGTTCCACTTGGTTTTGAGTTTGCGCCAAGTTTTTCTGATTAATCACTTCTTGGATAGCCACAATTTGTTGTTGTAGCAGTTGCAAACGAGCATTCAACAAATCATAGCGGCTTTGATAAAGCAATGTCAGTTGATCGCTATTTTTTAATAAATCTTGGTTGTAAGCGTTTTTTAAATCAATCAACTGTAATTCTATTTGATTTTTTTGACGTAAAGTTTTTGTAAGATTGCTATCGGCTAATTGTTGATTAATTTCTTGTGTACGTTTCAAATTCTCAGTAAGACTGGTTTGTGCACGCTCAGATATAGAACTTTGCCCCGCTAATTGAGTGTTCGCTTTACTTAATGCAGTTTGGGTTTCCTGCTGTTGAGCATTAAGTTTGCTTAATGTAGCCTGTAAATCCGCTAAATTTTGAGCTTGATAATCTACTGATTTAGATTGTTCTAACTGCTTCTTAAATGCCAATAAATCTGCATTATTTTTCTTAATTTCACTATCAGCATGAGCCAAAACATCATGTAAATCTTCATTATTTTTTTGTTGAGTTTGAATGAGTTGCAATAAATCTAAAGAGGTTTGCAATTCATTAATAAGTGCTGTTTTTACATCACCATCAGCCATTTTTTGCACATCAGCTAAATCTGCAGAGAGCTCTTGCTCCGTAGGTAATAATATTTTGCTTTTGTTTGCTGCAAATGTTGGATGCACCGTCGCCCAACCTATTAAAGCTGTGGCTAAAAGTGCGGTGAAAAAACGTGATGTTTTCATAAGTTACCTGTATTTTTTATTGTTCGTTTATTTGTTTTGCTAACCAATCGGCAAGCACTTTACGTGATATTTTTATTGCGCCAGCAGATAAATCTACTGGCAATTCATAATAAGCTATTGGCTGTTTAAAGCGAGCCAATTTATCTTGTAAAAATTCAGTGAGTTTTTCGACCGCACTTTGATTAAAGGGTTCATTCAAAACAACAATCGCAACTGGGCGATAGCCAAATTCATAATCGACTTTGGGTAAAACAAAAACTTGTTTCACCATAGCGTTTTTCAGCATAACTTGCTCTATTTCTTCAGGCTGAATATTTTCACCGCCTGAAATAAACATATTATCAAGTCGTCCAATAATAACCAGTTCACCCTCTTGCAAAATGCCTTTATCTTTTGTCTGAAGCCAGCCATCGCTATTCGTTAATGAAAAAATTTGTCGATCTTTCCAATATCCCATAGCCAAACCCGCACCTTTTAGCCAAATTTCATCATTCACCAAACGATATTCTCGACCTAATAGCGGTTGCCCTACGCCTTGTTTTTCATCAGATTTTTTGGCAAAAACCGTAGAAGCCATCTCCGTCATTCCGTAGCCAGAATACGTTTCGATACCGTATTTCACCATTTTTTGTGTAAGTTCTGTCGGAATATGCGCACCGCCCAGTAAAATATGACGTGTAGCAAATGAAATACTCGGATTTTTCTGTAAATAATCTAATAAACGCTGTAATTGCGTTGGCACAAGAGAAACGTGAGTCGACTCCAATAATGAAGCGTAAAAATCCGTTTTCGGAAAATGCAATTCAGCGCCACAACTCAACCAACGCCAAACAATACCTTGTCCTGAAACATGATATAACGGCAAGGAAAGTAGCCAAGAATGTTCGCTATCAAACTTCATCAATTCGCATACGCCCTTCGCATTATCTAAATGCGCTTGAACATTATGTACTACCACTTTTGGCAAACCTGTAGAGCCAGACGTGAGCGTCATTGTTGCAGGGCGAAAGAAATCAGCTTTTTGTATAACTACATCAGCTTTGGGAAAATCCCTCAAATCTTCATCATAAAAACAAAAATCGATGTGATGAACATTACACAATTCTGTAATTTTTTCTTGCGGAAAAGCCGGATTAATACCTAGAATTTTTGCACCAAGTTGGATTGTAGCAAGATATAAAAATAAAATGTCTTCTGTATTTTTTCCAACAAAAGCAACCGCACTTTCTGGATTTACACCTTTATTTTGTAAGAAGGAAACGGTTTGATTCACTTTCTCGGCTACTTGCGCCCAATTAAAAATATCGCCCTGTGCAGTGCGCAAGGCGATTTTATGAGAAAACTTAGGTTGGATAGCAAAGGCTTGCCAAGGATACATCATTAATTTACCGTGAAATATGCCCGCACTTCATCAATTAAACTTTCAGGCAAATCCATTGATTGCATTGCACCTTCCAACATCAGCATTTTACGGCCACTGTTTGTGTTAGTAATAACCCAATAAGGCGTATCTGGAATTTGTTTTGGTTTTGTATGATTGCCGGTCATTAACAATGTTGCTTCATCGCGCGCAAAATAAACTCGAGTGCGGCCTTGTAAAGATTCTGTGGCTTGCGCAAAACTCTCAGGATTAGTGCGATAAAGCACACGTAGAATTGCTAAGAAACGCGTAACAGCTTTGCCTTCTTCTTGAAATTCTGTCGAGTTCAACAACGTTTGAACTTTTTCTACGATCTGATTAATTGCCGTTATCGGCTGTTTTTTCGTCGGTTTTACACTTTCTGACTTAGCTGGTTCAGTCTGTACTTCTACTTTTGATTCTGTTTTTTCGTTATTTTCAGCCGGAGCAAATGTTAAGTCATCGGCAAAAACACTCGCATGCGCCGGTAAATTAAGCAAACGGCGTAAAATATCCGAAGCACTTTCCCCAATAGAGCGGGTTTGGCTCGCAATGTATTGGTATAATTCTTCATCAACTTCAATGATCTTCATTTTTTTCTCTCTGTTTGCTAGAATTTTTTTAATTATAACGACTTCTTTACAAATTCTCACGCAAAAATTATGGCAAATTCATTGCTCAATTATCAATTTCACCAAGTAAAACAAACGATTAATTCTCCAACTTTAGTTTTTATTCACGGTTTATTCGGGGATATGAATAACCTTGGCATCATCGCTAGAGCTTTTAGCGAAAATTACAATATTTTACGCGTAGATCTGCGCAATCACGGCCATAGTTTTCATTCGGAAAAAATGAATTATCAACTTATGGCTGAAGATGTTATCGCGGTAATCCGCCACTTGAATTTACCCAAAGTGATATTAATTGGCCATTCTATGGGGGGAAAAACCGCCATGAAAATCACCGCACTTTGCCCAGAATTAGTCGAAAAATTAATTGTAATTGATATGTCTCCCCTGCCTTACGAAGGATTTGGGCATAAAGATGTGTTTAATGGCTTGTTCGCTGTCAAAAATACAGCCCCTCAAACTCGTCAAGAAGCCAAACCGCTCTTAGAAAAGGAAATTGACGATCAAGATGTCGTGCAATTTATGCTGAAATCTTTTGAACCCAATTCACCTGATTATTTTCGGTTTAATCTCACCGCACTTTTCAACAATTACGCTAACATTATGGATTGGGAAAAGGTGCATGTACTCACGCCGACGCTGTTTATCAAAGGCGGAAATTCTTCTTATATAAAAATAGAGAATAGCGAAAAAATTTTAGAACAATTTCCTCATGCGACGTCTTTTACTATTAGTGGTTGTGGGCATTGGGTCCATGCTGAAAAACCTGAATTTGTTATACGTGCGATAGAGCGATTTGTAAATAAGAATTAATTCATTTAAATGAGAATACTTTTGTAGTATACTCCCACATAATTTAGGGTATATCCCCTATTTATAATCAATACGTTAAATTTTAAAAGGAAAGAAAAATGGCAGTTGTTGGTCTATTTTATGGCAGTGACACAGGCAATACTGAAAACATCGCGAAAATGATCCAAAAACAATTAGGTAACGACTTAATCGATATTCGTGATATTGCAAAAAGTAGCAAAGAAGATATTGAAGCATACGATTTCTTACTTTTCGGTATTCCGACTTGGTATTACGGCGAAGCACAAGCTGACTGGGATGATTTTTTCCCAACGCTAGAAGAAATTGATTTTACAGATAAACTCGTAGGTATTTTCGGCTGTGGCGATCAAGAAGACTATGCTGATTATTTCTGTGATGCTATCGGCACCGTGCGTGACATCGTAGAACCGCGCGGTGCAATCATTGTGGGTAATTGGCCAACTGAAGGCTATACTTTTGAAGCTTCAAAAGCATTATTAGAAGATGGAACTTTCATTGGGTTGTGTATTGATGAAGATCGCCAACCTGAACTCACGGCAGAACGTGTAGAAAAATGGTGTAAACAAATTTACGATGAAATGTGTTTAGCCGAGCTCGCTTAGCATTTTTCACATAAAAGGAAGGGAACTTTATGTCTGAAGAAAACATTAAATTACTTAAAAAAGCTGGATTAAAAATCACTGAACCTCGTTTAACAATTCTTAGCTTAATGCAAGAACACAAAAACGAACATTTCTCAGCAGAAGATGTGTACAAAATCCTGCTTGATCAAGGGAGTGAAATTGGCTTAGCGACCGTTTACAGAGTATTAAATCAATTTGACGAGGCTCATATTCTGATTCGTCACAATTTTGAAGGGAACAAATCTGTATTTGAATTGGCACCAACTGAACACCATGATCATATTATCTGTGAGGATTGCGGAAAAGTATTTGAATTCAGTGACAATATCATCGAACAACGTCAACGCGAAATTAGCCAACAGTATGGTATTAAGTTAAAAGCACACAGTTTATATCTTTACGGTAAATGTAGTGATATCAATAAGTGCGATGAAAACAATTCAAATAAATAACATCTCTAAGGCGACTCAAGGTCGCCTTTCTTATATTCAAATTTCATCCGAAAAAATAACCGCTCTTTTTTAAAGTGCTGTTATTTTCTATTTAAAATTTTGAGGATTAATAAACACCTTGTGCCAACATAGCATCAGCGACTTTGACGAAACCTGCTACGTTTGCGCCTACCACATAGTTGATATTTTCTTGTCCTTCAATCGTGCCGTATTTTTTACAGTTTGCGTGAATGTCTAACATGATTCGATGCAATTTTGCATCCACTTCTTCTGCAGTCCAATACAAACGTTGTGAGCTTTGCGCCATTTCTAAACCAGAAGTCGCCACGCCACCAGCATTAGCCGCTTTACCAGGTCCAAATAATACACCCGCTTCCTGTAACGCTTCTGTTGCTTCAATGGTAGTTGGCATATTGGCACCTTCAGCGACCAATCTCACGCCATTTTTAATTAAACGTTGAGCATCTGAAAGTTCTAATTCATTTTGAGTTGCACAAGGAAGCGCAATATCAACTTTCACTTCCCAAGGGCGTTTACCTTCAAAATATTGCAAGCCAAATTGTTCTGCATAATCTTTCACTCGACCACGTTTTACATTTTTAATTTCTAAAAGTGCGGCTAATTTTTCAGTAGTAAATCCCTCAGCATCATAAACATAGCCTGATGAGTCAGAGCAAGTCACCACTTTTGCGCCAAGAGATAATGCTTTTTCAATAGCATATTGCGCAACGTTACCAGAACCTGAAACAGATACAACTTTACCCTCAAAACTATCGCCTTTTTCAGCCAACATGGCTTGAGCAAAATAAACTAACCCATATCCCGTTGCTTCTGGACGAATTAAACTCCCCCCAAAAGATAATCCACGCCCAGTAAAGACGCATGCTGCTTGGTTTGATAATTTTTTCATATAGCCCGCTAAATAACCAACTTCGCGCCCACCAACACCAATATCACCCGCAGGCACATCAGTATCAGCCCCTACATGACGATAAAGTTCAGCCATCAATGCTTGGCAAAAACGCATAACTTCTGCATCCGATTTCCCTTTTGGATCAAAGTCTGAACCACCTTTTGCTCCGCCCATAGGCAATGTAGTTAAAGCATTTTTAAATATTTGCTCAAAACCTAAAAATTTTAAAATAGATAAGTTTACTGATGGATGGAATCGCATACCGCCCTTAAATGGACCAATTGCACTATTAAATTGCACTCGGAATGCACGGTTGACTTGCACCTGACCATTGTCATCGGTCCAAGCTACACGGAATTGAAATGCACGTTCAGGCTCGACTAAACGTTCTAATAATCCCTCTGAACGATATTTAGGATTAGCTTCTAAAAAAGGCCAAATAGAAGTAAACACTTCTCTAACCGCTTGTAAAAACTCAGGTTGATGACCATCACGTTGAGCGACTTTTGCTAAGAATGCATCTAAGGAAGCAACTGTTGACATAATGAATTTCCTTCTTTGTTGTTGATGTTGTGTGTATTGTGTTTTTTAATTATGTTCGCCTCATCGGGCACACTGATAATATGCAATGAGCGATTTAACGTTGCAATAATTTTTATGAAGGAAATTTAAAGAAAAACAAAACAGAAAGAAATTATCTAAAAAACCACCTAATTTATTAAATAGAAAATAAAAATAAAGATAATAACCTAATAAAATGATGATGTTTTAGGTGAAAATACGAAACTTTTACTAAGCTATAAATCACATTTAGTCGCGAATAAACCAAAAGATATTGTTTTATGAAAAAACAACGCGAGGATGACATCAATGCAATAAAAAAGGGGCTAAGCCCCCATTTTATATATTAATCGATTCATTATTCTGTTTTTTCTGATTCATCGTTGTTTTCAACCGCACTTTCATCATCTTTGGGTTGATAAAAACGAGCTACTAATAGGCCAAGCTCAAAGAGCAAGCACATCGGCACCGCGAGTAAAGTTTGTGAAAAAACGTCAGGAGGCGTTAAAAGCATGCCGATAAAAAATGCCCCCACGATAATATAAGGACGTTTTCCTGAAAGAGCCTTCACTGTGGTAACACCAGTCCAGCAAAGTAGAATGATAGCTATCGGTACTTCAAAACAAACACCAAAGGCTAAAAACAACGCTAAAGCAAAATCTAAATAACTGCTGATATCTGTTGCAATAGCAACGCCTTCTGGCGCAGTTTGAGTAAAGAAACTAAATACAAACGGGAATACAACGTAATAAGCAAAAGATACGCCACAATAAAATAAAATCGTACTTGAAAATAGCAACGGATAAATCATCCGTTTTTCATGTTGGTACAATGCAGGCGCAACAAAAGCCCAAATTTGATAAAGCAAATAAGGAACAGAAATAAAAACAGCAACAATCGCTGTCAATTTAATTGGCGTAAAGAAAGGCGTTTGAATATTCGTTGCGATCATTGTCGCACCTTTTGGCATAACAGCCGTTAAAGGTGCTGCAACAAAATGATAAATATCGTTGGAAAAATACACCAATGCGACAAAAACCAATACCACACAAATCACACAGCGTAATAAACGGTTTCTTAGCTCAACAAGGTGTGTAATTAGAGGTTGAGATTCATCCACATTACTCATAAAAACTCGCTATAATTCAGTTTTTGAAGATTGAGATTTTGGTGCTGGAGCAATTTCAATCTCATCAGGCGGATAATAATCAGATAAACGCTCGGTCAATTCTGCTTGCTCGTGGGCTTCAAGTACGGTTAAATCTGCAGGTGTTTTTTCTGCTTCAGGTAAAGTTTCCGTAGAAGAATCCTCAGTTAATGCTACATTTTGAGATTTTTCTGCATTTTCAGCCGCACTTTTAATTTCTTTAATTTGCTCTTCCACCGTTGTACCAGCTTGAGCTGCTTTATCTTCTAGCTCTGCTTTCATTTTATCTGCTTGAGCTTTTAATTCTTCCACCGTTTTACTCAATTCTGGTGAAAGGGTTTGCAAGTTCAAAGATTCAGCTTTTTTGATACTATCCTGTAATTCTTGCAATTTTAGTTCTTGTTTCAACTCATTTTGCACATTGGCAGCTAAACCACGAATCGTTTTCACCCAGCCCATCACTGTGCGAATAGCGACAGGCAAACGCTTCGGCCCTAGCACAACTAGGCCAACCACCATCAACAAAACAAGTTCTGAAAAACCAATATCAAACACGGATTAAGCCTGTTCTTTCTCTTTTGTGGTTTCAGTTTTTGCAGATGTTGCATTATTGTCAATAGACTTAAATTCTGCATCTTTTGCTTTTTCATCATCTTGCATTGCTTTTTTAAAGCCTTTTACTGCAGCGCCAAGATCTGAACCCGCATTTCTTAATTTTTTCGTACCGAAAACCAATAAAATGACCACTAATAAGATAATCATTTGAGCAGGGGATAAACCAAACATAATAAACTCCGTTCTGTAAAAAAGAAAAAATTTGGGTCGGAATATACCCTTTTTACCCACTTAGAACAATAGCTATCGGGGATTATTTTCAATTTATCACGATATTAATGATAAAACGCAATATATGAATAAACTAAAAATGGCTAAAAATTTCTTTCTAGCCATTTCATACTTATTTCCAAATGCGAGAATCAAATATTTTCTTACGTAATTCAGGGTGTTCGTCAATTTTAAACTCTGGTGTTTTTCCTTCCTTAAGCTGGCGTTGATAATCCTTCATCAATTTCCATACGATTGGCGACAACATCAAAATTGCGATCAAGTTAATGATTGCCATGACAGCCATTACCGTATCTGCGAAATTCCACACCACATTACCTGAACGAACCGAACCAAAATACACGAAGAATAGCACCATTAAACGGAACAAAAATACAAACCAAGGTTTATTCTTGATAAAACGGATATTGCTTTCCGCATAAGCATAGTTACCAATAATGGAAGAATAAGCGAATAACAATAAGATAAACGCCAGGAAATGCACCCCAAATTCACCTATGTGATATTGCAAGGCATTTTGCGTAAGTGAAATACTTTTTAGCGTTTCGCTACCATAATTATTTGAAAGCAAAATAATAACGGCAGTACAAGAACAAACAATCATGGTATCAACAAATACACCCAACATCTGTACTAAGCCTTGACTAACAGGATGCTTAACATGAGCTGCAGCCGCCGCATTAGGCGCTGACCCCATCCCCGCTTCGTTAGAGAATAGTCCGCGTTTAATTCCCATCATCATTGCTTTTGATACCAGCGCACCAAACATTCCGCCAGCGGCAGCGTCAAAACTAAATGCACTTTGAATGATACGATGAATCACGGAAGGGATCATATCAATATGCATGCCAAGAATAATCACCGCCATAATCAAGTAGAAAAGCGCCATCATTGGCACAAGACTACTTGAAATAATCGCAATGCGCTTAACGCCACCGAAAATAATAAGTGCGGTCAAAATTACTAATGAAATACCGACATATTCCCCTTTCCAATTCCAAGCATTGCTCGTCGCTTCAACAATGGAGTTCGCCTGTACAGAATTAAAGGCAAAACCAAATGTAAAAATTAATGCAAGCGCAAAAGCCACTGCCATACAACGTGATTTTAAACCTTGCACAATATAATAAGCAGGGCCGCCACGGAATGATCCATCTTTATCTTGAATTTTAAATAATTGAGCAAGGGTAGATTCAGCGAAAGCACTCGACATACCAATAAATGCCGTTACCCACATCCAAAACACTGCGCCTTCGCCTCCTAAGGCTATTGCCGTTGCAACCCCACCAATGTTACCCACACCAACGCGGCTCGCAAGACCTGTAGTAAACGCTTGGAAAGGTGTTAATGAACTTCCCTCCACCGCACGACCAAACCACATTTCACGAAGGCTTGCTGGGAATAAACGGAACTGCACAAATCCTGTTGTAATGGTAAAAAATAGACCAGTACCAAGCAAAATAATAATGGTGGCATCCCATAAAGGTCCATCAAGATGTGCGACTATCCAAGTTAGCACTTCTTCTAACATTTTTGAAAATTCAAATTCCATAATCATCCCTCAAGCGATAAATAATTTGATTGTATGGGTTTTCAATGAAAAGGCGAGATTTTTTAATAATTTCTCTAAAGAAAAGAAACACAAACAAGAAAAAATCTAATAAATTTAGAATATTCTAAATATTTTCTAAAACAAAGGGCGTATTATTTGAACACGCCCTACTAGTTTGTTGAATTATTTGGTTAAAAACAACGCTGCCGCACCACGCACACCACCGGAATCGCCGTGTTTCGCTTTTTTAATTGGCGGAACTTTTGCTGTCCGCATCAAATGAGGCGGTAGTGCCTTTAGTAAGGCCTCATAAAGATAGTCAAAATTAGATAATCCACCACCTAACACAATCATATGCGGATCAAATGCCGTAATGATATTGCCAATAGAAATCGCCGCTAATTCAACAAAAAGATTCACAAAATCTACCGCACTTTCATTGCCTTGATAGAACAAATCAATAATTTCACGAGCAGATAATGTTTCGCCTTTCAAATCTCGATAAAGCATTTCAAAACCGCGACCAGACAGATAATTATCCAAACAAGCCTTGTTGCCACAACCGCATTGATAAATTGGGGCTTTATCCCATCCTAATAATTTCAAGGCATGATAATTTAGTTGTAAATGACCAAGCTCTCCCGCCATTCCCACTTGACCTGAATGAACTTTACCGTTTAAGACAAAGCCACCACCAAAACCAGTTCCAAGAATTAAACCAAGTACAGTCGGATATTGCTGATTTTCGACATCCCATGCTTCAGATAACGCAAAGCAATTTGCGTCATTTTCTGCCCGCACTTCACGACCTAAACGCGCAGACAAATCGCGTAAAATTGGTTTATTATCTGCCACACGAATATTGGTAATTTCGGCTAATCCAGTTTGTTGATTAACAAAGCCAGGTACGCCCAAACCTACTGTGCCCACTTCACCAAACTTTTCATCAGCACGATTCACTAAATCCACAATCGTGTTAAGCCATTCTTCATAGTCGGTTTTAGGTGTTGGTACCCGTTCAGAATATAATTTTTCTAATTTTTCATTGAATACGGCAAGCTCTATTTTCGTGCCACCAATATCTAAACCATAATACATAATCTGCTCCTGTATAAAGAAGTGCGGTTAAAATTAGCCAAGATTTTAACCGCACTTAAATCATTATTTTATGACGAAGATCGCCTTTTTCTTTAAAAAGGCAAAAATAATGCTATTAATCAACCATGCCAGCAATGTCGCCACTAATAAATCTATTGGGTAATGCATGCCTAATCGCACACGGCTAATCAACATCAATAAGCCCCACATCGTAATGCCCGCCACCAGCAATTTTGCTTTAAAAGAACGGTTACCTAATAATTGAGTAAAGCCAACAGCAAGCATCAGCCAAGTTGCTGCAAAAATCGTATGTCCTGAGGGAAACGAATACCCTGTTTCATTTTCATAATGATGAACTAACCAAGCTGGCGTAATAGCATCCATCGAATAAAAATCCTTAGCGATTTCTGCACGCAAAGTGCGGTCATTTTTATAAAAGTTTTCAGGCGTTGAATGAGTTTGCTCTGCTAAATAAACAGTAAACGGACGAGGTTCTTCAAACAATGCTTTTGCCCCCGTTTTTGCGGCTTGAGTCGCAATAACTGAAATCCCCATCACAATTACGCCTAATATCCATTGTTTTGGATTTTTGAATAAAAATGCGAACAAAAGCGTAAATAACACACTGGTGATCAACGCATAAGGTACGCTACCCGTTTCAGTGAGCAAATAAAGCCAATAATCAGCTTCAGTTAATTGGCTATTGCCATGCCACTGATAGGAAATACCCCAAATAAAAAATGGTACAAGACAAAGTAATAACGTATATAATGACAGCCTTTTAAACATGCTCGCCCCTTGATAATAAAAAATAACGCGCGCATTCTAACAGAAATGACTACGAATAAGGATCACTTTATGGCAAAAATTCAGCTAGTTGCGCAAGCCAATTTACCCACTGAATACGGCATTTTCAAAATGGTGGGATTTGAATTCCCAGATACCAAAAAAGAACATGTAGCCTTAGTGATGGGTGATATTTCTAATGCTGATGAACCTGTGTTAGCACGCATCCATTCTGAATGTTTAACTGGCGATGCACTCCACAGCTTAAAATGCGATTGTGGGTTCCAACTGGCGACAGCATTGAAACAAATTCAAGAAGAAGGTCGCGGTGTCTTAATTTATCATCGAGAAGAAGGCCGTGGCATTGGTTTGATTAATAAAATCCGCGCTTATTCTTTACAAGATAAAGGAATGGATACGATTGAAGCCAATCTTGCTTTAGGTTTCAAAGCAGATGAACGCAACTTTGAAGTCTGTGCCGATATGTTCGAGCTACTTGGTGTCAAAAAAGTTCGCTTGATGACCAACAACCCAGAAAAAGTAGAAACCATGAAAAAAGCTGGTATCAACGTGGTTGAACGAGTTCCTCTTAATGTGGGCGAAAACCGCTACAACACAAAATATCTTGATACTAAAGCGAAAAAAATGGGGCATTACATTGTGCATAACAATGATGAACAACATTTAATGACCTGTCCACATTGCCAAGAAGAGATTATTTAAGAAAATAATGCATGTAAAAAAAGCCATACTGTTGTATTGAACAGTATGGCTTTTTTATTTAAACTTTATGCCATGGAATAATCAAAAGATTTTTTAGCATATTGCTAAAAACGAGAAACCCCGTCTCGTATTCCAAAGATCGGGGCTTATCAAGAGTAAGTAAAATGAAAAAAATACTCTTTTTCATTTTCTTGATTATCTGTTGTTTAGTTAGCTGTTCAGGCACAGTTATCTAAGATAATCGCTACGGGGACGATGTAGGAGTTGTCCCCAATGCCTCCAATCTTAAAGAATTCTCTCCTTAATTGCAAGCGCGATTACTAATTTTTAACCTTTCGCCACAAATCTTTACTATAAATGGTTCCAACAGAATTTACTTGCGTGCCCATTATACTTGGCGCAAGATAAACTGGCGTATTATATTGAAAAATGGGTAACACTAAATATTCTTGTTGAACAATCCCTTTTAACTTCGCGTAATTTTCTAACCGCACTTTTTCGGATGTCGTCGTCATTGCTCTTTCAAATAAACGATCAAATTCGGCATTTTTATAGCCATTTTTGTTATCAGGGCTTTTTGAATAGAACAAATTTAAGAAAGCGATGGGATCATTAAAATCAGCACACCAGCCAGATCGAATTAATTGAAAATCGCCTTTTGTGCGAGCCGTTTGCAATTCTTGCCAACTCATCCCCTGATTTTCAACTCGTAATAAATCTGATTGCGATAATTGGCGATTTAATCGCGTTGCAATGGTTTGATTCAGAGAAGAATCATCATAACGAATGCGTAATTTCAACGGATGAGTTTCACTAATTTGATTTTGGGAAAGAAGCTGTTCTGCAACAACTGGCTCCCAAACCGATTCTTGCTCACCTAGCATAGATTTTGGCAAAAAAGTATTACTAGGATGAAGATGAGTAATATCGGCAACCAAATTTTTCGTAGAAACCATCGAAGCAATCGCTTTTCTTACCGCACTTTTTTGCAACATAGGATCGGCAAGATTAAACTCATAGAAATAAGTACAAAGTTGCGGATAATCTTGGATATTTTGAACTGTTTTTTGCGGATTTATTACAACATCAAAATCGGACAAATCTGCATCAGCTGCAATTTTTTGATACTTCACTTGCTGAAATATCACTTTTTCTTTCGCCCAATAATAAGGATTGGCAGTTAAAATATGCTGATTTTCAGCCTGGCTTTGTAATTGATAGGCACCATTGCTGATAAACGTTTCAGTCGATTTCGTATAGCTAGGCAAAAGGCTGACGTGCGCCAGCATAGAAGGTAAATATGGCGATGCTTTATCTAATTCAATGCGTAAAGTGCGGTCATTTTCGGCAAATAATCCAAGTGATTCCACAGCTAGTGTTTTTTCCAATACTGCCTTCGCATTTTTCACATTCATGAAAGCCAAATAATTCTTTAGTGGGCTTTCAGATTGAGAAAGTACTTGCCAAGATTGTACAAAGTCAGAGGCAGTCACCACTTCACCATTTGACCATTTGGCATTTTCACGCAAAGTGAAAATCCACGTTTTATTATCTTTAGTTTGCCAGCTTTCTGCTACGGCAGGAACAAGATTACCTTGCGGGTCATAAGCTGTTAAGCCTTCAAAAATATCGCGTAATAATTGAGTTTGTTCTTCGCTTTGTGCTTGCCAAGACAGTAAAGTAAGATCGCCATAAACACCGCGTTTTAATTCAGCTCGGTTAGATTCCAATTGAGTATTTTTCGGTGTCTCAACTTGTGGCGAAACAGGCTTGGAATTATCTAATTTATCACAAGCCACCACCGTAAGAATGATGGAAAAAATAACCGCACTTCGTTGGCACAAAGTGAGAAAATTATTCATTTTCAGTTTTAACCCAAAATAAGAAGAACCAAAACTTAATACAAATCAACGCCGCAATAACGCTACGCCCCATTACGCTTGGCGTGAAATAAAAACCAATGAGCAACATAGTGGTCGCAAAACTCAAAATGCAAATTTTAGTATTTTTCTTTAATGTACGATTTTCATTAAAAGATTTAAGATGTTTTTGATAAATACTTGTGCCTAAGAACCATTGTTCTAAGCGTTTTGAACCTTTTGCAAAGAAAAATAAAGTGAGTAATAAAAAAGGCGTGGTCGGTAAAATAGGAAGGAAAATCCCAATGATGCCAAGTGCAAGAGAAAGAAAACCTAAAACAATGTAAATAAATTTCATAATGTTCCTAATAAAAAGAAAATGCGAACCATTATTACTGAATTTTTAGATTTTTCAACCTTGATATTATAGAATTTGCCGTCACATAAAAAGTAGTTTTCAAAAAAGGAACATTTATGTCTATGTCAAATCCATTACTTAACATTCAAGGCTTACCGCCATTTTCACAAATCAAGCCAGAACATATTCAACCGGCTGTTGAAAAATTAATTCAAGACTGTCGCGATACGATAGAACAAGTGTTAAAACAACCGCACTTTACTTGGGAAAATTTCATTTTGCCTTTAACGGAAACCAATGATCGCTTAAATCGAGCTTGGTCACCCGTTTCTCATCTCAATTCAGTAAAAAATAGTGCTGAATTACGTGAAGCCTATCAAGCGTGCTTGCCTTTACTTTCTGAATACAGCACTTGGGTTGGCCAGCATAAAGGGCTTTATAATGCCTATTTAGCGTTAAAAAACAGTGCTGAATTTGCGGACTATTCTATTGCGCAAAAGAAAGCCATTGAAAATTCACTGCGTGATTTTGAACTTTCAGGTATCGGGCTTTCAGAAGACAAACAACAACGTTATGGCGAAATTGTGGCGCGCTTATCGGAATTAAATTCACAATTTAGCAATAACGTCTTAGATGCAACAATGGGTTGGGAAAAACTCATTGAAAATGAATCAGAACTTGCTGGCTTGCCTGAATCCGCACTGCAAGCAGCACAACAATCTGCCGAAAGTAAAGGATTGAAAGGTTATCGTTTTACGTTAGAAATCCCAAGTTATTTACCTGTAATGACTTACTGTGAAAATCGTGTATTGCGTGAAGAAATGTACCGTGCTTATGCGACACGTGCCTCTGAACAAGGCCCTAACGCAGGCAAATGGGACAACAGTAAAGTCATGGAAGAAATTCTTACGTTACGCGTGGAATTGGCGAAATTACTCGGTTTTAATACTTACACCGAACTTTCACTTGCCACCAAAATGGCAGAAAACCCACAGCAAGTGCTTGATTTCTTAGATCATCTTGCCGAACGTGCCAAACCACAAGGCGAAAAAAAATTACAAGAATTAAAAGATTACTGCAAAAAAGAATTTGGTGTCACTGAACTTGCGCCTTGGGATATTGGTTTTTACAGCGAAAAACAAAAACAACATTTATACGCCATTAATGATGAAGAACTTCGCCCATATTTTCCTGAAAATCGCGTAATTTCAGGGTTGTTTGAATTGATTAAACGTATTTTCAATATTCGTGCGGTTGAACGCAAAGGCGTGGATACTTGGCATAAAGATGTGCGCTTCTTTGATTTAATTGATGAAAACGATCAACTCCGTGGCAGTTTCTATCTTGATTTATATGCACGCGAACATAAACGTGGTGGCGCGTGGATGGATGATTGTATTGGGCGCAAGCGTAAACTGGATGGCTGTATTCAAACCCCAGTGGCGTATTTAACTTGCAACTTCAACGCACCGATAGGGAATAAACCAGCGTTATTTACGCACGATGAAGTGACTACGCTATTCCACGAATTTGGTCATGGCATTCATCATATGCTCACACAAATTGATGTATCCGATGTTGCGGGGATTAACGGCGTGCCTTGGGATGCAGTGGAGTTACCAAGTCAATTTATGGAAAACTGGTGCTGGGAAGAAGAGGCTTTAGCGTTTATTTCAGGACATTACGAAACAGGCGAGCCGTTGCCAAAAGAAAAACTCACGCAATTGTTAAAAGCGAAAAATTTCCAAGCCGCAATGTTTATTTTACGCCAGCTTGAATTTGGGATTTTTGATTTCCGTTTGCATCACACCTTTGATGCGGAAAAAACCAATCAAATTTTAGAAACACTTAAAGCGGTGAAATCACAAGTTGCCGTCATAAAAGGCGTAGATTGGGCAAGAACCCCGCACAGCTTCAGCCATATTTTTGCAGGGGGCTACGCCGCAGGTTATTACAGCTATTTATGGGCTGAAGTGTTATCAGCTGATGCTTATTCTCGCTTTGAAGAAGAAGGTATTTTCAATCCAATCACTGGCAAATCATTCTTAGATGAAATTCTCACGCGTGGTGGCTCAGAAGAACCAATGGAACTCTTCAAACGCTTCCGTGGTCGTGAACCGCAATTAGATGCGTTGTTAAGACATAAAGGCATTGCAAATAACTAATCATCAGGCGGACTTAAGTCCGCCTTTCAATTTTTCATTCATTAGAAACCCCTTCTACATACGTTACACACGTTAAACCGATAAACACATAATTCATAAAAGAATTTATACTGGAAAACGATTTATCAATGAAAATAAAATGTAAATAAATGTAAATATTTGTAAATATTCTTTACCACGATCATCTTTTAAATATAATGGCCGCACTTTAGATTAACCAGTAATAATGACTGGTTATTTTATTGGCTGAAGTTTATTCAGAACAATTATTAACCATCATTAATTTAAAAATATTTAGGATGAATAAAAATGAATCGAATTTATAAAACTATTTGGAATGCAGCAACGCAATCATGGACTGTGGCAGGAGAGTTAGCTTCTGCAAAAGGCAAAAGTGCATCGAAAAAAGTTACAACATTAACCGCACTTTCCATTGCATCAGTATTGGGTGTATCAAATGCGATGGCGGCAGTATCAATCAATGCCTCTGGAACGGATCTCGCGATAAAGAAAGAAGAGCTTGCGACCAATACACTACCTATCGCAGAAATTAAAGATAGTGATAGGAATATTATTGTAATTAACAATGGGCAAAAAGTTAATATTGAATCTGATGGTAAAGATCGAGCAAAAAATGTAATTGTTATAGGGTCTCAAAATAAGCATATCTATGATGAACAAATTTTAATCGGTAACAAAATTAATAGCCCATTCTATCCTGAGCATGGTATATCTGCTGGTAAAGCAGGTGATGTTGCTATCGGTAACCGCATTACATTAGGTGGTTCATATTCATCAGGTAAGGATGCTAAAGACGCCTTTAGTACCGCTGTTGGTTATGCTGCTCAAGCTGTAGGCCCAGTTGTTGCCATGGGTGTTGGGGCTCGTTCAGATATGCGGGATACCCAAGGCTGGGATTCAGTGAAAAGCGGTATTGTAGCGGTAGGTCCTTTTGCTTTAGCAGCAGATAATAAAAATGGGACGACCGCAGTTGGTGCTCTATCTGCATCAAACTATGACCATTCTGTTTCATTAGGTTTACTCTCTGGGGCTGCTAATGACTGGGAAAACCGCGGTCTTGGTGAACAATTTAACCCAATTCCAGCTGGGGCAGAAAATGACGCTAAGCGAAAAGAAAGAGATGAATATGCAACCTTCAAAATTAATGAGGCTCAGGGGGGAAGCCCACGAATGACCTCTATTGGTTATATGGCGGGTGCGCGCGGTACGAATGCTATTGCTATAGGTGCTAAAGCAACTACGGGTATCACGCATACATCAAATGGTTATAATGCTATCGCTCTTGGCCCATGGGCTCGTGCATTAACCCATAACTCTTTAGCCATTGGCGATAGTGCTATCGCTGGAGGCACAACAAAGGAAGAGCGTGAAGCACTTCAGAAAGAAATTACTCGTCTTACAGCATTAAGAGATAAAGCAGATGAGCAAGTAAGAAATGCAAATAAGTTGTTAGAAAAAGATGCTAGTGCTGAAAACAAATTTAAAGTGGCATCAGCACAAGCTGCACTTGAAAGGGTAAAACTTGCTCTCGCAAGAGCTACAGAAGAGAGTAATGAGCAAAACTATAGTCTACCAGTCGAGAAGCAGATCAAATATGCCATGGCAATTGGTTCAGGTGCAAAAGCAAATAATGCTGAAACTATCGCACTTGGTCGTTTATCAAGAGTATCTGGTGAAAAATCCGTTGCAATTGGTTCAACCAATGAAATTGATTCAAATAAGGCTGTTGCATTAGGTAACAATATTAAAATTAATGCAGCAGATGGAAAAAAACGTGATGGTGCCGTTGTATTAGGTGATAGCAGCGATGGTGAAAAGATTACCGTTAGAGCAGTAAATAAAGCTGAAGTTAATGGCGTAACATATGACGGATTTGAGGGAACCTTGGGGGCAGCTAAAGGTGTGCTTGATGATGCAGCAGATCAAGGCCGCTTTGTTTCTATCGGTTCAAAAGGTAACGAACGCCAAATCAAACACGTGGCAGCTGGTGAGATTTTGGCAACATCAACCGATGCAATTAATGGTTCACAGCTTTATATGGTTGCAAATCAAGTTGGTGCAAATAAAAAAGACATTGATGCTAATAAAAAAGGCATTGAGGCTAATAAAAAAGCAATTGATGATATAAATGCAAATATAACTACTATCAATCAAACTATTGCAGGTAACCACTGGATCATTGCTGATGACAAAGGTAATGATAGTAAAGTTCAAAATACCAATACAGTCAAATTTAAAGGTGAAAATGGTGTAGATGTTAGTCTAGATAGTAATAATAAGACAGTAACTATCAGTGCTGATTCTTCTAACACACCGACAGTTTATACTGATAAGGATGGAAACAAAGTTGTAAACAATAATGGTAAGTTCTTTAAAGTTGATGCTAATGGTAAACCAACAACTACAGAAGTTAAAAATGATGATGTAATTGTATCGGTTAAAAATCCTAATGCAGGAAAAGATAAAGCGGGAGCTCCAACAACTATCACTAATGTGAAAGATGCTAAGTTAACCGATGATTCAAAAGATGCCGTAAATGGTAGCCAATTATATAAAACAAATAGTGATGTTAAAAAGAACGCTGATTCTATTAACAACTTAACAAACCAAGTTAATGGAAATAAAGACAAAATTGGAGAGTTAGATCAACGTATTAATAATATCAATACTAACATCAATAATGCTGTTGGTGATCAGGTAAGAAATATTAATAAGCGTATTGATGGCGTTGAAAATCGTGTAAATCACCTTGATAACAAAATCAATAACGTTGATAAACGCGCAAGCCGTGGTATCGCGACTGCAGGTGCAATGGGTATGTTACCACAGCCACATATTTCAGGTCGTTCAATGGTTTCTGCAGCAACGACAAGCTATCGTGGTCAGCAATCTTTAGCAGTGGGTTATTCTCGCTTATCTGATAATGGTAAACACATTATCAAATTCAGCGGTGCATCTAACCTTTCTGGTAAAAAAGATGCGATGGTTGGTGCAGCATACGGATACCAATGGTAATCCAATAACAATAATAAGTCTCTAAAGTAAATAAAGAACCCAGCAAATGCTGGGTTCTTTTTTAACATACCAGTATTAACTTTAAATAAATCAACTTATCCAAATTCCCTGTCTATTCATCATCAGTGTGACAAAATTGAGCTAAATCTTCTACATTTTCTAACCACTGATTTCCAATTTCATCAATCAATTCAGTGCAATTAAAAACATCAGAATTTTTAGCCGCACTTTCTAAAGCATCCGCTAATTGACGTAAATGATTTAACCCTACCGATGCCGCTGCGCCTTTAATTTTATGGGCAGTATCTTCTGTTTCTTTCATATTATCTTTTGATAATTGAGTAAGATAATTTGGCATCGTTTGTTTGAATAAAGATAAATTTTCTAAAATTTGGGATTTTCCAAGCGTTTCAATCAGCGCTAAATCAAACTGTTGTGAAACCTCATTATCATCATTCATTTCTATAATAGATTCGCTTTCATCCGCAAAAAATTGCTGTAGACAATGCTGTAAATCCTTAATTGAAATGGGTTTGCGTAATACGCCATCCATGCCCATTTCTAAATATTCTTGCTCGCTTTGCATAACATTGGCAGTAAAAGCAATCATTGGCGGTAAAAAATCATAAATACCGTTCTCATAGTTCTCTCGCAAATATTGGGCGATTTCAAAACCACTCATATCTGGTAATTTAATATCTAGCAATAAAATGTCGTAAACATTTTTCTCAAATAAAGTGATCGCCTGCTTGCCATTTGTCGCAACATCAACATGATGCCCAAGTTTTTCCAAAATAGTTTTCGCAACCATTATATTAAGATCAACATCTTCCACTAAAAGAATGTTCAAGGATGGAATATTTTTCTTAACGGATTCTTTTTCAGAAATTTCTTGAGCGTGGAGAGTAAGATGGAAAGTTGCGCCTTTTCCTCGTTCACTTTCAACCGTTAAATCTCCTTCCATTAACTGAGCGAGATTTTTAGAAATAGCCAATCCAATACCGCTACCCGCACTTTGCTGGCGACTTTCTTTCACTTGATAATACATTTCAAAAATATGTTTTTGTTCTTCAGGCGAAATCCCCATTCCTGTATCTTTCACAATAAAATGGTAACAATCCTGATTTCTGATAATTTTCAGAATAATATTTCCCTGATCTGTAAACTTCACCGCATTACTAATTAAGTTCCACAAAATTTGGCTCAAGCGCACACGATCAAGATTCAACCAATTAGGCAAATTAGGTTCAAGCTCTAAAGAAAAAATAAGATTTTTTTGTTTGGCGAGGAAACTAGCAAAATTATAAATATCGTTTAATAAGGCGGGGAAATCTGTTGGCTGGCGATTTAATTCAATTCGACTGGCATCGATTTTTTCCAAATCAATAATATCGCTAAAAATATAGCCTAAGCTGACCGCACTTATGTTGATAGTTTTTAAATAATTACGTTGACGATCATCTAATTCATCATCAAGTAAAATCTGGCTAAGCCCTACAATACCATTTAATGGCGTGCGCAATTCATGGCTTATTGTGGCAAGTAAGGTACTTTTATCACGGCTATTTTTTTCTAACTTTTCCAATGCTTGGGATAATTTTTTCTGAGCGGCAATTCGCTCGGCGACCTCATTTTCCAATCGATTAACCGAGCTAGAAAGATCAAGACGAGAATGTTCAAGTTTTTCGACTAATAAAGTAAAAAAATAAATAACAAAAGGCGCAGTGAGTAAGCCAAAAGTTACCGAACGAAAAATATCTACCCAAGAAATCTGATGAACAATAAATAGACTAAATAAAATTTGAGTACAAAGTGCTAAAACCGCAAGAATCATCACGCCTAAAAGAGAAAAACGAAGGCGCCCAAGACGAATAACCCAATCTACATAACTCTGAGCAAAATATTTGAAATTTTTCATCAAATCTCCTAAAACATTATTATCGTTATAAAAAAACCTGTGCATACAGGCTTTATTATATCCATAAAGTAAAAGAGATTGTTATTACTATGTATACGTAAGAAATGAAAAACTTAGTCTTTATTAATTATCTGTTTAACTAAAATTTGTAATTCAGGAATAACTTGTTCTTCAAACCAAGGATTCTTTGTTATCCAAAGCTGATTACGTGGGGAAGGATGCACAAGAGGCATAAAGTGCGGTAAGAATTGACGATAATTTTTAACAGTGTCAGTTACATTATTTTTGTTTTCAGGTAAATAATATTTCTGTGCGTATTGCCCAATAAGAATAGTGAGCTGAATATTAGGTAAATGCTCTAAAATCATTGGATGCCATTTTTCGGCGAAACCTTGACGAGGTGATAAGTCACCAGATTTACCTTTTCCAGGATAATAGAAATCCATAGGAAGAACCGCAAACATCCCAGAATTATAAAAATAATCGTAATCTACTCCCAACCATTTACGTAAACGCTCACCGCTTTTATCATTCCAATATAAACGAGTTTGCTCAGCTTTTAACCCTGGAGCTTGACCAACAATATTAATTCGAGCTGTTTTAGGCGCCGAAAATAAAGGGAAAATTCCACGTTCTGTAAAATCTTTATTTTGGGGGTCAGTGATAATACCTGAGGTTATTTCATCTAAATTTTTAAGCATAATGGATGAGATTAGAAATGAGTATATAAAGTCTATTTGAAAAATATAAGAAATCAAAACAGTAAATGATATAAATAGACATATTTATTGAAAATTAAATATCATACTCTTATTTGATTAAATAATGAGTAAATTCCAAAAAACAAAACCCCAGTACTTCAACTGGGGTTCTTCTGTTTTTATTTGATTTAACTTAGA
>NZ_JH591071.1:0-855 GCF_000242295.1 Haemophilus sp. oral taxon 851 str. F0397
CAGATACTGACGCTGTAAATGTGGCTCAGTTGAAGGCAAATACCACAACCGTTGAAGCAGGTAAAAACGTAACGGTAAATAAAACAAAAGACGATGCAACAGGTAAAACATTTACCGTGCATTCAGAAAAAACCACAGTATCAAAAGAGGATAATAGCCCAATTAAATTAACCTCAACCTCAAATACATCAGAGCATACAACAGATTATAAAGTTGGTTTAAATATTGATGAGGGGTCATTAGAGATTACTACTGATGGTAAATTAAAAGCCAAAGCTCAAGGGCAAGCAGTTGAGAAAGTGGTAGCCTCTACTGATACAGATAACATCGCGACAGTTTCAACGCAATCTGGAGCGGCGGCAGGCTCTGCAAATGAAACGTATAAAGTGAGCGTGACTAAAAATGATGTAAAAGATGCGGCGAAAGAAGCAGTTGATGTGAAAGGTAGTGATTTTATTACCGTCACCCCGACAGATGGGGAGCATTTAAAAACCCATACAGTTGCGGCTAAAACAGGCGAGATTACTGTCGCAGAAGCAACGGGCGCGGTAACCCCTATTACAACTGCAACAGGTTTAGTGACGGATAAAACAGTCGCCGATGCGATTGCAAAATCAGGCTTCCAATTAAAAGAAGATGGCACACTTAAAAATGTAGTGAATCCAGGTGAAAGCTTAAACTTCAAACCAGGTCAAGGCACAAAAGTTTCTGTGGGTGCGAATGGCGATGTTCAAGTGAATGCGAACGTGGCAAGCTTAACAGGTGGAGATAATGTCACCATTGAAGATAATGGTGATGGCAATTTCACAATTAAGGCAACAGACACCAACACGCAAGCAAGTGTATCTAAATTAA
>NZ_JH591072.1:0-173781 GCF_000242295.1 Haemophilus sp. oral taxon 851 str. F0397
TATTTGACTCTACGCAAGTAAGCGAAACTGAAATTATAGAGATTATTCATAAAACAGGTTTTTCTGCTCATATCAAACAAGCCAACGAATTACCAATAGAAGAAAAAAATATATCAATCCCTTGGCGATTAATCCTACTTTGGATAATCAATATTCCATTTCTGATTGGTATGCTTGGCATGATGAGTGGCTCACATAACTTAATGTTGCCACCTATTTGGCAATTTGCATTAGCGAGCATTGTGCAACTTTGGTTAGCCATTCCATTTTATCGCGGAGCAATCGGTAGTATTCGTGGTGGACTTGCCAATATGGATGTCCTTGTCAGTACAGGAACGCTCACCATTTATCTTTATTCTGCTTTCATGTTGTTTTACCACGACAATCATGCAATGGGACATGTGTACTTTGAAGTTTCTGTTATGGTGATTGGTTTTGTCAGTCTTGGAAAATTTCTTGAAGATCGCACTAAAAAGCACAGCCTAAATAGCTTAAGCATGCTCTTGCAACTGACACCGAAAAAAGTCACTGCTCTGCGTAATGACAAATGGACTGAAATTGCTCTTGACCAAGTCAATATTGGCGAGATCATTCGTGCCAATCAAGGCGAGCGTATTGCAGCAGACGGCATAATTGAAAGTGGAAATGGGTGGTGTGACGAAAGCCATTTAACGGGTGAATCTCGTCCAGAAGAAAAACAGAAAGGTGGAAAAGTATTAGCTGGGGCGATGGTAACAGAAGGTTCTATTATCTATCGAGCGAATCAACTTGGTAGCCAAACCTTACTTGGCGATATGATGAATGCATTATCAGATGCGCAGGGCTCAAAAGCACCAATTGCACGATTTGCAGACAAAGTTGCGTCAGTGTTTGTGCCAGCTGTATTAGTGATTTCACTTGTTACTTTCGCGTTAACTTACGTTCTGACGAATGATAGTGTGTCTTCACTTATTCACGCGGTATCCGTGCTTGTGATTGCTTGCCCTTGTGCCTTGGGATTAGCCACACCAGCATCCATAATGGTTGGTTTAGGTAAAGCGGTCAATGCTGGCGTATGGTTTAAAGATGCAGCAGCAATGGAGGGAACTGCCTATGTGGATACCGTTGTACTTGATAAAACTGGCACACTAACAAAGGGAGAGCTTGAAATTTCAGCACTATGGCAACCACAAAGTGCGGTGTATTCTGAAGACGATTTGTATCGTTTTGCCGCAGCCGTTGAACGACAAGCTAACCACCCAATTGCAAAAGCTATTGTGCAAGCAGCAGAACAAAAAATGTTAGACATTCCCACCGCACTTTTTTCAAAGATGGAAGTCGGTCAAGGCATTCAAGCCGAATTAGAACAAGTAGGAACAATAAAAGTAGGCAAACCAGATTATTGCGGTTTAATCTTGCCTAAAAATTTAGAGGATATCTGGCAAATTGCGAGCATTGTCGCGGTATCTATAAATAATAAACCCATTGGCGCATTTGCGCTGACGGATACCTTAAAAAACGATAGCTTGCATGCCATTCAACGCTTACAACAGCAAAATATTGATGTAGTAATTATGAGTGGCGATCAACAATCTGTCGTGGATTATATAGCAAAACAGCTCGGCATTAAGAAAGCCTTTGGTGGACTCAGCCCTAGAGATAAGGCGGAACAAATTCAAAAGCTGAAAGATCTTGGTCATGTTGTAGCAATGGTAGGTGATGGAATAAATGATGCGCCTGCTTTAGCCGCTGCAAACGTCAGTTTTGCGATGAAATCAGGTTCAGATATTGCAGAACAAACGGCCTCAGCAACGCTTATGCAACATTCGGTAAATCAACTTGTGGATGCGCTTTTTATTGCAAGGGCAACCTTGAAAAATATCAAACAAAATCTATTTTTTGCATTGATTTACAATATTCTCGGCATACCCCTTGCCGCTTTCGGTTTTCTAAATCCAGTGATTGCAGGCGCCGCGATGGCGATGAGTTCAATTTCCGTATTGATGAATGCCTTAAGATTGAAAAAAGTGCGGATCTAATTTCATTTATTTTTATACGCAATCGGTGTCGTGATCGCACCGATTTTTTTGTCGTTGAAAATTACCGCACTTTTGATAAAAAAATTTTAACTTGATCACAATTTTAGAATTTGCTCTTTGAGATTCTCTATTTATCGGCATAACATAATACTCAAATTTTGTTAGGGCATATTTTGCTCTGCAAATTGACAAATTTAAGTAATTTATGCTTTGGAGCAAACTATGAAACCAACAGAAAAACTCAAATGGAACAAATTTGATGCAACATGGATGTTAAACCTTTTCGGTACGGCGGTTGGCGCTGGCGTCTTATTCCTACCGATTAACGCTGGGATGGGTGGATTTTGGCCGTTAGTTTTAATGGCAATTATCGTCGGACCAATGACCTATTTTGCTCACCGAGGCTTAGCCTATTTTGTACTTTCATCAAAAAATCCTGGCAGCGATATTACTGAAGTAGTGGAAGAACACTTTGGTAAAACAGCGGGTAAACTTATCACCCTACTTTATTTCTTCGCGATTTTCCCTATTCTTTTAATTTACGGTAACGGTATTACTAACACTGTCGATTCTTTCATTGTGAATCAACTTGGCATGGCATCGCCAAACCGAGCTATTCTCTCTTTTGTATTAATTGCAGTATTGATTTCCGTCATGCTATTTAATGAAAAAGTGATGTTAAAAATCACAGAATGGCTTGTTTACCCATTAGTATTAATTTTATTCGCACTTTCTATTTACTTAATTCCAGAATGGAATGGTGCGATGTTACATGAATTCCCAACAGCAGGCGGTTTTGTCACCACATTGTGGCTTACGATTCCTGTATTGGTATTCTCATTTAACCATTCACCAGCAATTTCATCTTTCACTTGCTCACAATTCCGTGAATACAAAACTTTCGATGGTGCAGAACGCCATATCGGCCATACAGAAAAAGGCACCTCAACGATTTTGTTATTCTTTGTAATGTTCTTCGTATTTAGCTGTGTATTAACATTAACACCTGAAGAATTAGTAGCGGCAAAAGCACAAAATATCAGTATTTTGTCTTTCTTAGCGAATAAATTTGATAATCCATATATCTCTTATTTTGGCCCGCTTGTTGCATTCTTAGCGATTACTAGCTCATTCTTCGGTCACTATATGGGCGCACGTGAAGGCTTAGAAGGCTTATATTTGAAAATGAAAGGCGAATCTGTAAATCGTAAAAAACTCAATTATGCGACCGCTCTTTTCTTCTTATTAACGTTATGGGGCGTGGCGATTATTAATCCTAGTATCTTAGGCTTAATCGAATCTCTTGGCGGCCCAATCATTGCGATGATATTGTTTATCATGCCAATGTACGCGATTCGCAAAATCCCAGCGATGAAACGCTACAGCGGACGTTTCAGTAATGTTTTTGTAACGATTATGGGATTAATCGCTATCTCTGCGGTTGTTTATGGATTATTATAAGCGCCCTTTAAAGTTTAGCGAATTTTGAGAAATTTATGATTAGCGTATTTGATATGTTTAAAGTGGGAATTGGGCCATCCAGTTCCCACACTGTCGGCCCGATGAAGGCTGGCAAACAATTTATAGATGACTTAATTGAACGAGATCAGTTTGAACAAACCGCTGAAATTCATGTGGATGTATATGGTTCTCTTTCGATGACAGGGAGAGGACATAGTACGGATATCGCCATCATTATGGGGTTAGCGGGTTATTTACCACATAATGTGGATATCGATATGATTTCAGGTTTCATCGAGAAAGTGAAACAAACAGCTCTTTTACCAATTAATGTTGGTCAAAAAACGGTAAAATTTGATTTTGAAAATAACCTCATTTTCCACCGCACTTTTTTAAAATTGCATGAAAATGGCATGACAATTACCGCTCTTGATGAAAATCGCACAGAACTTTATCGCCAAACCTATTATTCGATCGGGGGTGGTTTTATTGTCGATGAAGCTCATTTTGGGCAAGAGGAAAAAACCACTGTCCAAGTGCCTTATCCTTACAAAAATGCAGAAGATATTTTGACACATTGTAGTGATAACGGCTTAATGCTTTCCACCGTGATGCTAGAAAATGAAGTCGCCTTGCATGGCAAAGAAGCTGTTAGTGCTCATTTAGATAATGTCTGGAAGACGATGCAAGCTTGTATCGAACACGGTATTCATACTGAAGGGATTTTACCTGGGCCATTACGAGTACCACGTCGTGCTGCTTCTCTTTATCGTATGTTGCAAGCAAATACTAATTTATCTAACGATCCAATGCGTGTGATCGACTGGGTTAATATGTTTGCGCTTGCTGTCAATGAAGAAAATGCAGCGGGTGGACGCGTAGTCACAGCTCCAACCAACGGTGCATGCGGGATTATTCCAGCAGTATTAGCTTACTATGAGAAGTTCATCTCACCATTAACACCTGAAATCATTGAACGCTATTTATTAGCAGCAGGAATGATTGGTTCACTTTATAAAATGAATGCTTCGATTTCTGGCGCAGAAGTGGGTTGCCAAGGTGAAGTGGGTGTAGCCTGTTCAATGGCTGCTGCAGGACTAGCTGAAATTCTGGGTGGCAATCCACTGCAAGTATGCATCGCTGCTGAGATTGCAATGGAGCATAACTTAGGATTAACGTGCGACCCTGTCGGCGGTCAAGTTCAAGTACCTTGTATCGAACGCAATGCAATTGCTTCAGTAAAAGCAATCAATGCATCACGTATGGCTTTACGCCGTACCACTAATCCAAGAGTAACCTTGGATAAAGTGATTGAAACAATGTATGAAACAGGCAAAGACATGAACGCCAAGTATCGCGAAACATCTCAAGGCGGACTTGCAGTTAAGATTGTTTGTAACTAACAAGCAACAAAAAAGTTAATAAATCAGAATCAAATTATTTTTATTGATTATTTCATATATTAAAGAGGGAAATACATTGAAAACAACAATTCTAAGACATCAAATAAATAAAGTGAATATATTTTTTCATTTGTCGCTTTTGATTTTTTCATTCCTAACAAATATTGGCTTAGGGAAAGCCCATACAGGAAACATTTTTTCATCTAGCCATATTACATTATATATTTTTCTAATATTAATATTTTCATCATCAAGAATCATTGGCTTGATTACGTCTAGTATATTATTTATAACCTCTATAATTTATTATCCAGCAGGAGTATCTTATGGCGGTCCCTCTTTTGGAATTATAGCATCAATATATGAAACTAACATAAACGAAACATTAGAGTATTTATCTTCAATCCCAAATTATATTTATGCTTTAATGTGTATTTATTTTTTTGTGTTAATTAGTGTAATATATTCAAGCAAGCAAGCAAGCAAATTTATCACATCGAGAAAGAAGAAAAAAACATTCATTTTAATATGGATAACTTTACTTTCTTACGTATTAATAAAACCAATTAATGGCATTATAAAATCAAAATCATCTGATATTTCTTATTCATATTACTTTTCTCAATCTAAGTTATATCCATTATCTTTTTATTCTGAAACAGTCAGGGTAGTCTCAGAGTACTTCAAACAAAAGCACTTTCTTGATCGAGCGTTTGATGAAGATTCCAAATGGCACATTGTCTCTGTCTCACCTAAATATAAGAACTACATTCTTATTATTGGTGAGAGTATGAGAAAGGATTATATGTCCTTATATGGTTATCCAATCAAGACAACTCCATTCTTAGATAGTATAAATGGTACTATTTTTAATAATTACTATTCTGCAGCACCAAATACACAACCATCGTTACAAAGAACACTATATAGGCAGGAAAATTATAAAACTGTTTATACTGACAATATAATTTCTCTATTAAAATTAGCAAATATAAAAACATATTGGCTTTCAAATCAAGGGAAAATGGGAGAATTTGACACTATGGCGTCCCGCTTGGGAGTTAATGCAGATTACAATTTTTTTACAAGAGATTTATGGTATGACACTGAGAAAAAATTTGATACTGAATTATTGCCAAAATTTAAAGAGATTTTGGAAAAAGAAAAAAATACAAATAAATTAATAGTATTACACTTAATGGGGTCGCACCCAATCTTTTGTGAAAGATTACCTTATAAAGTTGAAAATTATTTCATCAATCAACAAATGTCTTGTTATTTAGAATCAATAAAATACACCGATAAATTCATTGAAGATATAAATAAGTTATTAATTAAAAATAATGAATCTTTTTCCGTGATATATTTTTCAGATCATGGTTTAGCACATAAAAATGATTCCTTACATGTTAGTAATTTATATAAACAAGACTACGAAGTTCCATTTATTATGTTTTCAAGTGATTCAATTAAAAGAATAGAAATTAATGAAAAACAATCGGCATTTAATTTTATGTATGGTTTTACTCAATGGCTAGGAATAAAAGAAAAACATTTATCTGGAGTTGATTTCTTTAATCCTAAAGAGCAAAAAATAAAAGTTTTTGACTGGGAAAATATTATTGATGTTAATTTACTAAAAGATGACCCAGCCAAGCTACATTGATAAAACTAAAGCCTTGATAATCAAGGCTTTAGTTTTTCTATCTAAAATAATGGTAATTATAATGATACCCGACACTTGGGACTACAGGGATAACCGGTAGCGAACTTCTCACTCGCGTTTTAACCTTATTATCACTCGCATTCAATTTTAAGTTAGTATCAACTTGACTTGCCACTTTATCTTTCTGCGCCTGAGTAACCGTATTACCACTTGTTACACGAGTGTTATACTCTTGCACAGCCTTCATATCATAAACACCGCCACCAGTTTGTTCTGGTTGAGATGAACATGCTGCTAAACCTAAAATTGCACAACTAACAAAAACTATTTTTCTCATTAAATACATCCTATTTACAAATTACATCAGTTAGCACTGCCCTGCCTTCTGATACATAATTCGCTGCTTTTTCCTTTAATGTTTTATTTTCTTTTAACTGAATACGCTTAGATAAATCTTTATCTGTAATTGAATAAACTGGCACATAACTTAAATTTTGAGGATCTTTTTGATTATAAATCGTCGCCCCCGTTACACTACCGTAATATTCACTTTTATCATTTGGCGAAAGATAATTGTGAGTTGAATTTGTATAATCTACACCTCTTTTCACTTTAAATCCCTGACAAATGCCTGCTGGAGACTCAAAAACACTCTCCGATGAACTCATCTCGTCAATTTTATAAACTTTTAACTCAATACTTTGTGCAAGTTTCTGCACATCATTATCAGAAACATTTGAGCTAAAAGCCTTTTTATCTTTTTCATCAACATAAGTTACTGAGCTAGACATTCCTTCTGCAAGAGATAAGCGTGGTATAAGCAAGCTAATCAGCATGCAACAAAATAAAGAAAAAAATGTGTGATTTTTATAATCCATTTACCGTTTTCCTTCATATCTTGGCCTGTATTTCTCACATGAAATACGAACAACTAGCCGCATGTAAGTGATATAACCCCACTATACCAAAAAGGCTTGTATGATACTAGATTATTTTTCTGGGGTAATACTTTTTGATTTTTCTTCATTTTGAGCTTCTAAAGCATCACGTGCGGCACGAATACTTTTTTCGATTAATGGAACACGCTCATCATCTTTAGGCATTAAACGTAGCATCATCGCCCAAGTCACTGCCGCCATTTTATAATCTTCCGTTTCAAAATAACGGAATGCGAGTAAACTCAATGCTTCAATGTTAGTGTGATCTTGACGAATCACTTCACGCAATAAATCGCCACCTTTAAGTTTATCAGTCGCATCTTCAGAGAACATCAATATACGAGCATAACCTAATTTATATTGCACATTATCTGGTTCAAGTTTGTTAGCTTTTTGATAGCTATCAAATGCCAAACGCGCATCACCTAAATTCATCCCAATTTGACCAAGCATCCACCATTTTTTTGCATCAGTTGGATTTTTCTGCAAATCGATTCGAAGTGCGGTAGAAAATTGCTGCATTTCTGCATCAGAAAATGGATTTTTATCTTCATCTTTCATTCGTTCAAAGAAATATGGCAATTTCGCATAAGTTTGCTCTAGCATCGATTCAGCTTGCCAAGATCCCACCATAAAATAAGAAGAGCCCGCGATAATTCCTAGCGCCAACACGCCAGACGCAAACCACACTTTTCCATAAGATTTGCCTGAAGAATCCACATTCTCTTGAACCTTGCTCGGCACATCATCAAGCAAGGTTTTCTGTAATTCTTGTTTGAGTTGCTCAACATTTTCAACTAAACCTTGGGAATTATCTTGCTCAATTTCTTCCAAGCGCGAGAAATATAACGCCTTATTTAAATCATCACGTTTTTGCCCATGTTTCACTTTGAATTGACGCAATAAAGGATAAAAACAAATTAACGCCACAACTAAAGTGGTTAATATAAAAATTAATGCAAAATTCATCTATTTATCCTTGTTTAATAATTCTGCCAAACGCTCATTATCTTCATCAGTTAAAACATCTTGGGATTTCACCGCACTTTGAGCTTTTGGTTTACGTCTTAATAAAAATACCACGCCTAACAACACAAGCAATAACGGGGCAATCCATAGCACTAATGTACTCGCTGTCATAGGTGGATCGTAAGTTACAAAATTGCCATAGCGCGCCACCATATAATCCACCACATCATTTTTCGATTTGCCTTCTTGTAAAAGCTCAAATACTTTGCCACGCATATCCACAGCGATAGTTGCATTGGAATCCGCAATATTGTTATTTTGACATTGAGGGCAACGCAAAGATTGTGTTAATTGGTGGTAATCACTCTCTTGCTGTGGAGAACTAAAATTAAGCGCATCAATGGATGAAAACGCCACTGAGCTAAACAAAAGTGCGGTCAAAAATAGCCATGTTTTTTTCATTATTGTTGCTCCGAAAGTTTGTCATAAATTGGTTTTAAAGTCTGAGTCCAAACTTTCTCGTTTACATCACCGGCATAACGATAATGAATCACGCCTTTACCATCTATAATAAAAGTTTCTGGCGCACCATATACCCCTAAATCCAAACCGAAAGAACCTTTTTCATCTTTTAAAACAACTTTATAAGGATTGCCAAGATCTTTTAACCACTTCATTGCTTTAGGTGATTCATCTTTATAATCTAAACCTATAATTCGCACACCGTCTTTAGCAAGTTTGTTTAAATATTGATGTTCGGCATAACAAGTCGGACACCAAGTCGCCCACACATTAAGCAAAACTGGCTTACCTTGTTGAAACAATTCAGTCGTGTAAGCTTTATTTTCAAACAACTCCGTTAAATTTTTTGCTGGCACAGGCTTTCCAACCAAAGCAGATTCTAGTGCTTTAATATCTTCACCTTGCGCATTACGTTTTAATTGCACTAAAAATGCAATTGTTATCGATAAAAAGAGAATAAGAGGAACGAGTAATTTTTTTTTCATTTTTTACCGCACTTTTTTATTAACTTTGCTCCACCCATTTATGGGGGGAGCTGTCACGAAGTGACTAAGGGGGGATATCGTAATCCCCCTTCCGCCCTTCGGGCACCTTCCCCCGCAAGCAGGGGAAGGCAAGAATAAAACTATTTCTTCAACAACGCATTAAACCGATAGCGTCGATCGAACATACACAACAATCCACCTAAAGCCATAAATAAGCCGCCAATCCAAATCCAGCGAATAAATGGCTTGTAATATAAGCGTAACGCCCAAGAATTGTCCTCAAGTTTTTCACCAAGTGCCACATAAAGGTCACGAGTTAAACCACCAGCAATAGCGGCTTCCGTCATAGACATCCGACTTACTGTGTAAAAACGTTTTTCTGCGAATAAACTTGCCTCTGGTTGCCCATCTTTAGAAATATCAATTTGCGCTTTTCCACCAATATAGTTTGGACCGTTTTCATCCGTCACACCGGCGAATTTAAAATCGTAACGACCAATTTGTGCGCTCTCGCCGACTTTCATTCGAACATCACGTTCTACGCTGAAGTTTTGGCTAAAGGCGATCCCCCAAACAGTCATTGCTACGCCTAAGTGAGCTAACATCATACCCCAATGAGAACGAGATAGTTTGCGTACGCCAACAAAAAATGGTTCACGATGCGTCGCACGTTGTTGCAGTTCATAAAGCGCAAGTAACACGATAATCACGGTCATCATTGAACCAAGCACCGAACTCACGGTAATTTTATCTTGCAAGAAGTAAGGTAACGCAAAACCTGTAATCACCATAACAAATACGCTGATAACAACAGGCGTACGAATTGCAGAAAATTGGTCTCTACGCCATTTCACTAAAGGTCCAATACCAAGCAATAATGCAAATGGTGTCATAATAATTAAGAACATTTGATCAAAGAATGGCGCACCAATAGAAATAGAACCTAAACCAAGTTGTTTGTGAACGAGTGGTAACAACGTTCCTAAGAATACAACGCAAAGTGCGGTCATTAATAAGATATTATTTAATAACAACATACTTTCGCGTGAATAGCGTTCTGCATTATCACGAGAGCGAATTTGACTGCCTTTATACGCATAGAGCGCAAGCGAACCGCCAATCACCACAACGAGATAAGCCAAAATATACAAACCACGAGTTGGATCCGATGCAAATGCGTGAACTGAAACTAAGATACCAGAACGAACTAAAAACGTACCGAGTAAACAAAGTGAAAAGGCTAAAATCGCAAGTAATACCGTCCAAGCTTTGAAAGAACCACGTTTTTCTGTCACAGAAAGAGAGTGAATCAATGCTGTACCAGCAAGCCAAGGCATAAACGAGGAGTTTTCTACTGGATCCCAGAACCACCAGCCACCCCAGCCAAGCTCATAATAAGCCCACCAAGAACCGAGTACGATACCTAAAGTTAAAAATATCCAAGCGGCAAGCGTCCAAGGACGTGACCAACGCGCCCAAGCTGAATCTAATTTTCCAGTCATTAAGGATGCAATCGCAAACGCAAATGCCACAGAAAAACCGACATAGCCCATATAAAGTAATGGAGGGTGGAAAATCAAGCCTACATCTTGCAACATTGGATTAAGCTCTTTTCCGTCCACTGGGAAATCAGGGAAAGTACGCGTAAAAGGATTTGAGGTGAACAAGACGAACAACACAAAACCTACGCTAATAATCCCCATAATACCAAGCACGCGAGCAACCGCTTCTTGGGGTAAATGTTTACTCAACAAAGCAACGGCAGATGACCAAACGGCGAGTAACCAAATCCACAGTAATAAAGAACCTTCATGAGAACCCCATACGGCAGACAAACGATAATAAATAGGTAAAGCCGTATTAGAGTTATTCACGACATACTGAACACTAAAATCATTTACTGCGAATAAATAAAATAATGCAGCAAAAGCAATGCTTAAACTTGCCAATAAACCATAAGTCATTGGGCGAGCTAATGCCATTAATTGTACATTGCCTTTTTCGGCCCCCCACAAAGGGAAAATCGCTAACATAAGCGATACGGCTAAACTTAAAGCCAGCGCATAATTTCCTAATTCAGCAATCATTTTGCGCCTTCTTTTTCTTGACGATCACGTGTGCTTTCGCCTTTTAAATCCGCATCACCGATACCCATTGGTTTATGCACTTTTTGCATTTTTTCACCTAATTCTGGTGGCACATAATTTTCATCGTGTTTAGCCAATACTTCTGTCGCGGTTAAGACGGTTGGCTGAGTTAATACACCTTGAGCCACAATACCCTGCCCTTCGCGGAAAAGATCCGGCAAAATACCTTCATATTCAACAGTGATCGCAGGGCCAATATCATTTAAATCGAACCGCACTTTCAAGCTTTTTGGATCACGCACTACTGTGCCTTCAACCACCATACCGCCAACACGAATACGTTGCCCTACTTCAGGTTTTTGATTCGGGTTATTATCCTTACCTTGAATCACTTCAGATGGCGTATAAAACAAGTCGATATTTTGACGTAACGCATACAGCATCAATCCACTTGCAATAGCAATGCCGAGCACAACAAAAATGACTAATTTAAATCTGGATTTACGTCTTGGATTCATAGTGTGTTCCCTTTATTTGCTTGTTGTAAACGTTCTTCGCGTTGTTGCTCACGCAATACATTTTGTAACACTGTCTTGCGTTGTTTTACACTTTGAACAATTAAGGCAATCACTGCCACTAAACTTACTGCATAGGATAACCATACGTAAAAACCATAGCCACCCATATTAAAAAAATCACTCCAAGTCTGGAAAAACATAAAATATTCCTTATAAAAATCGCTAAAAACTAACCGCACTTTATTTCAGTGTTTGAGCTAATGCTTTAACCCAAGGACGTTTCGCATCTTCTTTCAATAATTCCACGCGATAACGAACTAAAGTAAGCCAAATATACAAGGTTAAAAAACCGAAGATACACAAAATTAATGGAACCAACATTGGAATTGCAATGGATGGTTTTTCCAGTTTAGTGATACTCGCACCTTGATGTAACGTGTTCCACCATTCCACAGAAAAATGAATAATCGGTAAAATCACGACCGTTGTAATGCATAAAATCCCAGCCGCTTTTGCCCCTACGTTACGATCTGAAAAAGCAGAATAAAGCGCTAAGATACCAAGATAAAGAAAGAATAAAATCAATTCTGCAGTTAAGCGAGCATCCCACACCCACCAAGTGCCCCACATTGGTTTACCCCAAATGGCGCCCGTAACAAGCGATAAAAAAGTAAACAATGCACCAATTGGCGCCATTGCAATCATGGCGAGGTGAGCTTGCTTAATTTGCCACACAAGGGCAACCACAGCCGCAATCGCCATTGAACCGTACACTCCCATTGACCAAATCGCTGTCGGCACATGAACATACATAATTCGGAAACTATTACCCTGTTGGTAATCTGCTGGGGCGAATGCTAAGCCCCATACAATGCCAACACCGAGTAAAATAAGTGTTAAAAATGCAAATAGCGGACTCAATTTACCGCAGATACGATACTGAGTTTCGGGTTTTGCATAAGGATGTAACCACTTCCACATAAAAAAGATCCTTAAAAATTTAAGAGAAAAACCACCGCACTTTTATACGGTGAAATGAAATTAATTATCTAAACTAATTCGCAGTGCCACAGCGATGGCAAAAGGCGAAAGCGTTACTGCGCCAACCATCATTGCACCTAAAATCGCCAGTTGCCCTCCATAAGGCACATTTAGTCCTGCTGCCTCTAATACTGATGAGGCAAAAATTAAAACAGGAATAAACAACGGAACAACAAGCAAACTCAACAACACGCCCCCTTTTCGCAATCCCACCGTTAAAGCCACGCCAATTGCACCAATACAACTCAATACAGGAGTGCCCAGTAACAATGTCAAAACCAATGCCCACCAAATATTGACCTCAAGAGAAAGTAACAAAGCGGCAATAGGTGATAGCAAAATAAGTGGCAAACCAGTGAGCAACCAATGAGCAACGACCTTGGCTAAAGCCGTCATCGGCAAAGGCTGCGCGGTTAACATTAATTGTTCAAGAGAACCATCAATAAAATCATCACGGAATAAACGTTCAAAAGAAAGCAATGCTGAAAGTAACGCGGCTACCCATGCAATACCTGGTGCTATACGGGAAAGCAATTTTGGATCTGGTCCAATAACAAGCGGAAACAAAGTAATCACAAGCAAAAAGAACCATAGCGGATTTAAAATCTCCGCATTTTTGCGCATCGCAATTTGAAGTTCGCGTTTAATTATTTCTAAAAAAATCATTAAGTTATTCCGCTTTGTAAGCCGCTAAATTCAATTTTTGCAGATGAGGACTTGGCACTTCTTGGTGGCTGGTCAATAATACAATACCTCCACGTTGAGCATGCTCATCAAAAAGTGCGGTTAGAATTTCCACGCCTTTTTTATCAATCGCAGTAAACGGCTCATCTAAAATCCATAAGGGTGCTTGAGACAGCCATAAACGACCTAACGCGATACGCTTTTGTTGTCCAGCAGAAAGTTGTGCGGCTGGCAAATCTTCACGACCTAACAATCCCACTTTCTCAAGCAAATCCCACAAAATATCAGTATTTTGTTCAGCTTGACTAATTCGTTGATAAAACTGCAAATTTTCCCATGCGGTTAATTCTGGTTTTACGCCCGAAAGATGACCTAAATAAAGCAAATTCTGATGATACTGTTCACGTTGTTTAGAAATTGCTTCAGCATCCCACCGCACTTCGCCTTCTAAAGGTTGAGCTAAACCAGCAAGAATACGCAATAAACTGGTTTTACCTATGCCGTTATGCCCTTCAATTTGTACAAAATCACCGCTATTAAAATCGCAAGTCAAAGCACGAAAAAGTACGCGCTCGCCACGTTGACAGGATAAATTTTGCAGAGATAACTTGTGTGGTTCAAACATAATTGCATAGGGAAAATAAAAAGTGGCGGTATTCTATCACAAGAGAAACATTTGACGAGATTCTAGCCCCCAAAACAAATAACTCTTTAGGTGTAGATCGATAGGTTTATTGATTTAAAACAAGGTTTAATAAATTCGTCTATTAATGCAAAAGGAAAAACATTTAATGATCTAAATCAAAATTTTTGCTATTATTTGCCCACTTTTGGTTATAGACCAAAACCCTCAACGAAATTTGTCTTTACATAGAAGGAATAAATTATGGCTTACACTCTACCTGAATTAGGCTACGCCTACGATGCATTAGAACCACATTTCGATGCGCAAACAATGGAAATCCACCATAGCAAACACCACCAAGCTTATGTAAACAATGCAAACGCTGCATTAGAAGGTTTACCTGCTGAGTTAGTGGAGATGTGCCCAGGTCAATTAGTTTCTAGCCTTGACAAAATCCCTGCAGAAAAACGCGGCGTATTACGCAATAACGCTGGTGGTCATGCAAACCACAGCTTATTCTGGAAAGGTTTGAAAAAAGGTACAACCTTACAGGGTGCATTAAAAGATGCTATCGAACGTGATTTCGGTTCTGTAGATGCATTTAAAGCTGAATTTGAAAAAGCAGCCGCAACTCGTTTCGGTTCAGGTTGGGCGTGGTTAGTATTAACTGCTGAAGGTAAATTAGCCGTTGTATCAACAGCAAACCAAGATAACCCATTAATGGGTAAAGAAGTGGCAGGTTGTGAAGGTTTCCCACTTTTAGGTTTAGACGTTTGGGAACACGCTTACTACTTAAAATTCCAAAACCGTCGTCCAGACTACATTAAAGAGTTCTGGAACGTGGTAAACTGGGATTTCGTTGCAGAACGTTTTGAACAAAAAACAGCACACTGCAACTGCGCAAAATAATCAATATTGAAGAAGCCTAGCAAATGCTAGGCTTTTTGTTTTCCAGATATACCAAATACAAAAATGCGGTGAAAATCCACCGCACTTTATTCTTTTTTATTTATCCCTCAATCCCTTCAAACAGAGCTGTACTTAAATAGCGCTCAGAGGCTGAAGGCAAAATAACAACAATGAGTTTATCAGCAAATTCTGGTAATTTAGCTAGGCGATCTGCAGCCGCGACAGCTGCGCCAGATGAAATACCTGCAAGAATGCCTTCTTCTGCCATTAGGCGACGAGCTGTGGCAAGAGCGGTATCACTATCAACGGTTTCTACACGATCAATAATAGATAAATCTAAATTTTTTGGAATAAAACCTGCACCGATGCCCTGAATTTTGTGCGGGCCTGGTTTTGCTTCTTCGCCCGCTAAAGTTTGAGTAATAACTGGAGATTCCGCTGGCTCAACCGCAACAGAAGTGATTTGTTTACCAAAATCTAATTTAATCGCACGAGAAATACCCGTAATTGTGCCACCTGTTCCTACGCCAGCAACCACAACATCGACTTTACCATCCGTATCTTTCCAAATTTCAGGACCTGTTGTTTCTCGATGAATTTGTGGGTTGGCTGGATTTTCAAACTGTTTAAGCATGACATAGCGGCTTGGATCAGAAGCAACAATTTCTTCCGCTTTCGCAATCGCGCCTTTCATTCCTTTTGTGCCTTCGGTAAGCACTAAATTCACACCCAATCCGCGCAATAAACGTTTTCTTTCTAGGCTCATTGTTTCTGGCATGGTGAGCGTGATTTTATAACCTCTAGCGGCTGCAACATAGGCCAAAGCGATACCTGTATTACCGCTCGTTGCATCTACAATTTCTTTTCCTTTCGTGAGCGTGCCATCTTTTTCTGCTTGCCACACCATATTCGCTCCAATACGACATTTTACGCTGTAGCTTGGGTTACGACCTTCAATTTTCACCACCACATTGCCGTTATGACCAAAATGTTTTAAACGCACAAGTGGCGTATTTCCGATAGAATAAGAATTGTCTGCATAAATTGTCATAATATTTCCCTTTTGTTGGACTTCGTTAATGTTGGTTTATTTATAGCACCGCACTTTTGATTAAAAAAATAGTTATTTGATCTATTTTATAACTGTAGGCTATTTAACAATCCCTGTATTTTTTGAACGAACATCAAGCCCTGTTTGAGATGAAGAACGGTTATTCATATTAAAACGTAAGCCATTACGATAATTTTCCACCCACATCACCGTCGCACCACATACTGCAACAGGCATAATTAATAAATTAATCACAGGCACAAATGTGCAACAAGTCACTAATCCACCAAAAGTTAAACTTTGAGTTCGTTGATTGCCAAGCGCATTTTTCATGATATCAAAAGAGACTTTATGATTATCAAAAGGATAATCACAATATTGAATTGCCATCATCCAACAAGTGAACAAGAAAGTAAGTACAGGCACGATGGTTTGCCCAACCAAAGGAATAAAACTCAGTAAAAACAAAGCGATAATTTTGGGTAGGCTATAACGTAATTTTTGCCATTCTCGAGCAAGCATACGAGGCACATCTCTCATTACATCCACAAGACTATCATCATTAATATTTTCACCTGTCAGCATTTTTTCTACTTTTTCCGCTAGCAAGCCATTAAAAGGGGCGGCGATAAAGCCGGAAAGTGTGGTGAAAGTAAAATAAAAGAGCAATAAAATTGTTAAAATGGACAGGGTTAACAAAATTACACTAAGAAAACTCAGCCAGTCTGGAATAAAATTCATCACCCAATCAATAGCGCTCGTAATTTGGCTAATAAAAAGCCAAAATAAACCACAAAGCAAAACAGTATTGAGCAAAATTGGAATAATAACAAACCGACGCAAACCTTTTTGTGTGATGTAATGCCAGCCCATTACAAAATAATGGAAACCAGATTTTAATTCATTGGGGTTCAACATTTTTCTTTCCTTTCAATAAAAATACGCCTAAAACAGACCGCTCTTTTCCCTTAAAATTCCACGCATTGAAGTATTTTTTCACCTACTGAAATATGGTAGGATTAGCGCCATTAATAGTATTCTCGCAGGACTAGCACGCGTAAGGAATAAAGATGGATTTAAATACAATTTTGATTATTGTGGGCATTTTGGCACTTGTTGCCTTAATCGTGCACGGATTATGGTCAAATCGTCGTGAGAAATCAAAATATTTTGATAAAGCTAATAAATTTGACCGCACTTCTCATGTGCAAAGATCACATCCTCAAGAAGATACGATGCCAACAAATGCTAATTTGTCTCACGTCACTACAGCTCAAGCAAATGCACCAATTCGTCATCAAGTCATGCCTAATGCAGCTGTGACTCAAGAACCTGTTGATTATAGACAAAGTGAAAAAAGTGTCGATGACATTAAGATTTCAATTCCAAATGTTCAACCTGTTTATGATATGGGAAATCATCGTTCAGAGCCGTTAAAGCCGACTCAACCACAATATGATATGCCGACATCAAATAGCATTGCGAATATGACATTGGAACAAATTGAAGAACAAAGCCAAAATGCTAGTTTCGATGGAATTAATTCATCATCACCAGAATTAAGAGCGCAACTTGCGGAATTAGCTCACGAAGAACGTCAAGTGGACTACAACGTATCTTTTAATGAACCAAAAGCAGAAACCACAACTAAACCGAAACAAAAAACTGGCTATATTCAACTTTATCTTATTCCAAAATCTAGCGACCAATTCAATGGTGCGAAATTAGTACAAGCACTTGAAAACTTAGGGTTTATCTTGGGTGAGGATGAAATGTATCACCGCCACTTAGATTTAAGTGTGGCAAGCCCCGTTCTCTTCAGCGTGGCAAATTTAGAGCAACCAGGAATATTCGATTCCTATAACTTAGTAGATTTCAGCACAATGGGAATTGTATTCTTCATGCAACTGCCATCACCAGGTAATAATCTCGCTAATTTACGAATGATGATCCGCGCAGCACATACATTAGCCGAAGATTTACAAGGCATCGTGCTTACTGAAGAACAAGAAATCTTTGATGAAAATGCAGAGCAAACATATCTTGCTCGCGTGTAAATTCATATCTTAAATTTACCGCACTTTTATCTTTATTGAGACAGGCTTTATGCCTGTCTATTTTCACTCTAAACAAGCAAAAAGTGCGGTTATTTTTTCCCGAGAATTTTATGACAAATATTCAAACTCAAATAGATAATCTACGCAAAACCTTACGCCAATATGAATACGAATATCACGTTCTAGATAATCCCATAGTGCCTGATAGCGAATATGATCGTCTATTTCATCAGCTAAAAGCATTAGAACTAGAACATCCTGAATTTCTTACTTCAGATTCACCAACTCAACGAGTTGGGGCAAAACCACTTTCTGGGTTTAGCCAAATTCGCCATGAAATTCCCATGCTCTCTTTGGATAATGCTTTTTCCGATGAAGAATTCAATGCCTTTGTAAAACGCATTGAAGATCGTTTAATCGTATTACCTAAACCACTTACCTTCTGTTGTGAACCTAAACTTGATGGTTTGGCAGTGAGTATTTTGTATGTAAATGGCATTCTCACCCAAGCTGCCACTCGTGGTGATGGCACCACAGGCGAAGATATTACGGCTAATATCCGTACTATTCGTAATATTCCATTACAACTTCTAACAGACAATCCTCCAGCACGTTTAGAAGTGCGAGGCGAAGTTTTTATGCCACACGCAGGATTTGAGCGTTTAAATGAATATGCGCTAGAACATGGTGAAAAGACCTTTGCTAACCCTCGTAATGCTGCGGCTGGCTCTTTGCGTCAACTTGATCCTAATATTACAAGTAAACGCCCATTGGTATTAAATGCTTATGGCATTGGGATTGCTGAAGGAGTTGAACTACCAAGCACTCATTATTCTCGTTTGCAATGGCTAAAATCTATCGGTATTCCAGTGAATCCAGAAATTCGTTTATGTAATGGCACGAATGAAGTTTTAGATTTTTACCGAGATATTCAGAATAAACGAAGCTCGCTGGGTTATGACATTGATGGGACAGTATTAAAAATCAATGATATAGCCTTACAAAATGAGTTAGGATTTATTTCTAAAGCACCTCGTTGGGCAATTGCTTATAAGTTCCCAGCTCAAGAAGAATTAACGGTGCTGAATGATGTTGAATTCCAAGTTGGCCGAACGGGTGCAATCACACCAGTCGCTAAATTAGAACCAGTATTTGTTGCAGGTGTTACAGTAAGTAATGCCACCTTACACAATGGCGATGAAATTGAACGTTTAAATATTGCTATTGGCGATACTGTTGTGATTCGTCGAGCAGGCGATGTGATACCACAAATTATCAGTGTACTACATGAACGTCGCCCTGATAATGCTAAACCAATTATTTTCCCGACAAACTGCCCAGTGTGCGATTCTCAAATTATTCGTATTGAAGGCGAAGCGGTGGCTCGCTGTACAGGAGGATTATTCTGTGCTGCACAACGTAAAGAGGCGTTAAAACATTTCGTCTCTCGTAAAGCAATGGATATTGATGGTGTAGGCGGAAAATTAATAGAACAATTAGTCGACCGAGAACTGATTCATACACCAGTGGACTTGTTTAAACTTGATTTAACTACACTCACACGCTTAGAAAGAATGGGCGCAAAGTCTGCAGAAAATGCTCTCAATAGTCTTGAGAAAGCCAAAAGCACAACTCTTGCTCGCTTTATTTTTGCTTTAGGCATACGTGAAGTAGGTGAGGCCACTGCATTAAATCTTGCTAATCACTTCAAAACCTTAGATGCGCTTAAAGCCGCTGATCTTGAACAACTTCAACAAGTGCCGGATGTGGGTGAAGTTGTAGCAAACAGAATTTTTGTATTCTGGCGTGAAGCGCATAATGTTGCCGTCGTTGATGATTTAATCGCACAAGGCGTACATTGGGAAACTGTGGAAGTAAAAGAAGCCAGTGAAAACTTATTCAAAGATAAAACCGTCGTCCTCACCGGCACTCTCACTCAAATGGGTCGCAACGAAGCAAAAGCATTACTACAACAGCTAGGCGCAAAAGTAAGTGGCTCAGTTTCCAGCAAAACGGACTTTGTCATCGCAGGTGACGCAGCTGGCTCTAAACTCGCCAAAGCACAAGAACTAAATATTACAGTATTAACAGAAGAAGAATTTTTAGAGCAGGTTAATGTTTTAAATTAGTTAAATTAGAATCATATAAATAAAAAGGCCCTTACGAAATAAGGGCCCAAAAAGAACTGAAATAGTATTAATTATTTACCGTCTACACTCACGCCATAGAAAGCATCATAGCCAAATGGGCTTTGTACATAGCCTTTTACGCGTGGACTAAGTGGTGCAAAACCAACAGAATGTGCCACTGGAATCCAAGGTGCCTGATTATGAATGATAACTTGCGCTTGTTTATAAAGTACGGTGCGTTCTTCCTTATTTGTTAATCCGATTGCTTTATCTAGTAATGCATCAAACTCTGGATTTTTAAAACGAGCCATATTGGAATTGCCCGCGTTTGAACTTGCCAATAATGGAGATAAGAAGTTATCAGGGTCACCATTATCACCAGACCAGCCAAAGATACCAGCAGTTAACTCACCTGCTTTCGCACGTTTTTGGTAATCCGCCCATTCATAGGTAACAGGGTTGGTTTTTACACCAACTTTAGCCCAGTCCGCCATGATAAGTTCAGCCATACGTTTTGGATTTGGGTTAGACGCACGTACAACAGGTTGAATCCAAAAATCAGTTTCAAAACCATTTAGGTAACCCGCTTCTGCTAAAAGTTGTTTTGCTTTTTCTGGATCGTACGGATAATCTTGAACTTCATCGTTGTAACTCCAAATTGTTGGAGGAAGTGGATTTTTAGCTGGTGTACCCGCGCCTTGGTAAACCGCTTCAATAATCGCTTTTTTATCCACTGCGTAGTTCAGTGCTTGACGAACTTTGACATTATCAAATGGTGCTTTTTCGGTATTGAATGCGATATACGCTACGTTCAAACCTTTTTGTTCCAAAAGTTGTACTTTTGGATCTGTTTTCATTTTGGCTAAATCCGCTACATTCGGGAATAAAATTAAATCACAAGAGCCAGCCTGTAATTTTGCATAACGTGTTGTCGCATCTGGCACAATATTGATAACTAAACGATCCAATGGCGTTCTACCCTTCCAATAATTTTCATTTGCGACATATTGAGCAGCTTGATCCGTTTTGTAATCAACAAATACAAATGGTCCCGTCCCTACTGGGCGATTATCAATTGTTTCTGGCTTACCTGCTTTCAGCATTGCATCCGCATATTCTGCGGAATAAATAGAAATAAAATCCATACCTAAACTTGCCAAGAAAGTCGCATCTTTTTTGTTCAAGGTAATACGAATTGTGTTGTCATCTAGTTTTTCCACTGATTTTAATAATTCAGGGAATTTCATTGCTTTGAAATATGGATAAGTTCCTTTAGATACATTGTGGTATGGATGATTTGGATCTAACTGACGTTGGAATGAAAACACAACATCATCCGCATTAAAATCACGTGTTGGGGTAAATTCTTTTGTTGTATGGAATTTAACACCTTTTCTTAAATGGAATGTGTAAGTTAAACCATCATCGCTAATTTCCCAGCTTTCTGCTAAAGCCGGTTCAATATCCGTTGAGCCTTTTTTAAATTCAACTAAGCGGTTATACACTTGTTGTGAGCTTGCATTATAAGATGTTCCCTCCATTACAAGTGCAGGGCTAAATCCTAAAGGTGCTTTTGCTGTACAGTAAACGAAAGTGTTGTTAGACGCAGATTTGGTTTCAGCTTGTGCGGTCGGTTTATTTGTTGAACCTGATTGATCACAGGCAGCTAATGCAAGCGTTGCAGCCGCAAGAGTTAGTGTTGCTTTTAACTTCATGATAGTTCCTCACTTTGTTGGCAGAGATTTATTCGAGCATAGTGATACCAAAATGCTAGATAAATCCTATCTAAAATAAATGTTTAATAAGATATAAGCAAATATCGCTTTTTTTAAATAAAAAAATTCTATGGATTATAACAAATTAATCTAAGGATTCTTCCGTAAATGATCGCCATCATGTTTATGTAATTTCATAAGCGACCAAACTAAGGCGATTGCAAAAAGTGATGAGGTTAAGAAAGTATAGCTAAATGCCTGTTGTAAGCCATCATTTGCGCTAAAGAAATGTCTATAAAGATTTAGAATTATCGATGAAATGGCAATACCAAATCCAATCCCAACTTGCTGCACAATACTTAATACTGTAGAACCTGTGCCTGCCTGTTGTTTTGAAAGATCGCCTACAGTCAACGTATTAATTGAAGTGAAAATTATCGACATGCAAGCACCGTACCACATGAGATTGCAAATAATCCAAGTCAGAGAGCTTTGTTTATCTAACCAAGCCATTGAAATCACAGATCCCGCCATCAAAAGTGCGGATGAAATTAACGTTGTTTTATAGCCCCAACGATTTAAAATTCGTCCAATTAATATTTTCAAAATCACAGAAATTAGCGCAATCGGTGCTAATAGCCAGCCTGACATTTCAGCACTGTAACCGAAAGATAATTGGAACATCAAAGGCAATAAAAAGGGAACGCCAGATGCAGATAACCGGATAAAAATATTGGCAATGATGCCTAATCTGAATGTACGAGTGCGGAAAAGGGATAAAGGTAAAATGGCATATTCATTGTTTTTGGCATAGCTACAATACGCCACGAGTAACAGAACACCAACAACTAACACGCTATAGGTTGTAATTGCACTATGCTGGCTTTCACCGAGTAAATCCAAACCAAGTGTGATGCCAACTAACCCCAATGCAAACAGTAAAAAACCTGTCCAATCTAGTTTCTCTGACTCCCCTTTCATATTACTCATCACGCTGCCCGATGCCAAAATCCCTAGTGCACCAATTGGAATATTAATTAAAAAAATCCAGTGCCAACTGGCGTGAATGACTAGCCATCCACCTAAAATAGGCCCTAGAATTGGCCCGATCAAACCTGCAGTTGCCATTAAATTCCAAGCATTAACTAATTGTTGTTTGGGGACAGCTTGAATAATAGCTAAACGCGCCACTGGCATCATAAAAGCACCGCCCATCCCCTGAATCACTCTGGCTAAGATTAAACTTTCTAAATTAGGCGCAGCTGCACAAGCGATAGAACCTAAAATAAACGTGAAAACTGCACCACGAAAAACGCTCAATGTCCCAAATTTTGCAGCCGCCCAAGCGGTAAGAGGAATAAATAATGCAACGGCTAAAGAATAAGCAATAATCGCCATTTGCATTTCAAAAGCGGGTTTATGTAAATCGGAAGATATCGCGGGTAAAGCTGTATTTAGAATGGTCGCATCGAGGCTTTGCATAAAAAGTGCCATTGCTGCTACCCAAGCTAAACCGCGATAGGCATTGGATTCAGTCATCGTGCTCCGTGAAAATGGTGCAACCAATTTTCAATAAAATCGGCAATTTGCGGAATACGGTTAATATCCAACAAAGTGCGGTCAATTTCAAGGGGATAATCCGTTGCAACTGCGAGCACATATTCGTCAATTTCGGGTAAAGGTTTTGTCATTTCCTGACGATGGAGCAAAATCTTTGGAATTGGCTCTTGTTTAAAGCCTTCTACCAACACTAAATCCGTTAAAGTGCGGTCAAATTGTTGTGCTAAATAATCCAATAAAACAGGTTTTGAAGTTTCCGTCATGATCGCCCAGCGTTCATCATTCGCTAAAATGACTTGAGAAGAACCTGCCTCTTTCATACGCCAGCTATCTTTTCCTTCTTTATCAACTTGCATATTGTGATGGCTATGTTTAATCACTGAAACGCGAATGTGACGAGCTATAAGTTCTGGAATAAGTTTTTCTAATAATGTTGTTTTACCACTACCGCTATAACCGGTAATTCCAAGTAAAGGAATCTGATTGTTCATAAAAATAACCTTAAAAATAACCGCACTTTAGATACGGAAAACCCCGAAAGATCGGGGTTAATAAATTAAGAATGTTTTGCTACATAATTGGCAAAAATAAGTCCGCCTATAGCAAGAAGAGCAACAATGCCAAGCCCTATAGTAAGCCACATATTATTTTCCCTCCACTAATTGACGAAATTTACGCCCCATTACGAGACAAACATAAGCAATAATGAGCAAAAAACTAATATTTAATCCTTTTAGGAAAAGCGGTTGCTCGCCATAAAGTATAACAGGCATTGCTAGAATAGCAACTTTTGCCACATCATCACTAAGTTTTGACCAAGCCTCTAAAGAGCTTTTTTCAATGGGTAATTTAAATAAATTCAGCATAGTTTCTCCGATTAATAAAAGAGAAATTTTGCTGGAATAGAAAGAAAATTTCCCAACTAGCTTTATAGTTTGCGATCTAGATCGCAGCAATAATAAAAAGCAAGTAAAAAACTCAAGATAATACGCGCAATAAAACAGGCTGAAATTCTGTTTGTTGCCCTAATTTCCTGCTATAAGATTTTACAAAAATGAAAGAAAGTGCGGTTAAGCCAAAGATTAAAATTGCACGTAGGATTTCATTATCGCTGATACAATCGGACAACATCGTCGCAATCAATAAGGTCAAAAGCGGTACAACATACATTAATAATGCCGACAACAACATCGACTTTTCTTCTAATCCAATTTCAACAATTTGACCTTCGCGTAATGGCATTAATGTTTCCACATGAAAAATATGCTCGCCACGTTTGCCGTTTAATTCGGAAAGGCTTGATGTTCCACAACTGTTTTTGGCAGCGCATTGTCCACAGGCACTTTGGGATTGGCATTTCACTTTGGCAATACCATTTTCATAGCTAATAACAACGGCACTTTCTCTTAGCATTGGGATGCTCCCATATAAATATCAAAGCGATGATTTTTTGTTTCACGGCTAAAGTGTGGTTGTTTTCCACCAAGAAACTCTGCATAGTCAGGACGCTTCACGATCACACGTTTTTTAGCGAGTTGTAATGCAGGTAAAAGCAATTCATCGGCATCTAAATCAGCCCCGACTAAATGCTGGAATACACGCATTTCCTTTTTTACTAGTGCAGATTTTTGTTTATGCGGATACATTGGATCGAGGTAAACCACATCGGCATAATCGCTATTAGGATCAAGTTCATTAATATGATGAACATTCAGCAAGTGCAAATTTTGTTGCAACATCTCGCCGATTTCCTCATCTTGATAAGCACGATTTAAACCATCTTGCAGAAGTAAAAAAACAACAGGATGACGTTCCACTAAACGAACTTGACAGCCAATCGAGGCTAGCACAAAGGCATCTCGTCCTAGACCTGCTGTGGCATCAATAACTGTTGGCAATTCTGAACCTTTAATCCCTACCGCTTTTGCTACAGCCTCACCGCGACCACCACCGAATTTACGACGATGAGCCATTGTGCCGCCTACAAAATCAACATAAACCGACCCAAGTTTAGGTTCATCTAATTTACGAAGCTCTAAACGTTCATCGGTTTGAACAAGCGCAAGTGGGCTTTGTTCATCATGAATAATGTTATGTTCAACACAAAGTGCGGTCAATTCTGCTAATGTTTTTTCTGAAGATTCAGAAATTAGTTGAATACCTACTTGCGAATGAGCCATACGCCGCTTTCCATGTGGTCAGTATAAGGGAACTGGTCAAATAACGCTGCTTTTTCAATACGGTGCGTTTTTGACAGTTCAACAAGATTATCGCACAGCGTATGTGGATTACAGGAAATATACAAAATGCGATCGTAATTTTGTACAAGTTTCACTGTATCAGGATCAAGCCCAGCTCGAGGTGGATCGACAAAAATGGTATTACATTCATAAGATTTTAAATCAATCCCTTTCAAGCGATTAAAGGATCGAACTCCATTCATAGCCTGCGTAAACTCTTCTACCGACATCCGGATAATTTGTAAATTATCGACTTTATTTTCAACGATATTAAACAGTGCAGCAGCCACGGAAGGTTTGGCGATTTCTGTTGCCAATACCTTACGGAAATTTTGTGCAAGTGCGATAGAAAAATTACCGTTTCCGCAGTAAAGTTCTAATAAATCACCTTCACTATTTTGGGTACAATCAATTGCCCATTCAAGCATTTTGCAGTTTACCGTTGCGTTTGGCTGAGTAAAACTATTCTCAACTTGGCGATAAACATAATTTCTGCCATTCACAGTTAAAACTTCATCCACATAATCTTGCACAAAACAAATTTTTTGTTTACTTGCACGTCCGATTATTTGCACATCAAAATCTTGCTTTTCGAGTAAATCTTTCAGATTTTTAGCCGCACTTTCCCATTCTTCAGTGAGTGTTTTATGATAAAGCAAGCTCACAATAATCTTATTACTCAAGGTGCTAAGGTAATCAATTTGAAATAATTTTTTGTGTAGCACCTCTTGTTTTTTTAACAAAGGTAATAAGGTTTGCATCATACGATTAATCAGCGTGCTAGCGATTGGAAATTCATCCACGCGATAACGCTGTAGCGTCGCTTGATCAAACATAATATGGTAAAAATCATCTTGCTCGTGCCAAATACGAAACTCCGCACGCATACGATAATGACTTGTTGGAGAGTCAAAAACCTGAATATCAGGTGCATTGAAAGGGCGTAAAAGTGCGGTTAATTTTTCAAGTTTTTTTTGTAGCAGTTCGTTGTATTGAGAAATCGGTAATTGCATAGAAATTAGTATTCATAGGGTGTATGAAGACGAATCATTCATACAAAGATAGGAGAATAAAGTTATCAGCCGTGAATTACGCAAGATTTCACAAGCTATTCAAAAACAAAAGGCAGACTCCCGCCTGCCTTATTTAAGGTATCTTATTCGCCGGAATAATCTTCACCGCCAGAGGCAGCTTCACTCACATCACCAGATAAGGTGTAAACACGTTTTTTAGTATTAATACGAGTGCGATATTTATTCCAAGTTTTTTCAAAGAAAGTCTCTGCTGCGCGCTCACCACGGCAAAAAGCGACGAAATCTTTTTCTTCTTTAGTCGCTGGCTCACGTTCCCCTAAGTCTAATGCTTTGAACGCTTGGCCATATTGCTCAAGCACCTGTGATTCTTTGATTGTGTAATCACCGTGACGGGAAAAACCACGTGGGTAGTTTTTGTCGTCAAAGAAACGACGTGTTACGCTAAAACTTGCAGCCATAATATTCTCTCTTCTTTCATTAATATTTACAAAATAGGGCAGGCATTAAACCAATTTTTCGTTATTTTTGCAATAAACCTTTTACGGTTTGTACATAATCTTTCACGAAATCATCGTAATTTAGCCCTTCAGGGTTTACACGGAATTTACCATTGACATAAAAATCAGGTACGCCACGCACTTTAAATTGTTCTGCTGCATTCACTTGTTTATTAACCAAACCATTCACTGCAAAACTATTAATGCCACCATCAAATTGCTCGGCGGTGACTCCATTTGATAAGAAAATAGCTCGAATATCATCCATTGATTTTAAGGCATCCTTTTGAGCCGCTTCAAATAATGGTGCCTTTACTTTGCTTTCAGCACCTAATGCCATTGCTAACGCCCAAGCACGAGTTAAGTTTTCAGACTGGCGACCTAAGAAATTCACATGATATTGTTTAAATTTCACGTCTTTTGGTAAAGCATCTGCGACTTGTTGTGGAATTTTGTATTCCATTTCAAAGGCGTAACAATGCGGACAGTAGAATGAGAAAAATTCAATCACTTCTTTTTGCTGTGAAGCCTGTTGACTCACTTGAACATATTGTTTGCCTTCTTGTAAATCTGCAGCAAAACTATTTACAGACATAAGCGCGCTGATACCTAAACCTAACGCAAGTAATACTTTTTTCATTTGCTTTCCTTCTTATTTAATGATACCGCGAGCACGGAGCAATGCGGTTTTAAAATCTTCTTCGTAATCTTTTTTGAGACCAGGAATTGGCTCATGTTTATCTGTACCATCCATTTTTAACTGATAAATAATCACTTCATCAGTTAATTCATTTAATGGCTTTTGGAAACCTGATTCATTGGCAATTTTTTGCAAAATTTCCATTAAGCTCAAGTCTGGGGCTTTAGACCAATAAGGCTGTAAAAGTTCCAAAACTTCATTTAAACGCTTACATTTCATTGCTATTTCCTTTTTAATCGTAAAAAATAGGCAAATGATACTTGAAATAACGATAGATTAAAATATGACAATCACAATAAGCGCGGTAATTTTGGCAGGTGGCAAAGCACGCAGAATGGGTGGGCAAGATAAGGGATTACAGATTTTGGGTAAACAATCTTTAATTGAACATATTGTTAATCGCTTGCAACCACAAATTCATGATATTTCGATTAACGCTAACCGAAATCAAACAGAATATGCAAAATTTGGGTTTCCTGTTTTTTCCGATGAACTGCCCGATTTTCAAGGGCCATTAAGTGGCATGTTAACAGCCCTAGAAAAGACAAAAAGTGAGTTTATCCTTTTTACACCTTGTGATACGCCTTTTTTTCCTATGAATCTTTTAGATAAACTCAAAAGTGCGGTTAAAAATGACCGCACTTTAATTGCCTATGCTTGCGATGAGGAACGTGAACATCCCGTTTTTTGTTTGATGTCCGTTCAGCTAAAAGAAAAATTGCGACACTACTTAGCATCGGGTGAACGACGTCTTTTACAGTTTATGAAAGAAAATGGCGGGATTTCAGTAAAATTTACGAAAGAAGAAGGAAATTTCGAGAATTTTAATACGCTGAATGATTTAAAGAAAAACAGTAATCTAATTGATAACTAGCAAAAGTGCGGTTTATTTTTATTATTTACGGACTCCAAATATCGCAATCAATTCTTTCACTTTTACGCGTTTTTCTGAATTCTGACTAATAGAACGTTGAACTTTGACTCGTTTAAATTTAGCACCATTGTAAATTTCACGGGTAAATTTGGTATCGTGATTAGAAATCAATATAGGAATTTGTTTTTCTTTTTGTATAGATTTCGCTAAATCAGCCAAAGCACGTTGCTGCGCCAAGCCAAACTCATTCCCTGCATAACCAGTAAAATTAGTATCCTGTTGTAGCGGAGCATAAGGCGGATCACAATAAATCACTGAATCTTTATCGGCAAATTCAAAAGTTTTCTGAAAATCACAGCATAAAAACACCGCACTTTGCGCTTTATGCGCAAAATAACGTAATTCATCCTCTGGAAAATAATGAGTTTTATAAGCCCCAAAAGGCACATTAAATTCATTCTTGCTGTTGTAACGGCATAATCCGTTAAAACCAAAACGGTTCAAATATAAAAAAATAATCGAACGTTCGAAAGGATCCGTAGAAGCATTGAATTGACGACGTTTGGTATAGTAATAATCGGGTGTATTAGCATCATCAGCGAAGAAAATTGGCTTACAAGCTTCAATATAACCTTCTACATTTTCTTTAACAATATTAAATAGATTGATTAAATCTGGGTTGATATCTGCCAAAATATAGCGTTCAAAATTAGAATTAAGAAATACTGCTCCAGCGCCCACAAATGGCTCAATTAAGCAGTTTTTTTTGTTTGGAAAGGCTTTATTTATATCGTCCGTTAAGCGAAATTTTCCCCCCGCCCATTTTAAAAATGGACGGTGTTTTAACTTAGGTTTTAAAGATTGTTTTTTCGGACGTAACATCTTAATCCGTTTGAGTACAACGACGAATTGCGTTTAACACGAGGGTATGTTCGGTATCATTCGCCACATAAGCTTGGCCTAGAGATTTGAGTAGCACCAGACGCAATTTACCCGCTAGAACTTTTTTATCACGCATCATATGCGGTAAATAGTCTTCCGGCAGCATCGTATCCGGTGATACGGTGGGCAAATTGGCACGAGCAAGTAATTTTTCAAGGCGAGATACATCTGCAATAGAAATATCACCAAGTTCTTCCGAAAGCGCTGCTGCCATCATCATTCCCGTCGAAACAGCTTCGCCATGAAGCCAGTTTCCATAACCTAAGTGAGTTTCAATGGCATGCCCAAAAGTATGTCCAAGATTGAGCAATGCACGATCGCCCTTTTCTGTTTCATCTCTCGCAACTACATCCGCTTTAATTTGGCAACAACGAGAAATACAATGTTGAAGCGCTTCAGGATGCAAAGCGATAAGTTCATCAATATGTTGTTCTAGCCATTCAAAAAATTCGTAATCTAAAATGGCGCCATATTTGATAACTTCGGCAAAACCCGCGTTTACTTCACGTTTAGGGAGCGTATTAAGCGTCAGCGTATCAATAATAACCATTGATGGCTGATAGAATGCGCCAATCATATTTTTGCCTAATTCATGATTAACCGCCGTTTTACCGCCCACTGAAGAATCCACTTGTGAAAGCAATGTGGTTGGAATTTGAATTAAACGGACACCTCGCTGATAACTTGCCGCAGCAAATCCAGCAACATCGCCAATTACGCCGCCGCCCAATGCAATAATCGTGGTATCTCGTCCATGATTACCTTGCAAAAGTGCGGTGAAAATTAAGTTTAAAGATTCAAGCGTTTTGTATTTTTCGCCATCTGGCAATAAAACATGATCGACCACGCAACCACGTTTTTCTAACGCATAGATGACTGTATCGAGATAAAACTGTGCGACCGTGGGATTCGTTACAATCATCACGCGATCCCCTAGTTTAATCGGGTAACTACGTTCATCTTGTAACAATCCGCTACCAATTAAAATAGGATAGCGACGCTCTTGCAATTCCACGTTGACGCACAGCATAATTTATCCTTAGGTGTGTTTAAAGTGCACCATTCAATCCATTCATATTATCAATTAAATCAACAATTTGATTTACCATTACTTTGGCATTTTGCTCATCAGTTGGCAAAGTGATGTCCGCAATTTCTTCATAAAGCGGATTGCGAATTTTTGCTAAATCTTCCAATACTTGACGAGGATTCTCTGCATCTTGAAGCAATGGACGTTTTTTATCACGTTGAGTACGTTGGAATTGTTTTTCCACCGTTGTTTCCAAATAAATCACAATGCCACGTGCAGATAGATAATTACGACTTTCTTTAGAAAGTACCGCGCCACCACCAGTTGAAAGCACAATGCCTTGCATTTGAGTAAGCTCATTAATAATGCGTTCTTCACGCTTACGGAAGCCTTCTTCACCTTCCAAATCAAAAATCCAGCTAATGTCCGCGCCAGTACGCTCTTCAATCACGGCATCGGAATCAATAAAATCCATATTAAGCTGTTGTGCTAATTGACGACCGATAGTGCTTTTACCTGCCCCCATTGGTCCCACTAAAAAAATATTACGTTTTTCCGCCATTGTTCTTTTCTAATTAAATTAAAGGTGAAATAAAAATTTGATCTTTCTAACTAAAATAAACAGCCTAAAACAAATTTGACTACTTGAAAGATCTCCCCAAAAATGGCCTAGATTATCGCAATAAACCACCCTATTTTTCAACCTTTCTAGGGAATTTATTTTCCACGAGAAACCATTCAGGTGTGGAATAATCAATATTCTCAATCATCTATGAAGTTTTCAAGCTACAGACTAAGAACAAAAATAGCGCGTTAAGTACGCGCTATTTTCAGTCTATTTTTCAATGTTATTTTTTAGGTAATGCATCACTAGAAGCATTAAATTTTACATTTGATGAAGTGTAAGCCTCAAAGTGCGGATGTTTTTTCATAAATTTAATGAAACTTTCCGCATCAGGTAAGTAGGTATCAACGCCTTCATATTTTGGATCGTTAAATAATTTACCAAACGTTTTATAACCATCTTTACCGCTAGCTACATAAGCATTGGTACCAACGAGATAACGTTTATTATCATCAATTGGTTCCCATTGTTGGGTTTGTTTATTCAAGACTTCCACGCTGACTAAACGTTTACCTTCCGCATTTGGTGTTTCATTCGCTTCGTAACGAATGCCTGCGCCATAAGGGAATGCCCCTGTAGAGCCATCAACTAAAGCAAATTGCATTGCATCTTCAAGCACTTGTTTCACTAACGAACCTTCCATTTTATAGGTATATAAGGTATTCCCGAAAGGCAAGAAAGTATAAGCATCATTAAAGGTTACATTGCCCGGTAAAATATCCGCACGCACACCACCTGCATTTTGAATGGTTAAATCCACTGTTTTAAGTTCGTTATACATTGTTTCTGCAATAAAACGCGTTGCGATAGAACCTTCTGGATTTGAGCCTGCTTTATTTGGGATACGGTTTGCTGAACCACCCGGCATTGCAGAACCAGTGATAACACCAACAATTTCTTGTGCTAAACGATCTTTTTCACTTTTATATTTTGAAATAAGCATGTCTGTTTTTGCATCATGATCATCAAGTGAAATACTCTTCATTGATTTTAAAGTATCAAGTGCTTTTTTACGTTCATCGCCAGTTAATTCAGTCCATTTACCTTCCGCATTTTTCACTTGAAGTTTATGAGAACTCATTAACACGTGAGGAATTTTACGAGTAATAGACGCAATACCTTCAGGACTGAATTTAACACCTAAGTCACCCACAACAGCAGAATAAGCCCAACCCTCCATTACAAATACCGGTTCGCCATTTGGATTTTTAAATTCAAGTGGATATTCATAGATTACTGGAAGTTTTAAACCACGTAATTCATCATTTCCGTATAAATAATGCGAATCGCCAGTAACGATCACATCAATATCATTTACTTTTTGAGCGATTTCGATATTTTTTTCACTACCTGCGTGTGAAAGTAGGATGATTTTATTAATACCTTGTTGTTTTAGCACATTTGCCATAATTTGTGCGGTAGCAATTTCATCATAGAACTTCACATCTTTACCTGGTGAAGAGGAATTAACCGTTTTATTCACGGTATCTAAACCGATAATGGCAATTTTTTCTCCATCCACAGTGAAAATATCGTAAGGTTTCCATTTGTTATATAAAATTGAATTTTTATCAGGAATAACATTGGCTGAAAGTACTGGAATTTTTAATGGCTCAAGTAGTTTTAATAAACCTTCATTGCCCGCATCAAATTCATGATTACCCAAAGTAAAATAATCAAAATTCCCTGCATTCATGACAGCCGCATCAGCGGAACCGCCAAAAAGGGTGAAATACAGCGTACCCGTAATCGCATCACCAGCATGTAGCACTAATGGATTTTTATACTTTTTGCGTAACTCATAAAGTTTTCCATTCACAGCAGAAAAACCACCAATATCAACCTTTGTTTGTTGACCATTTAAATTAATTCTCGCTTCGTGCGGTTCCAAGTAAGAATGGTGGTCATTAATATGTAAGATACTTAACTCCACCGCTTTATGTGCTTGCGGTGCTTCTTTAGCAAAGATGGCGCCAGAGCAAAGCATTGCTAACGCACTAACAGCAAAGGTAACTGATTTTTTAGATAAAAACATAATGGCTCCTTATGAGTAAACAGATTAATTTAAGCCTTCAAGCATTGCTTGGAAAGTCTTATAACGAATAGCATAGTTATTGTGTTGAAGATTTTCACGTGCTTGATCTAAATACGAAAAATCATCAACCTCCACCCCGTTAAATTGGCGAGCAAACATCATATTAGCTAGAGCGAGACGGGGCTTAATTTCAGAAGAAGGGGTTATCAAACTCACTCGATTCTCAGTAATAGAAAAAGTTGTTTGATTAGGAAAATCTTGATGTATCTGTTCAATAATTTTTTGAAATATGCCTTTAGCATCCAAAGACAATAATATGATTTGATCTGCTTTTGCTCCCCGTTCGAGTAAAGCCTGAACAAATTGCTCCGCATTATCTGTTTGACGAATATAAATTTTTGCCTGCTCATTCGCTAAAAAAGACACCAGTAAGTTTTTCTTCATTTCCTGAATTAAATTAGCATCCCCAGTATTTACCGGCTCAAAGTATAAATAATCAAGAAATTTAGGGGTGAGATTTTTATCTGTTTTAAAAATTCGAGTGAGGATTTTTTCGCTTATTTGGATCTGATTGTCTAGGAATTGAGGAGATAAAGAAAAAAGTGCGGTGAGTTTTTTCTGTAAAATCGAAACTTGTTGCTTTTCTTGTTTGGCTAAAGCGATTGAAAATTGTTGTTTTAAAGCCTCAGCGGACTCAGTAGATACTGATTGTTGAGAAGACGGAGGAGGACTCGCTATCACAGATTGTTGAATGCCAATACATGACGCTAATCCAAGTAACACAGAATGAAAACCGATTTTCATAATAAACCTCATTTAACTGATATTTTATCAATATAAAATACCGCTTAACGCGTAAACTTGACCTAAAACTATTTGAGAGTTTCTTAGATTATACGTAAAACAAAATTGCATGTGAATGATAATATTTACCTTTTCAAGAGAAAATAACGTACCGATTAGAATGCTCATCCAAAACTTGCAATTTTGTTCAAAAAGTATAAAATTCTCAGGCTTTTTGTCTATATATACAGAGAAAAAAGTAAGCTATATTCTTAAATCACTTTCGAATTTGGGAATATTCTTTTAGTAATTAAACATTTAGAGGAAGGTTATGGTAACCATTCGTTTATCTCGTGGCGGAGCTAAAAAACGCCCATTTTATCAAATCGTAGTAGCTGACAGCCGTTCACCACGTGACGGTCGTTTCATTGAGCGTGTAGGTTTCTTCAACCCAATCGCACAGGGTAACGCAGAACGTGTTCGTATCGACCTAGACCGTGTTAACCACTGGGTTGGTCAAGGTGCATCACTTTCTGATCGTGTTGCGAGCTTGGTAAAAGAAGCACAAAAAGCAGCATAATTTTGCTTTTTGATTTAGTTCTTAAACTAAGATAGGTGAGAAATATGGAACAACAACGTATTGAAGTTGTGGGCAAATTAGGCTCAACCTACGGTATTCGTGGGTGGTTACGTATTTATTCATCAACAGAACAAGCTGAAAGCATTTTTGAGTATCAACCTTGGTTTTTAAAAATCAAAGGTGAATGGCAGCCAACAGAATTAGAAAACTGGCGTCATCATAATCACGAAATCATCGTGAAATTAAAAGGCGTTGATGATCGTGAAGCCGCACAAATTTTAGCAAATGTTGAAATTGGTGTGGATTTATCTGTTTTCCCAGAACTGGAAGAAGGCGATTATTACTGGCACGATTTAATTGGTTGCTCAGTCATAAACCTAGAAGGTTATACAATGGGAACGGTAACAGAAATGATGGAAACCGGTTCTAATGACGTGTTAGTAGTTAAAGCCAATACGAAAGATGCTTTTGGAAAACAAGAGCGGTTAATTCCGTTTTTGTATGAACAAGTAGTTAAAAGAGTCGATCTCACCACGAAAACAATTGAAGTGGATTGGGACGCTGGTTTCTAATCTCAAGTATGCACAAACGTAATGTAGTAGGCTTTTTATGTGGATAGGAGTGATTTCATTATTCCCCGAAATGTTTAAAGCGATTACGGAATTTGGGGTTACAGGTAGAGCTGTAAAACATAATCTTCTGCAAGTGGAATGTTGGAATCCAAGAGATTTTACATTCGACAAGCATAAAACCGTGGATGATCGCCCTTATGGTGGTGGCCCGGGAATGCTGATGATGGTGCAACCTTTACGGGATGCCATTCATGCTGCGAAAGCAGCGGCAGGAGAAGACGCAAAGGTAATTTACCTTTCGCCACAAGGACGTAAACTCGATCAAGGCGGCGTAACGGAACTTGCTCAAAATCAGAAATTGATTTTGGTATGTGGACGTTACGAAGGTATTGATGAGCGATTGATTCAAACTGAAATCGATGAAGAATGGTCAATTGGCGATTACGTTCTAACCGGTGGGGAATTGCCGGCAATGACATTAATTGATGCTGTTGCGCGTTTTATTCCCGGTGTATTAGGCAAGCAAGCCTCCGCAGAAGAGGATTCTTTTGCAGACGGCTTATTAGATTGTCCGCATTATACTAGACCGGACGTGTTAGAAGGATTAACTGTACCGCCCGTGCTGATGTCGGGACATCACGAAGAAATTCGGAAATGGCGATTAAAACAATCGCTACAAAGAACCTGGCTCCGACGCCCTGAGCTCTTAGAAGGCCTAGCTCTGACTGACGAACAACGTAAACTGTTAAAAGAAGCGCAAGCCGAGCATAACAGTTAGTTTCAGTTACATCTAGGATCAATAAAGGATCAAACAATGTCTAACATTATCAAACAACTTGAACAAGAACAATTAAAACAAAACGTACCTAGCTTCCGCCCAGGTGATACTCTAGAAGTTAAAGTATGGGTAGTTGAAGGTAGCAAACGTCGTTTGCAAGCATTCGAAGGCGTGGTTATTGCAATTCGTAACCGTGGCTTGCACTCAGCATTTACTTTACGTAAAGTATCTAACGGCGTAGGCGTTGAGCGTGTATTCCAAACTCACTCTCCAGCTGTAGATTCTATCGCAGTTAAACGTAAAGGTGCGGTACGTAAAGCTAAACTTTACTACTTACGTGAACGTTCAGGTAAATCTGCTCGTATTAAAGAGCGTTTGGGCGAATAATTTCGCAAAGAAAAAGGCTTGGAATTCCAAGCCTTTTTTGCATTCATCATATTAATCAGCACTATAATACAATTTTCCGATTTCAATTTTTTGACGCCCCGTCTCTTCACGCCATTTATTACTATCACGTAAAGAATATACACAACCGCAATATTCCTGTTGATAAAACCGCTCACGCTTACTAATTTCAATCATGCGTTGCGAGCCACCTTCTTTTCGCCAGTTATAATCCCAATAAATAACATCATCATATTTTTCCGCAGCGCGATGCCCACAGCCATTGATTTGATTCATATCCTTCCAACGAGAAATACCCAAGCAACTAGTAAATACAGGGAAACCATGTTCATGAGCATATTCAGCAGCTTTTTCAAAGCGCATATCAAAACACATAGTACAACGAATTCCCCTCTCAGGCTCCCATTCCATTCCTTTGGCACGATCAAACCAATTTTGACGATCGTAATCTGCATCAATAAATGGAATGCCAAATTTTTTAGCAAAACGAATATTTTCTTCTTTACGAATTAAATATTCTTTGAGTGGATGAATGTTTGGATTGTAAAAATAAATCGTAAATTCAATACCAGATGCAAGGATTGCTTCCATTACTTCCCCCGAGCAAGGCGCACAGCATGAATGTAAAAGAAGTTTATTATGTCCATCTGGCAACTCCAGTTTTTCACGAATAAAAGGTGCATTAGGATCTTTGCGTACCTTTTGTTTACGAGTTTTACCTTGAAAATTAACCGCACTTTGCTCAGGTTTAGATTGAAGTTCTGTATTCATAAAGTTTAATTAAAATTAATTGGTATCAAGTATATAAGCTAAATTAAGGACTAATAATTTCTATCCACAGACAAATAAGCCAAAGAAATCAATGCCTTCTTATAATCACTGTCTGGCAACATTGCAATTGCATCTACTGCTTTTTGAGCTTCTTCTTTTGCACGATTCATCGCGTAATCTAAAGACTTATGCTCAGCCATAATAGCTAATACTTCATCAATAGCTTCACGTTTACCGCCTTGCTCAATCGCTTCGCGAATTAAAGCTGCCTGCAGAGCATTACCATGACGCATAGCGTGTAGCAGAGGAAGGGTTGGTTTTCCTTCAGCTAAATCATCGCCTACATTTTTACCTAGAGCTTGCGCATTTGCACTATAATCCAATACATCATCCACGAGCTGAAATGCAGTGCCAAGATAACGCCCATAGTCTTGTAAAGCCTTTTCTTGATCTTCTGTTCCACCTGCGACAATTGCAGCAGCCTGACCAGCCACTTCAAACAAACGAGCAGTTTTGCTATAAATTACACGCATATAATTAGCTTCACTCGTTTCAGGATCATTAACATTCATTAGCTGCTGAACTTCGCCTTCCGCTAAAACGTTAGTCGCATCGGCCATGATTCCCAAAATCTTCAATGACTCTAATTGTGCAACTAATTGAAATGCACGCGTATAAATAAAGTCTCCTACAAGTACACTTGCTGCATTCCCAAATTCTGAATTCGCCGTAGCGCGCCCACGACGCATATCAGACTCATCCACCACATCATCATGTAATAAAGAAGCAGTATGAATAAATTCAACGAAAGTAGCACAAGTAATTGAATTAGCGCCTTCGAATCCTAAAGATCGAGCTGCGAGAACTGCGATCAATGGACGGATCCGCTTACCCCCACCTTGAACAATATAAAAACCTAACTGCCCTATTAATGGAACATCTGAATTAAGCTGAGCAAGAATATTTTGATTAACTTTTTTCATATCGGGAGCTGCAAGTTTCTGGATCTCGTCTATGCTCATAAGATCTTGTTTCTTCATTTTTTCATCAATTATTAGTCAAAAGTGCGGTGCATTTTACCCGAATTTTCAGACTTTCTGAAATCAATCCGCAAATGAAGGGAATTTTTTTATTTTATTGTAAATAAATTCTTGCCATAGGTAGGATTTTTCCGTAGAATTTGCGACCTATTTATATGAATTTTTAAGTGTGGACTGCTAAAGAGCAGGGAAACACAATTAAGCGGAGTATTTATGTACGCAGTTTTCCAAAGTGGCGGTAAACAACACCGTGTGAGCGAAGGTCAAGTTGTTCGTTTAGAAAAACTTGAACTTGCAACTGGCGCAACAGTTGAGTTCGATTCTGTGTTGATGGTCGTTAATGGTGAAGATGTTAAAATCGGTGCACCAGTAGTTGCTGGCGCAAAAGTAGTGGCTGAAGTAGTTGCACAAGGTCGTGGCGAGAAAGTTAAAATCGTTAAATTCCGTCGTCGCAAACACAGCCGTAAACAACAAGGTCATCGTCAGTGGTTCACAGAAGTGAAAATCACTGGGATTCAAGCATAATTTCAGAGGAGATCAAGTAGATGGCAACTAAAAAAGCTGGTGGTTCAACTCGTAACGGTCGCGATTCTGAAGCTAAACGCCTTGGTGTTAAACGTTTCGGTGGCGAATCTGTATTAGCAGGTAGCATCATTGTTCGTCAACGTGGTACTAAATTCCACGCGGGTAGCAACGTAGGTATGGGTAAAGACCACACCTTATTCGCAACTGCAGATGGCAAAGTTAAATTTGAAGTAAAAGGCGAGAAAAGCCGTAAATACGTAAGTATTGTTACTGAATAATTTAAAATCTATTCGATTGAAACGCCCTACAATTTTGTGGGGCGTTTTGTCTTTTTTAATTTCACATAAGCGAGCAAGCAATGAAACAACAACCTTTATTAGGCTTTACCTTTGCGCTTATTACCGCTATGGCTTGGGGATCCTTACCTATCGCTCTCAAACAAGCTTTATCTGTAATGAATGCGCAAACTATCGTATGGTATCGTTTTATTGTAGCGGCGATCTCATTATTAGCTCTACTTGCTTATAAAAAGAAATTACCTGAACTAATGAAGGTCGGCCAATATGCTTGGCTTGCTATTATTGGGGTAATTGGTCTTACTGGCAATTTTCTATTATTTAGTAGTTCGCTGAATTATATTGAACCTTCAGTTGCACAAATTTTTATTCATTTATCCTCTTTTGGAATGCTTATCTGTGGTGTACTGATCTTCAAAGAAAAATTGGGGATGCACCAAAAGATCGGACTTTTCTTATTGTTAATTGGTTTAGGCTTATTCTTTAATGATCGTTTTGATGTATTTGCCGGACTAAATCAGTATTCAACAGGTGTCATCTTAAGCGTAGCAGGATCCCTTATTTGGGTCGCTTATGGAATGGCGCAAAAATTAATGTTGCGTAAATTTAATTCACAACAAATCTTGCTAATGATGTATTTAGGTTGTGCCATAGCCTTTATGCCGATGGCTGAATTCTCGCAAGTACAAGAACTCACACCTTTAGCTTTGATTTGTTTTATTTACTGTTGTTTAAATACCTTAATTGGATACGGCTCTTATGCGGAAGCACTTAATCGTTGGGATGTATCAAAAGTCAGTGTTGTTATCACACTTGTACCGCTTTTCACGATCCTATTTTCTCATATTGCTCATTATTTTAGCCCATCAGATTTTGCCACACCAGAATTGAATAATATTAGCTATATTGGCGCATTTGTTGTAGTATGCGGGGCAATTTTATCCGCGATTGGACATAAATTATTACCGCATAAAACTCATTAAAGTGCGGTTTATTTTGGAGAAGTTTTAATGAAATTTATTGATGAATCCCTTATTCGAATTGAGGCTGGGGATGGTGGCAACGGTTGCGTAAGTTTCCGTCGAGAGAAATTTATTCCTAAAGGCGGCCCTGATGGTGGCGACGGTGGTGATGGTGGCGATGTATATTTACAAGCGGATGAAAACCTTAATACCTTAATCGATTATCGCTTTAATAAACGCTTTGCCGCAGAGCGTGGAGAGAATGGACGAAGTTCAGATTGTACAGGGCGTCGCGGTAAAGATATTATTTTACCTGTTCCCGTAGGAACTCGCGCTATTGATAACGATACTAAAGAAACTTTGGGAGATTTAACCCAACACGGTCAAAAAATGTTGGTAGCCAAAGGTGGTTATCACGGTTTAGGGAATACCCGTTTCAAATCATCGATAAACCGTGCACCGCGTCAAAAAACAATGGGAACGCCAGGCGAAAAACGCGATTTATTACTAGAGTTAATGCTACTTGCCGATGTGGGAATGCTCGGTTTACCTAATGCGGGTAAATCCACTTTTATTCGTGCCGTTTCAGCAGCCAAACCAAAAGTTGCAGATTATCCATTTACCACCTTAGTTCCAAGTCTAGGTGTTGTGAAAGTTGACGACTCACATAGTTTCGTAGTCGCTGATATTCCAGGATTAATTGAGGGCGCAGCAGATGGCGCAGGACTAGGAATTCGCTTTTTGAAACATCTAGAACGTTGTAGAGTGCTTATTCACCTAGTTGATATAGCCCCAATTGATGGATCTAATCCAGCAGATAACGTGGCTATTATTGAATCTGAACTTTTCCAATACAGTGAAAAATTATCAGAAAAACCACGTTGGTTGGTATTCAATAAAATTGATACGATGAGCGATGAAGAATCTGAAGAGCGAGCTCGAGAAATTGCTGAACAATTAGGTTGGGAAGAAGATTATTACTTGATTTCAGCTGCTACAGGAAAAAATGTTCCATCACTTTGTCGTGATATTATGGACTTTATCATAGCGAATCCACGCGAAGCTGAAATACAACAAGTTGCACCTGAAGAAGTAAAATTCAAATGGGAAGATTATCATCAAGAAAAACTAGCAGAGCATCAATTTGATGATGACGAAGATTGGGATGATGATTGGACCGAAGAAGATGATGAAGGAATTGAGTTCATTTATAAACCTTAAGAAGGTCTAACTTTATAAACATTAAAAATTTAAAAGCACCTAAACTATTGTTTAGGTGCTTTTTACTATCAATCAACACTCAAAAATTTCAGAATCAGTAAAGAAATAGGCGATTTCACGATTTGCACTTTCCACACTATCCGAACCATGAACCGAATTCTCACGCTGACTTAATGCAAAATCTTTACGAATTGTACCTTCTGCTGCAGTTTCTGGATTCGTTGTACCAATCAAAGTGCGGTAATCTTTCACTGCATTTTCTTTTTCAAGAACAGAAACTACTATCGGTGAAGACATCATATAATCAACTAAAGGAGCAAAAAATTCTTTGCCTTGATGTTCTGCATAAAAGCCTTCAGCCTGCTCACGAGTTAAGCGCACCATTTTAGAGGCTATGATTTTAAAGCCATTTTGCTCAAAACGAGTTAAGATCGTTCCAATTAGATTACGCTTTACCGCATCAGGTTTAATAATCGAAAAAGTTCTTTCTGTCATCATATCTCCTTACTTCAATGATTTTGATAACATTAAATTTGCTAAAGTTTGCACACCAATCCCTGTGGCCCCAACAGCCCATAAATCACTATCAGATTTACGATAAGTAGCGGAACAATCAATATGCAACCAATTTTGCTGATAATTTTTTATAAAATAAGATAAAAATGCAGTTGCAGTACTTGCACCCGCTCCAACTGGAACCGAACCAATATTAGCAATATCGGCAAAAGATGAATTAATTTGTGAACGATGAAAATCTTCAAATGGTAAACGCCAGAAAGGTTCATTTTCTTCTTTTGCTGATTGGAAAAGATTATTCACGAGATCATCATCCATAGACAATATAGAATGATAGTCATTTCCTACAGCCACTTTTGCCGCCCCGGTTAAAGTCGCACAATCAATAATAAAACCTGGATTTTGGTTATCAGCCTCAATCAATCCATCGGCTAACACCAAACGACCTTCAGCATCAGTATTCAGCACTTCTGCGCTCACGCCATTTTTATAAGTAATAATATCGCCTAGTTTAAAAGCATTATTGCTTACCAAATTTTCTGCACAACATAAATACAGTTTAACACGTTGATTTAATCCGCGAGCGATAGCGAAACCTAAAGCCCCCGTTAATAATGCAGCCCCCCCCATATCGGTTCGCATTGTACTCATTCCATCGCTTGGTTTGATACTGTAACCGCCACTGTCAAAGGTAATCCCCTTACCAACTAAACAAGCTAACACTGGCGCATTCGGATCTTGTGTTGGATTGAAATCAAGTTGCAACATGGCTGGCAAGTTAGCAGAGCCTTTACCCACCGTCCAAATTCCATGATAACCTTGTTGCTCAAGTTCCTCACCAGAAATAATCTTAAAACTTACCGCACTTTTTTCATTATAAATATCAGCTTGGTTTAAAATAAATTCAGCCGCTCGCTCCGCTAATTTAACTGGCGTTAAACTTTGTGCTGGTTCATTAATAATTCCACGCACAAAATCGCCACATTCAATACGCGCTAACAATTCATCTTGCGGCTCATCATCTAAATGTGGAAACTCAATCGCGTAATCTTGTTTTGCGGTATAAAAACCTTGATAAAACGCCCAGCAAAATTCCAAATCCCATTCTTCACCGACTAATTCCACATCTTTAATCCCTTGCCCACGTAATTTACGAGCAGCTTGTTGAACTAAAGTGCGGTCAGCTTTTTCATTATTTTTTAAATGAATCGTAGCTTTATTAGAGTTAAAGCTCAAAATAGCATTTTTGCCCCAAGCGTCAGCGGCTTGGTTTATTGATAATATAATTTCCATTTTTATTTCTCGAATATAAGCTCATCGCGGAATAAAACTATACCAGTTTTATTTTTTATTTAACATTATTTAAAACTCTTTGACACCATTCTCGATGGTTTAAATACCAAATTACCGTTTTTCTTAATCCAGATTCAAAAGTCTCTTTAGGCACCCAGCCTAACTCATTATTGATTTTACTTGTATCAAGCGCATAACGAATATCATGACCAGGTCTATCGTTGACATAGCAAATCAAATCTTCATATTTATCAATATGTTTTGGTTTATTAGGTAAACATTCTTCCACCAAAGAGCAAATAGAACGTACTACATCAATATTGGACTTTTCATTATTTCCTCCAATATTATAGGTTTCCCCAATATTTCCTTTCGTCAAAACGCTATACAATGCAGCAATATGATCTTCAACAAATAACCAATCTCTAATTTGTAAACCATCGCCATAAATAGGCAATGTTTTTCCCTCTATCGCATTTAAAATCATCAACGGAATTAATTTCTCAAGGTACTGATACGGGCCATAATTATTTGAACTATGTGTAATAATTGTCGGTAACCCGTATGTTCTATACCAAGCCTGCACAAGATGATCGCTTGCCGCCTTTGAAGCAGAATAAGGGCTACTAGGTTTATAAGCTGATATTTCAGTAAATAAACCCTCATTACTTTTTAAATCTCCATAAACCTCATCGGTGGAAATATGTAAGAATCGGAAGCTGTATTTTTTTTGATAATCTAAACGATGCCAGTAATCTAGAGTCGATTCAAGTAGCCTATAAGTTCCTACAATGTTAGTTTGTATGAACTCCGAAGAATCATTTATAGAACGATCAACATGGCTTTCAGCGGCAAGATGGATAACGGCATCAGGTTGATGTTGTGTAAAAATATAAGACAACGCCTTAGTATCACAAATATCTGCTTGTACAAAAGCATAACGTGGATGGTTTTCTATGGTTTTAAGTGAGGCTAAATTTCCTGCATAAGTCAGCTTATCAACATTTACGATCTTATTATGTGTCTTTTCAAGAAGATAACGGACAAGCGCAGAACCAATAAAACCCGCTCCACCAGTAACTAGAATTGTTCTATTTGTATTCGACATTTTACCTGGGTCTCGTTATAAACAATTTCAAACGAAAAGTGCGGTAAATTTTACCGCACTTTTAAAAATGATTTAATCAATGATGATTACGCATAATACATCTCAAACTCAACTGGATGTGGCGCCATATTTAAACGTTCCACTTCTTTACGTTTGATGCTAATAAACGCATCAATAAAATCTTTCGCAAACACACCACCTTGAGTTAAGAATTCATAGTCTTTTTCTAATGAATTCAACGCTTCTTCTAATGAGCTTGCTACTGCTGGAATATCTTTTAATTCTTCTGGTGGAAGATCGTAAAGATTTTTATCCATTGCATCGCCTGGGTTGATTTTGTTTACTACACCATCAAGGCCTGCCATCAATAATGCAGCAAAAGCCAGATATGGGTTTGCTAAAGGATCTGGGAAACGCGCTTCTACGCGAATCGCTTTCGGGTTGGTTACTGCTGGGATACGGATTGAAGCAGAACGGTTACTTGCTGAGTAAGCTAATAATACGGGCGCTTCAAAACCAGGAACTAAACGTTTATATGAATTAGTGCTTGGGTTAGTGAACGCATTTAATGCTTTAGCATGCTTAATAATACCGCCGATATAATAAAGTGCGGTCTCAGAAAGCCCTGCATATTTATCGCCTTGGAAAATGTTTTTACCGTCTTTACTTAACGACATATTACAGTGCATACCCGAACCATTATCGCCAGTAATTGGTTTTGGCATAAAACACGCTGTTTTGCCGTGCTCTAACGCCACATTTTGCACAACGTATTTATAGATTTGAGTTTCATCTGCTTTTAAGGTTAGTGTATTGAATTTAGTCGCAATTTCGTTTTGTCCCGCAGTAGCCACTTCATGATGATGTGCTTCGATAACTAATCCCATTTCTTCTAAAATCAAACACATTTCAGAGCGAATATCGTGTGCCGTATCAATTGGAGCAACCGCACAGTAACCGCCTTTTTTCAATGGACGATAAGCGTTGTTACCACCTTCATATTTTTTGTTGGTGTTCCAAGCTGCTTCTATATCATCAATAGAAAAAGACGCTTTGTTCATTGATACATTAAAACGCACATCATCAAATAAGAAGAATTCTGGCTCTGGGCCGAAAAAAACTTGATCTGCAATACCAGTTGAACGCATATAATTTTCTGCACGAATTGCAATAGAGCGCGGATCACGATCATAGCTTTGCATTGTCGTTGGTTCATAAACACTACAACGAATAGAAAGCGTTGGAATTTGCGCGAATGGATCGACCACGGCTGTTTCAGCCATTGGCATAAGCAACATATCAGCTTTATTAATGGTCTTCCATCCTTCTACAGAGGAACCATCAAACATCTTGCCATCTTCAAACATATCTTCATCAACAAGGCTAACTGGGATAGAAACACCATGTTCTTTACCTTTAATGTCAGTAAAACGAAGCAATACAAACCTAATATCATTCTCTTCGATCAATTTAAAAACGGAAGCAATGGCATTTGACATAGTAGATCCTCTTTCTATATAAAAAATTAGGTAAGCATTATAGTCTAATCAAATCTGACTTTCATTAGATTTGTTGTGGCGTTATAATAAAAAGCACAGAAAACCTGTATAATGGCTGCTATTTTTTAGTATTAAAATAAGTTATATTTTATTCAATGAACGGTACAATATCTCCAACCAATCAATCAATCAATCAATCAATCAATCAATCAAAGTCTGTCATTATTGCAGGTAATGGAACTAGTTTAAAATCAATTAACCATAGTTTATTACCTAAAGATTATGATGTTTTCCGTTGCAATCAATTTTATTTTGAAGATCATTATTTTCTTGGCAAGAAAATAAAAAAGGTATTTTTTAATTGTTCTGTAATTTTTGAACAATACTATACATTTATGCAATTAATTAAAAATAATGAATATGAATATGAATATGCTGATATTATTTTATCATCTTTTCTAAATTTAGGGGATTCAGAATTAAAGAAAATCCAGCGTTTAGAAAAATTACTACCACAAATCGATCTTGGTCATAGCTATTTAAAAAAACTACGATCTTTTGATGCTCATTTACAATATCACGAACTATATGAGAATAAGAGGATTACATCAGGCGTCTATATGTGTGCAGTGGCAACTGCAATGGGTTATAAAGATCTTTATTTGACAGGCATTGATTTTTATCAAGAAAAAGGGAATCCTTACGCATTTCATCACCAAAAAGAAAATATTATTAAATTGTTACCTTCCTTTTCACAAAGTAAGAGTCAAAGCAATATTCATTCTATGGAATATGATTTGAGTGCACTTCATTTTTTACAAAAACATTATGGTATAAATATTTACTGTATTTCGCCAGAAAGTCCTCTATGTAATTACTTTCCTTTATCACCACTGAATAACCCAATTACTTTTCTTCCCGAAGAAAAGAAAAATTACACGCAAGATATTTTAATTCCGCCGGAGTCAGTGTATAAAAAAATTGGTATATATTCCAAACCAAGAATTTACCAAAATCTGATTTTTCGGTTGATCTGGGATATATTACGTTTACCTAATGATATAAAATACGCTTTGAAAGCAAAGAAAATGAGACTACGTAAATAAATCTGAGGTATAATGTCCCGTTTTCTTCAACATGAGACAACAACCTATATTAGGTGCTGTAAATTGCACCTTTTCTATAAAATCATATACCGTGCAAAATTGCACCCTACTCGAAGCATTAGATAATGAAAAACGAAATCGATATTAACAAACTGCGCAACATCGCAATTATTGCGCACGTTGACCATGGTAAAACCACCCTTGTAGATAAACTTCTGCAACAATCTGGTACTTTTGAATCCACTCGTGGTGATGTAGATGAACGCGTTATGGACTCAAACGATCTTGAAAAAGAACGTGGAATTACCATTCTTGCAAAAAATACCGCGATTAACTGGAATAACTACCGCATTAACATCGTAGATACACCGGGGCACGCAGACTTCGGTGGCGAAGTTGAACGTGTGCTTTCTATGGTAGATTCTGTTCTATTAGTTGTTGATGCTTTTGACGGCCCGATGCCACAAACGCGTTTCGTGACCCAAAAAGCGTTTGCTCATGGCTTAAAACCTATCGTCGTGATTAATAAAGTTGACCGTCCTGGTGCGCGTCCAGACTGGGTTGTGGATCAAGTATTTGACTTATTCGTAAATCTTGGTGCAACAGATGAACAGTTAGACTTCCCTATTATCTATGCTTCAGCATTAAATGGTGTTGCAGGTCTTGAGCACGAAGAATTAGCAGAAGATATGACTCCGTTATTTGAAGCTATTGTGAAACATGTAGAACCGCCAAAAGTAGAACTTGATGCGCCATTCCAAATGCAAATTTCACAATTAGACTACAACAACTATGTAGGTGTTATCGGCATTGGTCGTATTAAGCGTGGTTCGATTAAACCAAACCAACCAGTTACTATCATCAATAGTGAAGGAAAAACTCGTCAAGGTCGTATCGGTCAAGTACTTGGTCATCTTGGTTTACAACGTTATGAAGAAGATGTTGCTTACGCGGGCGATATCGTGGCGATCACTGGTTTAGGTGAATTAAATATTTCTGATACGATTTGTGATATCAATGCAGTTGAAGCACTTCCATCATTAACTGTTGATGAACCAACAGTAACAATGTTCTTCTGCGTAAATACCTCTCCATTTGCGGGCCAAGAAGGTAAATACGTTACATCACGTCAAATTCTTGAACGTTTAAATAAAGAATTGGTTCACAACGTAGCGTTACGCGTAGAAGAAACCCCAAACCCAGATGAATTCCGTGTTTCTGGTCGTGGTGAATTACATCTTTCTGTGTTAATCGAAAATATGCGTCGTGAAGGTTATGAGCTTGCCGTTTCTCGCCCTAAAGTAATCTACCGTGATATTGATGGTAAAAAACAAGAACCATACGAACAAGTGACTATTGATGTGGAAGAACAACATCAAGGTTCTGTGATGGAAGCACTAGGTATCCGTAAAGGTGAAGTTCGAGACATGTTGCCTGACGGTAAAGGTCGTGTTCGCTTAGAATACATCATTCCTAGCCGTGGATTAATTGGCTTCCGTGGTGACTTTATGACCATGACTTCTGGTACAGGCTTACTTTACTCAAGCTTTAGTCACTACGATGAAATCAAAGGTGGAGATATCGGTCAACGTAAAAATGGTGTGTTGATTTCTAATGCAACAGGTAAAGCACTGGGTTACGCATTATTTGGCTTACAAGAGCGTGGTAAGTTAATGATTGATGCAAACGTGGAAGTTTATGAAGGTCAAATTATCGGTATTCATAGCCGTTCAAATGACTTAACCGTGAACTGCTTACAAGGTAAAAAACTTACCAATATGCGTGCTTCAGGTAAAGACGATGCGATTGTGCTGACTACACCTGTAAAATTCAGTCTTGAACAAGCGATTGAATTTATCGATGACGATGAGTTAGTTGAGGTGACACCGGAATCGATTCGTATCCGTAAAAAACTTTTAACGGAAAACGATCGTAAACGTGCAAACCGTACAACGACAAGTACTAGCACGCATTAATAAACAACGCTAGCACGAAAATTTGTAAAAAATTAACCGCACTTTCGGGATACAACTAAAGTGCGGTTATTTTTATGCTCAATTTACTAAGGAGAAAGTCTTTCTCTGATCCAATTATCACTTGCTTTACGATAACGAATTCGGTCATGTAAACGGCTTGGTCGCCCTTGCCAAAACTCCACGGTTTCTGGCACGACTAAATAGCCTCCCCAATAATCTGGTCGAGGCACGTTTAACGGATGTTTAGCGGCAACCAATGCGGCTTTTGCTAACAAAGATTTATAATTAGAAACCACCGCACTTTGCTCACTTGCCCAAGCTCCTATGCGACTGGTGTAAGGGCGGGTAGCAAAATATTTATCGGATTGTTCTGCTGGGATTTTAACCGCCTTACCTTCAATTCGCACTTGGCGTTCCAATTCAGACCAAAAGAAAGTCAGCGCAACATAAGGATTACGCTCAATACAACAGCCTTTTCGGCTAAGATAATTCGTAAAAAAGACAAATCCTTGCTCATTGAGTTCTTTTAGCAAAACCATTCGGCTATTTGGGCGACCTTGTTCATCAACAGTCACAATATTCATTGCAGTAGGCTCATTGACTTGAGCATGAATTGCCTCTCTCTGCCACTGTTCAAATTGCGAGATTGGATTTTCATGGCAATCATGTTGTGAAAGCGCTCGTTTCGTATATTCATCGCGAATATTGTGTAACTCCATTTTCTCCCCTTTCAAATTTGATGAAAAATGCAAATAGAATAAAGTCTGTAAAATCGTTCATCAATTTTCATAAAATAAAACTCAAATGACATCAAATCTTGCAATTATTTAAAATATGCGTATTATCTAGCCCCCTATATTCAACCTCGGGTTCCCTAACCCCGATTTATTTAAACTAAAAAGGTACAACATGAAATTAACCTCTCCGATCTTTAATGATCAACAAAAACGTCGTGCAATCATCTGGCTCAGCTTTTTCCACATATTCATCATTGCAGCGAGCAATTACTTTGTACAAATCCCTTTTGAAATCACGCTAAAATTAACCGCACTTGGTGCAGCAAATGACTTTTCTTTCCACAGCACTTGGGGAACGCTCACATTCCCATTTATCTTTTTGGCTACTGATTTAACTGTTCGCATTTTCGGTGCAGAAGATGCTAGAAAAATCATCTTTGTAGTTATGCTTCCTGCTCTTGTTGTGAGTTATGTCATATCTGTTTTATTCTCTGAAAGCAAATTCCAAGGTTTCGAATCATTAACGCATTTTGATCTATTTGTATTCCGTATTGCTATTGCGAGTTTTGCCGCTTACGTTATAGGACAATTACTTGATGTGATCGTATTTAACCGTTTACGCCAGTTAAAAACATGGTGGGTGGCACCAACTAGCTCAATGACATTTGGCTCAATGGCGGATACTTTTGTGTTCTTCAGTATCGCCTTCTACCAAAGTGCAGATCCTTTCATGGCTGAACATTGGGCACAACTCGGCTTTGTAGATTATCTATTTAAATTATTTATAGGAATTATCTTGTTCGTCCCAGCCTATGGTGTAGTATTAAATGTTATTTTACTAAAACTACAAATGCTCGTAGCAGAACGCGTTCCTGCATAAACCAAATTTCTGACGCATATAAAGCAATTAACCCCACTTTTTTGAGTGGGGTTAATTATTAAGAAACTCATTAAATCGCTTGAGAGCGCCATAAAATCTTCACATTATATTCTCTGCACTTACATTGCTAACGAGGTGTAATCATTCGTTTCCTTACTGTAAATGACAATAAAAGTGTATGTTGTGAAGAATTTAACCTTGTTGAAATTTGTCAGTTTGGTAACCAAAAAATTAATATCGTTATGTTGTTTCATTCTCCACAAACGTCATTACAAACATACCGTTATCGTACTTTATGTCTGTTTATTGAATCATCCAGAAAATCTCAAACACTACACTTTCCTGCATTGTTTGATGAATTTTACCTTTCAATTCTTTTAATAGTTGTAATTCCTGCTCGGCAATTTCATCTTGCACATCATCCAATTCATTACGAGCCCTGCGAAGCTGTTTACGCAGTTTGGTTACCTCTTCTTGTAACTGAATTTGTAGTTCAATATCATCTGCTAGCACCAATTCCTTTTCTTTGCCGCGCATTGCCTCTTTGAGTTCGCTAATTAAATCTTCAGCAGCTTGCATTTGATCTTTTGCCCAAGCGTTAATACGAACACTTTCAGCTTTTAACAACGCATCATTTTCTGCCTTAATTCGAGCTTTTTCCGAATCTATTTGTTCTCTTACTAACTTTTCAAAAAAAAGCGGTGGATTTTGAACAGAATTTTGCAAATCTGCAGAAAGTAAAAATAGCTTTTGTGCAAATTCTTTATCTAGCAAATTACCTTGCTCATCACACACAGTAAATACTAACGATTCTTGACTTTCCGCATTCGACTCTACACTGATTTTATTTAAACGTAACCAACCAGATTTTCCTTGAGATTGTTCTACTAAACTAATTTTTTCAGGAAAATTTGTGTAATCAAAAACTAATGTCGCATTTGGTGTATGAGCATTTAATGCTTCATTGATACACCATTGCCCAAGTGGTTGATTTAAGCGATATTCATAACCTTGCAACGTTGTTGTACGTTCTTTGCGTGGCAATAAATATCGCCCAAGTGGTATACCGCCTAGAGGTGAATTTTCGAGTAAAAAATACCAATCTGTTTGATTAAACTGAGCTTTACCATTTAGCGCAAATTGCGTTAATCCCCAAAACCACTGCTCCATTGCATTTAAACGGTCTTCTGTCATCACTTTAAGGCGTTCTAGCACTGACTGATCAAAGCTTGAAACCAATGCATTTTTTGTTTCTTGCACTCTTCCTTCAATTTCATCGGCAAATTGGGCTTGTAACTGATCAAAGGCTGTCTGAATTTCGTTTTCAGTACGGCAAGTGGCATAAATATTCGCAATTTGATTTTCAATATCCACACCAGATTCAATTCGCCCTAACACTTCATCAGATGCACCCAACACGCCTTGGAACAATTTAAATTTTTCCGTTAACAACTCTAAAACGCGCTGATCAGCAAGATTTCGTTTGTTTAAGAAATTGATCACCACGACATCGAATTTTTGCCCATAACGATGACAACGCCCGATCCTCTGCTCCACTCGCTGCGGATTCCACGGTAAATCATAGTTAATCAGTAATGAACAAAATTGCAAGTTTACCCCTTCACTGGCAGCTTCTGTCGCAATCATAATTCGAGCTTTTTCTTTAAAATGCTCAATCAATGCCGAACGCTTATCCACTTCTGCCGAGCCTGTAATTTTTTCTGTGCCTTGATGGCGAACAAGCCAATCTTGATAAATCGCTACAGAATTTGGATCGTTATTCGTGCCACTGAATAGCACCACATTATCGGCATAGCCATTTTGCGTTAAAAAATCAAAAAGGTATTTCTGCGTGCGTACCGATTCGGTAAAAATAATCGCTTTTTGATTTGCTCCCAGTTTCTCCATTTCAGCAAAACCGGTTTGAAGTGCGGTCAATAATGCGAGAATTTTGCTGTCTTGTTGCAAACCTTCTGCTAAACGAATAAAGCCTTCAATTTCAGAGATTTCGGCCTGTAACGCTACTTGATTTAATTCATCGCTAACAGAAACTTCTATCTCTTCCACCTCCAACTCATCGGCTTCTACATCTTCTGTGGTTAATTCTTCACCATCAAATAATGCTTCAATTTCACTTAATGGTTCATCTTGATTCTGTTCCAGCTGCTGTAAATGTTGAAGCCTTAACAAAATGGCTTTTAACGTCCCCAAAACTGCTTGCGGGCTTGAGGCTAACAGTTTTCGTAAGATCAAAGCCGTTAAATGTTTATGTCGCTTTGGCAACGCGTAGCTACTTTCTTTACGTAAAAATTCTGAGATTTTCTCATAAAGGGTAAATTCTGCTGCCGTTGGCATAAATTCTTGAGTGATCGTCTTACGTTCGGTATAACGCACATATTCCAATACATTCTTGCGTAGCGTACGTTTAACAAAACTTTCCATTCGCTCTTTGAGTTCAGTCACATTGCCACGTCGAACAAATTCTTTTTGGAAAAATTTGCGGTCGCCAAAAATATGATCATCAAGCAAAGTCGATAAGCCATACAGTTCCATCAACGAATTTTGCAAAGGTGTGGCCGTTAGCAATAGTTTTTTCTTGCCCCCAAAGGCATTGCGCATTGCTTGCCCCATTTTGTTGTCGGCTTTGTGAGCATTACGCATCTTGTGAGCTTCATCAATAACCACCAAATCCCAATCAAACTGCTTAAATGTTGCTTGTTCTTTGCTAGCAAACTGATGCGAAACAATCAACACATTATTGCCAATTTGATTTTTGCAAAAATTAAACAGTTTTCCACTGCTTGTTTTTTTCATTGCTTGATTGACAACCGTTTTATCTACCACCATTGTTGGCAAACCAAACTTTTCAGCTAGCTCATTCCCCCATTGTTTACGCAAAATGGCAGGGCAAACAATCAACAAATTCCGCTTACGTTCTGCCCATTTTTGACAAAGCACTAAACCTGCTTCAATGGTTTTTCCTAAACCAACTTCATCGGCAAGCATGACACCTTCCTGTAGCGGATTTTTAAGTGCAAACAATGCCGCATCAATTTGATGGGGATTTAAATCTACCTTTGCATCAAATAGTGATTGCGATAAACGGTTATCATCTGTTCGGCGGCACGTGATTTCATTAGCAAAATAACGAGCGTGATAAGGTGTTACCATATTTTCCTCTTTCTAAACAGCATCAGCCAAAATCATCGTAAACATTTTTTGCAGATAATCAGCTTTATCCATAAACAGAATATGTTTATCGATAAATTCTTCTTCAGTTTTATCATACAAAGCTGCAGCCCCATCATTAAGTAAGCCTGAATATGGTGTAATAGATAAGATAAAACTATTAAGTGTTAAACCGAGTTTTAATTCTTTTTCCAAGGTTTTAACCGATTCAAACAAGCTAAATTTCGGGTGTTCCCATGTCATATTGCGAATGCCTTTTGGGTCAACAAAAGTCAGCCATTGTCTGCCATTTTCTTTATCCACCAACCAAAGTAAAAAATCAGGATAGAAATTGCCCGCAAGTGCAAAGCCCAAACCTTTAGCTTTATTTGATGCATTGCGTAGCAAATACAACTCTTTACCACCAGTCCATTCACTAAGTAAACCAGCAGAGTGTACATTTTTCAAATTTTCTACAAACTGAATTTCACTTTTTTCCTTCATTGAAAGTGGCTTCATTGTAAAAGGTAAAGCCGCTTGATTTTCTAAGGTCATAATTGGATAAAACAAATGCGGATTAAAGCAAATCGCTTCTATGTTTGGTGCTTTCCAACCCAAAACTTTCGCTAGTTCCCCCGATTCTACTCGTGTTTTCAAATCTTCCAATTTGGCTTGATAACCTCCTCCATCTGCTTTCAAATTGACAGTAAATTCATACTTTTCCACCATTGAACCATTTTCTTCATCCACAAGTATTTCACGATAAAACTGACCTTCATATGCCCCTTTCATCGCTTTGTAGAATGCCTCTAAATAATCGGTCAACAGTTCTAACATCAACCCTTCTTGTTTTTGCACTGAAGAAAAATCTGTTACTGCCAATTCTGTTGGCGGAATATAGAGCTTGTACCAATCATTTCGGTAGGCAAATTTTTTTAATCGCTCTCTATCCAATCGCAGATTATTTAATGATTGCAACATTTTACTTTTTTGTAGCGTGAGATAAATCTTATCCCAATCAAATAAATTAAATAGCCGACTATCTAAAAGACCTTGTTTCTTTTGCTTATCTAAACTTTGCTCGAGTTGATTCCCTTTACTTACAACAGACTCCAAACGAGGATAGCAGTCAAGAATGGCAATCGGTTCTTTTACTTTACCCTGCCATTTTTCAGGAATTTCAAACAAATAAACATTTTCTGTACGTTTAAAGCTCTTCTGACGATTACCTTTATATTCTTCGTCCAATTTAAGTGTTTTCAGTTTTATCCCTTTGGGTAAATTCGGTTGCACTTTAAAATCAATAGTAATAATTTCATCAAGATTTACGCCTTCTTCTGCCAAGTATTTTCGGAATTGATCCATGTAGTTTGCATTGATGCCAAAAATATTGAGCGTTTCTAATTTTTCTAAATGCACACCTTTAGGGCGTTCTCCACTCATACTACGTTTCAAAGAAAAATGACGTCCTTTTAAGCGCACACCGCGCCCAAACATTTGAATGATTTGACTACCTTCTTTTTTGCCCATATTGAGCAATCCCATTGTAGAAACTCGCCAACTAGACCAACCTTCAGTAAATTTTTTTGCTCCAATCAGTACATTAATTAAACTTGAGTTTTGGTTGATAGTTTCAAATAAACCTTCACCAAATTCATCACTTGTCGTATCAAATGCAGGGTTATTTTCTGCACTTTTAGCAAAATCTGCTGCACTACCGATGTTGATTACCCCAAAAGCAGGATAACTCCCCACTGCAAGTGATAATTCGCCAGATGCTTTTTTCAACAATTTAAGCTGCAATCGAGCTTGGCTATCTGCGTTAAATAAACGTTTGAGCATATCCGCATACAAATCGTCTTCACGCCCAACAAAGTCCATTAATGCAGTAAATCGTTGTAAGAAAATATTGTTATCGGCATTATCTAAAAGTCGGGCTTTATCTGCGACCAAATCCGCCAAATAACTTTTTGCTAATTCAGCCTCATTAAGGAAAAACGCTAAAAAGTCCAAAATTTTCTGTACGTCGGATTTTTCTTGTTTTTGCTCTGCAGTTTCGTTTGAACTTGTTTTGTCTGCAACGCTTTTTCCAACAAATACCATCAATGGCTTTTCAATATTCCAAGTGGTCAATTTGTCTGAAAATTTTTCAAACAGATACATTTGCTGGTAAAACGACAACAAACAAGCGGTAAAATAGAGCTTTTCATGTTCGGCAAAATAGTCATTTTTCAGATTCAAAATCAAACTTTCTTTTCCATAACCATCGGCATAAAAATACTTGTAAGAGTAATCAAATAAAATACATTTAGCGTATTTTTCACATAAAGTATTCTTTTTATCGCTCACCGCTTGACCAAGTGTTGCAGAATACTCAAAAGCAAAGCCGTCTGAAATTAAGGCTTCACGACGTTTTTGCCATGCACCATCTTCTGCACTTGAACCGCTATGTCCTTCATCGACTAACACAAGGTTATGCCCATCTAACTCTGCCACAGCAACGGTTTTATCACCTGATTTTTCTCCCAGTTTATTTATATCGATCACTTCTACCGATACCGTATCAGACGAAGTAAAATTCAGGGATAAATTTGGTGAAATACGGTTCTTATCAAACAAACTTGCCGAAAAACCAGATTCTTCTAGCTCTATAACATGCTGATTACTCAGGCCTTCTCTTGGTGTTAATACGATAATTTTGTCGATTTTTTCAGGGCAATAATCCAAATATTGCAGAATGTTCACGTGCATCAGTAAGGTTTTACCACTTCCTGTGGCATTCCAAAAGGCAATCGTGTTTAAATCACTTGCAGTGTATGGCGTGCGTTTTTCTGCATTTTTATCACCCAATTCGGTTTGGTATTTTTTCAACTGTGCATTTAAAGCAGCTTGAAATGCCGCTTGGCGATTGAAGTAAAAATCCAAATAAATTTCAGTAAACAATAACGACAAATACTGAAAATATTTCATCTGTAATACATGCCCGCTAATATCATTCCGCTTTTCAGTAATTTTTTGCCAATGGCGAACAATGTTTCTGTCATAACGCAATAAATCATTTTCGCTAATGTCGTCTGTATGGAATAACTGGCCATGCACCAACGCATCAAAGAAATGAGTTTGACCGTTTTCAATCTGACCATCATCCCCCAAACGAGCTTTCAGATCTTGCAATTTCTCTGCATTAAAAAGCGATAAAAAATAACGATTCAGTATTAAATGATCGTGAAACGTGGTTTTGCTTTGTGGTTTCGTTTTTTTCGCCATTGCAATTATTCCCCAAACATTCTTGCTAAAAATTCGCTTTCAATTGATCGCACTTTTAACGTTTTAAGACCGCCATCAGAATCTTCCCAAGCGGTTACCACATTATGGTCACCATTGATATAAACTACGTCAAATTCGCTTTCTTGCGGATTGATTTTGTGGCGGTTTAAATAATCATTAAGTCTGTCATAGTCGTATTTTTCACAATCACGCCAGATCACCAACGTTTTTTCGCCGCTTGTATTTGTGCCTTGTACCGTAACTAAGCCATTTTCACGCTTGTCATTGATTTCACTTACTCGCAAGCCAATCAAATAGTTAAAGGTTTCCACCAAATCAATAATTTTCGCCTCATACGCCCCCGCTGAAGTGGTGGCGATATTAAGTTGATAATCAAACGGTTTAGTAAAATGTTGCGTATTAAGCAGTGAATCACGACTTTCTACGTCTAGCATATAGTGCAATAAATAGTCGTTCTGTAACGCCTCGTTTTGGGCGAATAAATCGCTTGCTGGCTGTTTTAACTCTAGGTTGTTGAGTGTATCTTCGTAGCTTTCAAGTTTTAGTACTTTGACGATTTGTGACACACCACCAAATTCCCCGTTATCTGCTTGCGGTTTGCCGTCTTTCCAGTCTTTAGCAAAAATCACTTTTTGCACGCGTGGTTTAAGTACACTGTCAAAATACTCGCCTTGTTCTACCAAGATATATTTGCGGTTGCCGTTGTCTTCTCGGTTAAGGTTAATTACAGCATGGGCGGTAGTGCCAGAACCTGCGAAGTAGTCCATATAAACAGGTAATTTTTCATTATGTAATTGAAAAATTTTCTGCATGAATTCAATAGGTTTTGGCTTGATTTTATTTAATTTTTCCTTAGGAATAGTATTGTTAAATAAAGCGTGAAGTAATTTTGTGCCATTCGTTGTCGTTCCTACATCGTCCCAAAGAGTATTGGTAGTTTTACCTTTTTCCTTGGCATCTTCATAAAAGCGTTTAAATGCAGGTTTTCCTTTCCCTGTTTTCCCAAATAAAATTCTGCCATCTTTTAAATAATCTAAAACTGTACTTTCTTCAAATCGCCAATGTCGCCCTTCTGGCGGATAAAATGTTTCGCCTGTATTTGGATTTGTAATACCATAACTTAAATTTTCGCGAATTTCTGCAGCATCCATAGGATCTAATTTCCACGCCCCACGAGGATCATTGTCAGGATTTTCAAAGCCGTCCTTTGTTTCAGGAAGCCTGAATTTGCTTTTATTTTTGTCTAACACAACTTTATTTTTCGCAAAAAATGTTGTGTGATTGATTGCCCCTGAAATTAAAGCGTCGCTAGACATTGATTTTCGGCTATTCCAAATAATATCGCCAACAAAATTATCATTTCCAAAGCTATCTGCCATTAAAATTTGTAAACGAGCATACTCACCATCATCTGTACTAACCCAAATGCCTGAATTATCTTGAATTAAATCTCGTGCTAATTCAAAACGGCTAGACATCATTGCCGCCCAAGATGAATGTTGATAATTATCTTTATAGATAAAATCGTTATCTGAGCCCGTATTATACGGCGGATCAATATAAATACATTTCACCTGTTCTTTATATCTTTCCTGCAATAAATTGAGGGCTTGGAAATTATCCGAATGAATCAGTAAGCCATTCGTTTTCTCATCTAAATCATGCAGATTATTTAATATATCAGCTTGGAATTTCAGTTCAAATAAAGACGTATCCACCACCAAGTGCGGATAATTTTTGCAAAGTTCTGCCGCATTTAGACCGCTTATATTCACGTTAAATAGGGCTTGCCATTGCGTGGTTTGTTTTGGATTATCTAATGTAGCCTGTATTTGAGCTTCGGTTAAATGATCGAGCGTAATCAGATAATGGCAACCTGCGACAAATTTCTTTTTCAACCACAATTTCTTTTGGAAATCTTCTAATTGAGCAAGGAAGGCGATAATTTCTTTTGCTACTGTTTTTATCGTTTTAATCGTTTGGAGGTTTTGCTCAATATGTGAAAAATCAGTGCTGTCTTGAATGTTATCCAAGTTCATCACTTCATTTTTGATATAAAAATCTAGCTCTTGATTTAAAAATTTGCCGAGGTTTTTGTGAATAAAATAATCAGCGGTATTTTTAGCGGTGTAGTCGGTGAGATATTTTTCAAGAAGCGTACGATTTTTATTTTTCTCCGTTGGCATTGCTTTGAAAATTCCTTGAAATTCATCAGAAATTGCAAAGTTTTGGATTTTTTCCACCGCTTGCGTGATGTAATCCGATTGTTTTTCTTTTTTATTTACCGCTTTGTATTCAAAACGAATTGTAAGTAAATCGCCATTTTCTTCGATTGGGCGAATATCGGTTTGAATTTCCTCGCCATTTTCGTCCGTTTCGGTTTTGATTTTTGGCTCAATTAAGGCAAATACTCGGGTTTGGTCGTTGTCTTTGCGGTTGTCTTTTGCAGTGTCGGCTTCCACTAGGCGAAATTGTACTTTTTTGCCATTTTCTAATGTAAACGCATAATTACTGAAACTTTCGCCTGATTTGGTGTAGTACTGGTCTTTATTCGCCCAGTGCAACATCACTTCTTCGCCGGCATAGGGAATGGCGTAAGTGTCGCCTTTGTAGCGGCGTTGGCTGATAAAATCGCCTTGGTCGTAATAGCGTGAAAAGAATGTATAGAGATGGTTGCAAACGTTATTTGCTTGTTCAAAATTACCATTTAATGCCGCATTTATTTTGTTTGGTAACGTTTTTTCTAGGAAGTCGTTGATTTGCGTTTGGCGTGAATTAAGAATGCGATAAATACCGAAATCTAAATCAGGTTGATTTATTTGAAAAATTTCTTGTAATTTAGCGATAAGTTGAGCAAGCTGTGGTGTCATTGTAAGGTTCCTTTGAAAAGAAATATTGAACAAATTTTACTAAAATAGGTACAGTTTATAAATACAAAAATCATTTTACTTGTTCTGTTCAATAACAGTTATACAACTTTCACCATAAAAAAATCCTTATGGTTAATTGACCCAATAAGGATTTTTGTAAAATTTAGTTAAACGTTCTTTATAAAGCTATCACTTAATACCTAATTTAATCGCTCTTTTTTCGACAGTTAAATTAATTTAACAGGTACTTTTACGACTAATTTTTTGATTTTTTCTGTTTTTCCATTTACTACACAGCAAGGTTTATGTGGTTCATAAGGATAGAATACAGCGAACATTTTTGGCTTCATTGTGACGGTAAATTTATCATCAATATCTGCACAAAGTTGATAATCATCCGCTTCGTTGTAAGATTCATACTTAGACAAATCAGGATAATTAGCGCCAACTTCTATATTTTCTGTACCGCGGATTAACACCTGAACATCTAAGTATTCATGATGTAATTCTGCTTTTTTGCTGCTTGGTTCTGCAGTTTCTGGTTCCATTACGTTCATATAAATTTGATCGTTAATATCATGGCGACCATTTTCTAACGCATTCAAATCTAACGTATTCAAATAATCACATACTTCAGCAATCACTTTTGGTAAACCAACTTTAAAATTTGGGTTGGTTAAGCTGCTAATAATCATAGAATTTTCCTTATAGTGGATAAAAGTTACACTATGATACCAAGTCGGTTAAATGAAATAAAGCCACCGATTACATCATCTCTCTTGATTAATCCAATTAGCTCTTATAGTGCCGAGCGGAAGAGAGCAAATATCTTGCCAACTTATTGAAGCATAAAGTCTAAACAATGAAATTACGGCATTAACACAAGCATTTTCAGAAAAAATATTATCAAGAGGCTTATGAGGACCTGTAAAATGAAAAATAACAGGAGAAATATCAAGATTATTAATTGAAATCATATGATCTAATTGGAAATTATAACGCTTATCTAATGGAATCCACTGATCTTTAAAATAGTAATTTAGAAGATCTTGATCGCCGTAAATTAAACTTTCTTTTAATTGGGTATGTAATGCAATTAATTCTTTAGAAAATGATGAAATTCCTAATTGATACTTATCCATATTAAAATATAAAACACCAGCATTGAAATAATCCTTATCTTTGTAGGGATGACCAATGCAAGTTACATAAGGATCTAAAACTGCTGCTATTGTATGACGAGAGAAATCTAAATATTCAAAAGGAAGCGTAATATTGCCATTAATTACAATATCACAATCAAGATAAATCCAATAAGGAATATCACTATAATGAAGTAAGCGATCAATATAAAATCTTAAATAAGTAGCAGAAGTAATATAATTATTTGTACTAAAATAATCTAATTCTGATTTATCTATATGAACTAATTGTAATGTTGAATAGCGTTTAGCAAAATAAGGTTGAAGATCATTTTGCCACGACTCAGAAATATCTCCTGTATGTAAAATAAAAACAGAGAGATTTTCATGGTGCATTAATAAAGATTTCAGTGTAATTTCTACATAAGGAAGATAGTTGGCATCACTAGCCATAATTACACTATATTTCATAAGGGGAATCTAATTTGAGGAGTCATAATCAACTTTTTTAGAGCAAAATAAAAGTGACACAATCATAACAAGTTGACAATGTGAAATAAAGTTACCCATTAAGGCAAAACATCCTGTATAATGCTCGGGCTTTATTTTCTACATTAGCGTGCGGCTATCAAAAGCAATTTTAAGCGCTCGAAAGTGCGGTTATTTTTACAAAAGATTTCTTTTGCTAGTCGCAATCTGGAAAATAAGGCATTGTTTTTAATATAAATTTTAAGGAAAACATTGTGAATCCAATTGTTAAACAATTTAAATACGGTCAACACACCGTTACTCTAGAAACCGGCGCGATTGCACGTCAAGCAACTGCAGCGGTTATGGCAAGCATGGACGATACCACGGTATTCGTGACTGTTGTTGCTAAAAAAGATGTGAAAGAAGGTCAAGACTTCTTCCCATTAACCGTAAACTACCAAGAGCGTACTTATGCGGCGGGTAAAATCCCTGGTGGTTTTTTCAAACGTGAAGGTCGTCCATCTGAGGGCGAAACCTTAATTGCACGTTTAATCGACCGTCCAATTCGTCCATTATTCCCAGAAGGTTTCTTCAATGAAATCCAAGTTGTGGCAACTGTAGTTTCTGTAAACCCACAAATCAGCCCAGACTTAGTGGCAATGATCGGTGCTTCTGCAGCATTAACCTTATCTGGTGTACCTTTCAATGGCCCTATCGGTGCGGCACGTGTTGGTTTCATCGACAACCAATTCGTATTAAACCCAACTATGGCTGAACAAAAACAAAGCCGTTTAGACTTAGTGGTTGCAGGTACTGACAAAGCAGTATTAATGGTTGAATCAGAAGCAGACATTTTAACTGAAGAACAAATGTTAGCGGCAGTCGTATTCGGTCATCAACAACAACAAGTTGTAGTTGAAGCAATCAAAGAATTTGCAAAAGAAGCGGGCAAACCACGTTGGGATTGGGTTGCGCCACAACCAAATACAGATTTAATCAACAAAGTAAAAGCGATTGCTGAAGCACGTTTAGGCGATGCATACCGCATTACTGAAAAACAATTACGTTACGAACAAATCGATGCGATTAAAGCAGATGTGATTGCACAAATCACAGCTGAAGATGAAGAAATCAGCGAAGGTAAAATCGTGGATATTTTCACCGCACTTGAAAGCCAAATCGTTCGTGGCCGCATCATTGCAGGCGAACCTCGTATTGATGGTCGTACCGTTGATACTGTTCGTGCATTAGATATTTGCACTGGTGTATTACCACGTACTCACGGTTCTGCAATTTTCACCCGTGGTGAAACACAAGCATTAGCCGTTGCAACGTTAGGTACTGAACGTGATGCACAAATCATTGATGAATTAACGGGTGAACGTCAAGATCACTTCTTATTCCACTACAACTTCCCTCCATATTCTGTAGGTGAAACCGGTATGATCGGCTCGCCAAAACGTCGTGAAATCGGTCACGGTCGTTTAGCAAAACGTGGGGTAGCAGCAGTTATGCCAAGCCTTGCTGAATTCCCGTATGTAGTGCGTGTTGTATCTGAAATCACTGAATCTAACGGTTCTTCTTCTATGGCGTCTGTATGTGGTGCATCTTTAGCATTAATGGATGCGGGCGTTCCAATCAAAGCCGCTGTTGCAGGTATCGCAATGGGCTTAGTGAAAGAAGAAGAGAAATTCGTGGTTCTTTCAGATATTTTAGGTGATGAAGACCACTTAGGTGATATGGACTTTAAAGTGGCTGGTACACGTGAAGGTGTAACTGCACTTCAAATGGACATCAAAATTGAAGGTATCACCCCTGAAATCATGCAAATTGCATTAAACCAAGCAAAAAGTGCACGCATGCATATTCTTGGCGTAATGGAACAAGCAATCCCGGCTCCACGCGCGGATATCTCCGATTATGCGCCGCGTATTCACACCATGAAAATTGATCCGAAGAAAATCAAAGATGTTATCGGTAAAGGTGGTGCAACTATCCGTGCATTAACTGAAGAAACCGGTACTTCTATCGATATCGATGATGATGGTACAGTGAAAATCGCCGCAGTAGATAACAGTGCAGCGAAAAATGTGATGGCACGTATTGAAGAAATCGTTGCAGAAGTTGAAGCTGGCGCAATTTACAAAGGTAAAGTGACTCGCCTTGCTGATTTTGGTGCATTCGTAGCAATCGTTGGAAATAAAGAAGGTTTAGTTCATATTTCTCAAATTGCTGAAGAGCGCGTAGAAAAAGTTAGCGATTACCTCCAAGTGGGCCAAGAAGTAAATGTAAAAGTTGTTGAAATCGATCGTCAAGGTCGTATTCGTTTAACAATGAAAGACTTGACTCCAAAACAAGAAACTGAAATTAACCAAGAAGATTCTGTAGAAGAACAGGAATAATCTTGGAATATCGAATCAAAACTTGGTAGCAACTGCTGCCAAGTTTTGTTGTTTTCCAACTTTTAGGCATAAAGAAAGCAAATGCGGTGTTTTCGCTTATCTCGCCATTTTATAGTCTATTTATTTAGCTTATGTGCGATTTTACTCCTTGCAGGCTGTGTTCAGTCTAGGGGCGGTTTTGTGTCTAAAAATCATGTCGTATTGGCTGAACAAAATCCGAATACTCACTTTGAACAAGAAGTGATGATCGTGCGATTAAGCCAAGTACTACTCGTTGGAAAAATGAGTAATGAAGAACGTGCATCGTTACATTTTGAACGTGGCGTACTCTATGATTCCCTTGGGTTATGGGGACTTGCTCGTTACGATTTTACTCAAGCCCTTGCATTACAGCCTAAAATGGCATCTGTGTACAATTACTTAGGGCTTTATTTATTGCTTGAAGAAGATTACGACGGCGCATTGGAAGCATTCAATACGGTGTTTGAATTAGATTCAAGTTATGACTATACCCACCTTAATCGTGGTTTAAATTTTTATTATGTAGGGCGCTACCATCTTGCTCAGCAAGATTTCTTACAGTTCTACCAAGCCGATACAAAAGATCCCTATCGTGTCTTATGGCTATATTTGAACGAACAAAAATTAAAACCACAAGAAGCCCAAACAAACCTTGTTGAACGAGCAAAAGGGCTATCAGAGGACTTCTGGGGTACACACATCGTTCAATATTACTTAGGACACATCTCTGTAGAAGAATTACAACAACGTGCGAGTAAATTTGCTGAAAATTCACAACAATACGCTGAAATTCTCACAGAAACCTATTTTTATCTAGCAAAACAAAAACTCAATGTAGGGCTAGTAGATGAAGCGGCAGCTTTATTTAAACTAGCTATGGCAAATCAGGTTTATAACTTTGTTGAGTATCGTTTTGCTGCGTTTGAACTAATGGAATTAAAACCGGTTCAAACAGAAGACGAAAAAGAAGAGAAAAGAGCGGTAACAAAAGCGATTGTTTTCTAAAAATCAATCAAAAACTCACCGCTCTTTGTAGTAGAACGAATAGAAAAATTTATTCGCTCTGCTCAACTTAATAAACCGAAGGCCTCTTTGAGCTTTCCTTATTTATATTCGAGTATTTTAATGACTGACAAAATTACTTTTAATGACTTAGGCTTACCTGAGTTCATTTTAAAAGCTGTTTCTGACTTAGGTTTTGAAACCCCTTCTCCAATTCAACAAGCTTGTATCCCACATTTGCTCAGTGGCAATGATGTGCTAGGTATGGCACAAACGGGTAGTGGTAAAACCGCTGCTTTTGCACTGCCTTTATTAGCGCAAATCGATCCAAGTGAAAAACATCCACAAATGTTAGTTATGGCACCTACTCGCGAACTTGCTATTCAAGTTGCCGATGCGTGTGAACAATTTGTTAAATATGCGCATGGTACCCGAATTGTTACCTTATACGGTGGGCAACGTTATGACATCCAACTTCGTGCATTAAAACAAGGCGCACAAGTGGTTGTGGGTACACCTGGTCGTATTCTTGACCATATTCGTCGCGGAACATTAAATCTTTCAGAACTTCGTTTTATTGTATTAGATGAAGCAGATGAAATGCTACGCATGGGTTTCATTGATGATGTAGAAACCGTCATGGCAGAATTACCAGAAAATCACCAAACTGCATTATTCTCTGCAACAATGCCTGAACCGATCCGTCGTATTACGAAACGTTTTATGAATGATCCGAAAGAAGTGAAGATCAAAGTTAATAACGAAAATGCCCCAGATATCGATCAAAATTGTTGGTATGTGCACGGCGTGCGTAAAAATGAAGCCCTTCTTCGTTTCTTAGAAGTGGAAGATTTTGATGCCGCGATTATCTTTGCTCGCACTAAAACCGGCACTTTAGACATTACAGAACTACTTGAGAAAAATGGTTTCCGTTCTGCCGCACTTAATGGTGATATGACACAACAACTCCGCGAACAAACCCTCGATCGCTTACGTAACGGCAGTTTAGATATTGTTGTGGCAACCGATGTGGCCGCACGCGGTATTGATATTGAACGCATCAGCCTTGTGGTGAACTACGACATTCCACTTGATGCAGAATCTTATGTGCACCGAATTGGCCGTACTGGTCGTGCAGGTCGTTCTGGTCGTGCTTTATTGTTTGTTGAACCTCGCGAGCGTCGTTTATTGCGTAATATTGAACACCTAATGAAAAAAGGTATCAATGAAGTAGAATTGCCAAATCATCTTGTGTTACAAGAATGCCGCCGCAAAAAATTCGTCGCAAAAATTACGAAACAACTCGAGCATCACGATTTAGAGCAATATCGTAGTTTATTAGAAGACTTATTTACAGCCGATCAGGATCAAGAAGATATTGCTGCAGCAATGTTGATGCTGCTTCAAGGCAAACAAAAATTAATTCTTCCTCCAGATCCGCCAATGGAAAAACGTCGTCGTGAACGTAATGAACGAGGTGATCGCCGTGAAAATCCACGTTCAGCTGAACGTCGTGGCGAACGTAAAGGCTACGGAAATCCACAACCAATGGATTTATATCGTATTGAAGTGGGTCGTGCTGATGGCGTAGAAGTTCGCCATATCGTGGGTGCAATTGCTAACGAAGGTGATATCAATAGCCGCTATATTGGTCATATCAAACTTTATGATGACTACACGACCGTTGAATTGCCACAAGGTATGCCGAAAGAACTACTTCAACAATTCGGTAAAACACGTGTATTGAATAAACAAATGCAAATGTCTTTCTTAGGTGCTGTGAAGTCTGATAGTTCACGTGGCGGCGATGATTTTAATGGTAAACGTAAAGGCCGTGGTGGCGATTTCCGTGGAGAACGCGGACGTAATGAACGCGGTGGTGACAATCGTGGAAATCGTAAATTTAATGAAAAAAGTAACCGCTCTTTTAGCGATAAACCACGCCGTGATCGCCGAGGATAAGATCCTTGCAATATAAAGAATAGCGCTATTTCCTAATGTTTTTGCATTATTTAAAATTTAGCACTACTCGGTGAACAAAACTTAGCCCCTTGAACCTCAAGGGGCTTTTTATTGTCTATTGCCTAAATTCTGGCTACAATCCCACAAGCTTTTTATATAGGAAAAATCATTGAAAGGTCTCTTTTTACGTATTATTACTGCCTTAGCTTTATTGCTTTGGGCTATTGATATGGTATTCCCATGGCAATTTCTACGCCATGCTGAAGAAAACCACTATACAGCAATTCAAGAACGAGGTTCACTCATTGTGGGCGCAATGAACAACCCTATTTCTTATTTTATAAATAAAGACGGCGAACGAGGCTTTGAATATGAATTGGCTAAAGCATTTGCTGATTCATTAAGTGTAGAACTCGAAATTAAAACTTTCGATAATCAAGAACAATTATTTAATGAGCTAGATAAACATAATATTGATTTAGCTGCCGCTCACCTTTTATATCATCCTAAGAATGCAGAACGTTTCCAAATTGGCCCAGCATATCATTCCGCTTCATGGCAATTAGCTTATCGAAAAGATGAACAACGCCCTAAAAATCTAGGAGACATCAAGAAAGAAATTTATATCGCTAACAATTCATCATTGGAAGAAAAACTAAAAGAATTACAAAAACAATATCCACAATTAACTTGGAAAAGAAATCAAGCGTTTACTCAAGAAGAACTATTGCTGCATCTGTCTGAAGGAAAAATTCCTTACGTCATTGCTAATTCCATTGATATCGCTGCGATTCAACAAATCAAACCAGAACTCTCCATTGCCTTTGATATTACTGATGAAGCAAACATTCACTGGTATTTACCGAATAATGCCTACAATGATCTGCAAGCTGCCTTACTCAATTTTATGAATAATGCACAAGAAACAGGGCTAGTAGATAATTTAAAAGAAAAATATTTAGGGCATATTTCACAATTTGATTACGTGGATACGCGCTCTTATATGAACGCAATTGAAAATACCCTGCCACAATTCTCACCGCTCTTTGAAAAATACAAAGGGGAATTAGATTGGCGATTACTCGCAGCAGTCGCTTATCAAGAGTCTCATTGGAATCCAGATGCAACATCACCTACGGGCGTGCGTGGCATAATGATGCTGACGAAAGATACCGCACAACATATGAAAATCAGCGATAGAACAGATCCTGAACAAAGCATTAAAGCGGGATCAGAATATTTACACTGGCTGATTAGTCAAATTCCAGAAACCATTGAAAAAGAAGAAAGAATTTGGTTTGCCTTAGCCGCCTATAACATGGGACTAGGCCACTTAATTGATGCGCGTCGTTTAACTAAAAATCTTGGAGGAAATCCAGATAATTGGCTCGATGTGAAAAAAAATCTGCCTTTATTAGCAGAAAAACGCTATTATTCCCAACTGAAATACGGCTATGCTCGAGGCTATGAAGCCCATCAATATGTAGAAAATATTCGCCGCTATATGAATAGCATTGTGAATTATCATCGAGTCCAAGAAAATCAAACAACAAATGATAATGCCAACAACGAAAGTGCGGTCAAAAATTCAGAAGAAATAAAAGAAAAAAAGGATAAATAAAATGTTAAAACGCAAAACTTTTCTTAAAAAGAAAACCAATTTACAACAAACCTCTTTATCACGTAACCTACGTTTAAGACGCTTGAAACACCGTAAACAACAGCAATTTGCGAGACATTCATTACAATTTGTCGTACAAGAAATTTGTTGTTAATTAAAGCATCTCTATCCAATAAAAAACGGGTTAAAACTTATTAGTCTTAACCCATTTCTTATCAAAATTTATACTGTTTAGCTTAAGCTAAAGGAATCTCTGCATCTGGCTCGCCAGTTAAGCGATTACGTAAATCGCGACGAATAACCTCAATAGTCCAGAACCAGAAAATATGACCAACTAATTCTGAAATATGTTCATATAGTGGCCATTCTGCAACTGGTGGGGTTAAACCTAGTGCTGGGAAAGTAATATAGTGCACGCAAATATTAGCAATAATCCCTGCTCCAATACCTTGCCAAAATTTGATTTTTGGAAAACGTTCTGCGACTAAGCAATAACCAATCGCAAAAACTAAAGAAAAGATCATATGGGTAACACCAATCCAATTGAATGCATGATCCGCAAAGGTAAATGCAGCATCAGTTGGATTAATACCTAAATATAGGTGGCGTGCTAAAATACTTTATGGATTAGTCAAGTTATTATTCTGATTTCACACCAAGATTCCCAATTTTCACGCCTAATAATCCAATAAAAACGGGATCGAAATAATCACCCAGAAATTTGAATAACTCATTTAGTTCTGTAAAAGAGCGTTGCATTTTTATTTGATCTTCTACTTTACGAACAAACTCATAACGTACTCTATTTTCTTCAAAATATGCTGTTAAAGTTAGGTAGATAGTTTCAAAAAAATGGCTTTTAGCCCCCTCTTCACCAGGATCGCTAATACGTACATTCCATGTATTATTAAATAGGACTTGAGGCTGATTTGACATTGTTATACTCCTTTTTACTATTTTTAGCCTAAGAAAAACCCGATTATAAAGTTTCTGTAATCAAAAAATTTATAATCGGGCTTTTCAAACATTTTCCCTGCGTGTTTTGCTTTACGTTGGTAACTCCCTTTCCCTTTACGTTTTTTCTCAATACGCTGACGAAATAGCTTGTCATGTAATAATGCCATCACTGCATTATCTTTGATCACTCCTCGAGTGTGCTCATAAACGGTTTCATTTTCAACCGCACTTTTTTGTTGCTTTGCCATAATTTTTCCTCAAAAAAGCCGCGGAAGGATTTCCACGGCTGGAGTATTATACGCGCAAACGTTTAAATTACAAAATCTCAAGTATACTTTCTGGCGGACGCCCGATTTTAGCTTGATTACCATTGATCACAATTGGGCGTTCAATAAGCGCTGAATGTTCACTCATGGCTTTTAATAATTCAGCTTGAGAGAGCTCTAAATTGTCTAAATTTAAACTTTTATATAGTTCATCTTTCGTACGCATCATTTGACGCACATCATCAATTCCTAATTTTTGGGCAATACTTTGTAATTCATCAATGGAATACTGCTTTTGCAAATACAATTCAACGATTGGCTGAACACCTTGATTTTCTAATAATGCTAGCGTTTCACGACTTTTTGAACAACGAGGGTTGTGATAAATAATGACAGACATAGGATTTCCTCTTAGTAGCTATAAACACTATAAATTTTAACTTATAATGGCGAAAAATACTTACAGGAAAAGAAATTATGCTAGAAATGTTGAAAAGCTGGTACTCGCGTCGCTTAAGCGATCCACAAGCAATGGGACTATTAGCAATATTATTATTTGGTTTTATCTCCATTTATTTTTTTGGAGATTTAATCGCGCCTTTGTTGATTGCTCTAGTGTTATCCTATTTACTAGAAATGCCGATCAATTTTTTACATCAACATTTAAAATGCCCAAGAATGCTAGCCACAATCATCATTTTTGGTAGCTTTATTGGACTAGCGACAATCTTCTTTTTAATCCTTATGCCAATGCTATGGAATCAAACTATTTCCTTATTAAGTGATTTGCCCGCAATGTTTAATAAGCTCAATGAATGGTTACTAAACTTACCAGAGCATTATCCTGAACTCATCGACTATTCAATGGTAGATTCTATTTTCAATTCTGTGCGAGAAAAAATCCTTGGTTTTGGTGAATCTGCTGTAAAACTTTCTTTAGCCTCTATTATGAACTTGGTTTCTTTAGGGATTTATGCCTTTTTAGTACCGTTAATGATGTTTTTTATGTTGAAGGATAAATCAGAACTTTTACAAGGCGTGAGCCGTTTCTTACCAAAAAATAGAAACTTGGCTTTCAAAGTATGGAAAGAAATGCAACAGCAAATTTCCAACTACATTCATGGAAAATTGTTAGAAATTCTGATTGTCACGCTCATCACCTACATTATTTTCTTAATATTCGGACTAAATTACCCGCTCTTATTGGCTTTTGCAGTGGGGCTTTCAGTTCTCGTCCCTTATATTGGCGCGGTAATTGTCACGATTCCTGTTGCATTAGTTGCTCTATTCCAGTTTGGAATCAGCCCAACATTTTGGTATATCATCATCGCTTTTGCTGTGAGTCAGATCTTAGATGGAAACTTACTCGTCCCTTATTTATTTTCTGAAGCTGTGAATTTGCATCCATTGATTATTATTATTTCAGTATTAATTTTTGGCGGTTTATGGGGATTTTGGGGCGTATTCTTTGCCATTCCCTTAGCGACTTTAGTGAAAGCCGTTATAAATGCCTTACCTCAAGATTAAAAGTCTAAATTAAAAAGTGATACAAATAAAAAAATAGTTAACCATAAATTTTTGGTTAACTATTTTTCATTGAAGTTTATTCTAAGAATAGAATTTAACTAAGGTAATTCGTCAATTTCCTTATCTACTTTAGGCGGGATCATATGTTCACGGCGTAATCCAACATCGTATGCAATTGCGATTGCAATAAAGATTGAAGAATATGTACCAAATCCAATACCCACAAGTAATGCTAAAGAGAAGTTATGAATTGATGGACCACCAAAAAAGAACAATGCAATAACAACAATTAATGTTGTCGCAGAGGTCATGATGGTTCTTGATAAAGTTTGCGTTAGAGAAACATCAATAATATCAATCGTATCTAGACGTCTTATTTTTCTGAAGTTTTCACGCACACGGTCAAAGACCACGATACTATCGTTAATAGAATAACCCACAACAGATAAAATCGCTGCAACGAAGGTTAAATCAATTTCTATTTGTAACGCTGAAAACACACCAAGAGTAATAATTACGTCATGCGCAAGGGAGGCAATACCGCCGAAACCTAAACGCCATTCAAAGCGAGAGCCTACATAAACTAGCATCATCGCTAATGTCGCTAATGTCGCATACACCGCGCCTTGAGCCAACTCTTCCCCTACGTTTGGTCCAACGAATTCAACACTACGAATCTTAATGCCAGAATCTACTTCTTGAAGCATTCCTTTTACGCGATCGCCAATAGCTGAATCATTATCCGTAGCTGGTAAACGAATCATGACATCTTGAACAGAACCTGTTGTCTGCACAATTGGACTTTCAATACCATTTTGATGGAGCTTACCACGGATTTTCTCTAAATCTGCAGATTGTGAAAAATGGGTATCAAAAACAACCCCACCAGTAAAATCCAATCCCCAGTTAAAGCCTTTTGATACGATAAAAAATAGCGAAATGGCCATTAAAAGTGCGGAAAAAACATAGCCCCATTTACGCAGTTTCATAAATTCGGTCAATGGGAACGGGAGTTTAATCCCATTGATTTCACGGATAAAATGTCCGTCTTTATCTTTTGCAAAAATTTTCATCGTTCCCTACCTAAATTGATAATTTCTTAAGTTGTTTGCCGCCATAAAGTGCATTAACTAATGCGCGTGTTCCTGTAATTGCGGTAAACATTGAAATTGCCACACCAAGTGAAAGCGTAATCGCAAATCCTTGGATTGGACCTGTCCCCACTGCATACAAGATAATAGCGGTTAAAATTGTCGTTAAGTTTGCATCAAAAATAGAAGTAAACGCCCCGTTGTAACCTTCATTGATTGCTTGTTGAATTGGACGACCATTACGAATTTCTTCTTTAATACGCTCAAAAATCAACACGTTTGCATCCACCGACATACCTAAGGTTAATACAATACCGGCAATCCCTGGCATAGAAAGTGTCGCACCAGGTAAAATAGACATTAAACCCACTAACAACACAATATTAATGACCAAAGCAAAACTTGCGATAATACCGAACATTTTGTAGTAGAACAGCATAAAGACAATCACAGCGATGAGTCCCCAAAAGCTCGCATTAATCCCTTGCTCCACATTTTGTGCCCCTAAAGATGGGCCAATTGTACGTTCTTCAACAATTTGAATTGGTGCAATTAATGCCCCAGATTTCAATAAGGTAGAAAGATTGTGCGCTTCCGCGATACTATCAACACCAGTAATTTGGAAGTTAGAACTGAAACGACCTTGGATCGTCGCCACATTAATCACTTCCTCATGTTTTTCTAAAATAGTTTTACCATTTTCGTCTTTTTTGCCGTTATCTTTATATTCAACGTAAAGAGTCGCCATTGGTTTCTTGTAATATTTTTTGGTGGTTTGAGACATAATCTCACCACCTTCACCATCCAAGGTTACACTCACTTGCGGGGTACTTGAATGCTGATCCAAACCAGAACTTGAATTAATGATATGCTCACCACCTAATACCGCACGTTTAAATAATGCGACAGGATGACCTTGGCGATCATATTTAACTTCCGAATCAGCTGGTAACATATTACGAGAAATTGCATCGGCCGTAACATTTTGATTTACGATACGAAACTCAAGCGTTGCAGTTGCTCCTAAAATTTCTTTTGCGCGAGCAGTATCTTGAACACCTGGTAATTCAATTACAATACGTTCAGCGCCTTGACGTTGAATGACAGCCTCAGACACCCCTAATTCAGCAACACGTTTACGCAAAATCGTTAAGTTTTGTTCAATTGCTAAGTCGCGAGCTTCATTTAATGCTGAAGTTGAAAGACCTAAATTGATACTATCGTTATCCAACTCTGTTATATCTAAGGTTGGATGCAACTGATGAATAATACGTTCCGCTTTGGAGCGTTGACTTGCATCGGCCAATGTGACAGAAGTGCCAAAATGCTCAGTATTTTTAATTGCCGTATATTGAATTTTTTCTTTGCGAAGTTCGTTACGTAAACTGTCTTGTAATTGCTCTTGGCGTTTTACAAGTGCAGCATTCATATCAACTTCCATCAAAAAACGAACCCCACCGCGTAAGTCTAATCCCCATTTCATTGGGTTAGCACCAAACATGCTTAACCAAGTTGGAGTGGCAGGAGCTAGGTTTAATGCAGTGGTGTAATTATTACCAAGACGTTCAGCAATTTTATCTTTAGCGAGGAGTTGATCATCGGTATTAGTGAAACGAGCTAGAATTGAGCCGTTCTCAAGCACGACAGATTTGGTTGGAAGATTATTGGTTTTAAGCACATCTTGAACTTGTCCAAGCACGCTAGTATTCGCTTCTTGACCGCGCGTACCGGAAATTTGCACCGCAGGATCTTCACCATAAATATTAGGAAGAGAATATAAAATCCCGATGGCTACAATAAAAATCACCATCAAATTCTTCCATAATGGATAACGGTTTAACATAGTTTTCCTTTTCTTTTCTAACGCACAGAGCCACAATTCGTGGCTCTGAAAAATAATTTAACGTTACTCTTAAAGTGATTTTAATGAACCTTTAGGAAGAACGCTCACAATGTAGTTACGATTAATCGTAATTTCTGTCGTGTCGTTTAACGCAATCACGATGCTATCACTACCTTCGGTTACTTTAGTTATTTTGCCGATTAAACCACCAGCAGTTAAAACTTCAGTACCTTTTGCAAGCTCAGACATCAATTTTTTATGTTCTTTATTGCGTTTAGCTTGCGGGCGATAAATCATAAAGTAAAAAATTAAACCAAAGATCACGAAAATAAATAACGTGGACATCGGGTTTTGTGCTTCCATTGTATGTTTTCCTTGTTAATTTAAGTTAAAAATTGCGCTTAAAATACCATAAATTGGCTCATTGGGAAAGGTGAACCACGCCCAATATCCTACGTTATGGCGATTAATTTTATTTTTTCAAGATAACGATAAATTCTCTTTCCGAAGCATAATATTGCTCGACCAAGGAAACAGAATTTTCTTCTGCAAAAATAGAAAAATTTTCCACCGCACTTTCAAGGTTTAAGATCAACATTAGCTCATCATTTTTATCCAAATTTTTTAAGGCTTTTTTGGCACTTAAAAGAGGAATTGGACATCGAAGTGCAGTTAAATTAAGCTGATATTTCATTCTTTAACTTGACGACGAGCACTCATGCTCTTGCCCATTTCAGCCAAAATATCTGCACTTAAGCATTCACGCCCCATTTCAAATAATGGTTCTTCTAACGCAATATGACGATCATAACCTTGAATAAAGCGTTCAATTAAATGTTCATCAATATTTTGACGTTGTTCAGAAATAAGCTCTTCTAACTGCACAGATAATGCATTCCAATTTTCATGCAAATATTCGTGCTGTTTTTCTAATTCATCAATGGAGCTTTGTGCTTGCGGAGCCACTTTGACTAATTGAGGAAAAAAATCTAATTCTTCATCCTCATGATGTAACGGTGCGGCACGATTGAAATAAGTTAAAATTTGCTCAACATCATTTAATACAGCCTGAGTATAGCCGTGTTTTTCTAGATAATCAGGCAAAATGCTTAACTGACGACAAAAACGTTTTACCTTGCTATGACAGGCATAAAGCATTTCAATAGGTTCATTCCAGGTGGCGAATTGTTGAGGTTCAAGAATTTGCATAAGGTTTCCTTTGTTAAAAAGTGCGGTCAAAAAACATTTCATTTTTCTACCGCACTTTCATCAATTATGATTTATCTACTAATTGTAATGGTGGGACAGGTTTGCCCATGCGAGCATAAAACTCCACCACAAAATCATCAAAACGATCTTCTTCGATAGCTTGACGAATTTCCGCCATTAAACGTTGATAATAGCGTAAATTGTGAATGGTATTTAAGCGTGCACCTAAAATTTCACCGCATTTATCTAAATGATATAAATAGGCTTTGGTGTAGTTTTTACAGGTGTAGCAATCACATTCAGGATCCAATGGGCTGGTATCATCGCGATATTTTGCATTACGGATTTTAACAATGCCGTCAGTCACAAATAAATGACCATTACGTGCGTTACGGGTTGGCATCACGCAGTCAAACATATCAATGCCGCGACGCACGCCTTCCACTAAATCTTCTGGTTTCCCCACGCCCATTAAATAACGTGGTTTATCAGCGGGAATTTGTGGGCAGATATATTCTAAGATACGGTGCATGTCTTCTTTTGGTTCGCCTACCGCTAAACCGCCCACTGCATAACCGTCAAAGCCGATATTCACTAAGCCTTCCAATGAGACTTTACGTAATTCTTCAAATACGCCGCCTTGGATAATACCGAATAGCGCATTTTTATTGCCTAATTCATCAAAGCGATCGCGGCTACGTTTTGCCCAACGAAGAGACATTTCCATGGATTTTTTCGCATAATCGAAAGTCGCTGGATAAGGCGTACATTCATCGAAAATCATCACGATGTCAGAACCTAAATCATATTGAATTTCCATGGATTTTTCAGGTGAAAGGAAAATGCGCTCACCGTTAATTGGGTTTTGGAATTTCACACCTTCTTCAGTGATTTTACGTAATTTACCTAAACTAAATACTTGGAAACCGCCACTGTCAGTCAAAATCGGGCGATGCCATTGCATAAAGTCATGTAAATCACCGTGTTTACGCATCACTTCCTGTCCAGGACGAAGCCATAAATGGAAGGTGTTACCCAGTAAAATTTCTGCACCTGTCGCACGCACTTCTTCTGGCGTCATGCCTTTCACGGTGCCATAAGTACCCACTGGCATAAACGCAGGGGTTTCTACACTGAACGTGCCTTGTGGACGTTCAAATACCAAGCGACCACGACGAGCATTGCCGCTTGTTTTATCTAATTCATACTTCATTTTTGCTCCAACGAATAAACAGTTCGAAGATTTTTTTCAACAAAAAAGCCTGTTAAAAAATACAGGCTTTGTGCTATCATATTTCCAATGCTCTTTGAGCAGAGGCGGATCTACTAAGATAGTCCGCCAGTTGCCGCTGTCGGGCTATTTCGTAGATCCTGAGTTTGTTAATCATACTAAGGATAAAAATATGACTAAATTTATGATTAAGTTGGTCATCATTATTCTACTTTGCCTGTTATTGAAAAGTAGCACTGGCTATTAGTAGTTGATGCCGACAAGGGATGGTTACCGCTATCTCTTATTCTCTATTGTAGGTGCTGACTAATTACAAGTCAAACAACTTATTCCAATCCTCTCACATTAGAATTTTTATTAATAAACATCGCATCGCCATAACTAAAGAAACGATATTTTTCTTGCACTGCATGCTTATACGCATTCATTGTATTTTTATAACCAGCAAAAGCTGAAACTAACATTATCAATGTGCTTTCAGGTAAGTGGAAATTAGTAATTAAACAATCTACTACTCGGAATTTTTTACCAGGATAAATAAAAATAGAGGTATCAGAAAAATAAGGCTCAATTAAATCTGGATTGCCAAATTCTTCCGCAGAAAGCGCCGCACTTTCAATAGAACGAACAGAAGTGGTTCCCACGGCAATAACACGTTTACCCGCTTTCTTTGTTGCAATAATTGCATTGCAAACTTCTTGAGAAACTTCTACATATTCTGCATGCATCACATGATCTTCAATATTTTCGACACGAACAGGCTGAAATGTTCCCGCGCCCACATGCAATGTGACAAATTCAAAATTGACACCTTTATCTTTAAGTTTTTCAAGTAAAGGTTCATCAAAATGTAAGCCTGCTGTTGGTGCTGCTACAGCTCCTGGGACTTTACTATAAACCGTTTGATAACATTCTTGATCGGCTTCTTCATCGGGACGATCGATATAAGGCGGCAATGGCATATGTCCAATGGCTTGCAACACATCTAAAAGAGCGGTTGATTTATCACTTAATTCCACTTCAAACAATGCACCATGACGTGCTGTCATTACCGCTTTAATTCCATTATTTTCGCCTAATTTATCTTCACCTAAAAATAATTCAGCCCCTTCTTTTGGTGATTTTGATGAACGAATATGCGCTAAGAAACGATGCTCATCTAACATGCGTTCAACTAAAACTTCAATTTTACCACCGCTGGCTTTACGCCCAAACATTCTTGCAGGAATGACGCGAGTATTATTGAAAATCAATAAATCGCCTTCATCAATTAAATCCAATACATCTGAAAAAGTGCGGTCAATTACAGCCCCATTTTCCCCATTCAAATGCAATAAACGGCAAGATGCTCTATCCTCTTTTGGATAGCGAGCAATAAGTTCATCAGGTAAATCGAAATTAAAATCTGAAACACGCATAATAAAGTTTAGGTTAAATAAAATAGGTAGTAAATCTAGTTTGGCTTAAGACAAAGCTAAATAAAAATAAAAAATCTAGCCAGTAAAAAATGGCTAGATTTTCTATTATAAAGTCTAATTACCATTCAAAATCAACTGCGGCATTATAGGCTGAAGAATTGTGTTCACTCAAGGCAATCCCTACTTTTGCAGCAAATTTCTCATTAAATCGATATCCAGTTCCCACTGCAATAGCATGCTTAGGTCCATACCCGCCAACAGCAGCTGTAACATTAAAATGTTTTATATTGTAGGGTTGAAATAAACCAGCTAAGGCAGCTTGCTGTGCTAAACCTCTATCAACTCTACTTTCTAATGCATTATGTCGTTTTACTAAAGCTTCATGTTTTTGCGGTGGGAAGAGAGGTAGATTAACGTTCTCAACATTACGATTATTGGTAGCATATCCAAACGCATTTCCAGAGAACATTGCCAAAGAAATAAGTGATATTAAAGATAGTTTGATAAGTTGTGATTTCATAAGAAACTCCATTTTCTTTATTTTTCGATTACATAACCAAAATTCTCTACAATCTTACACCAGGGAACTCTCAACTACATATTCTAATACTTTTTAAATAAAAAAACACAAAATACTCATCTTTATGGGCTTTTTATTCCTAATATCTTCTTAGCTTTTGGCAATAAAAAATGGCTAGCAATTATGCTAGCCATTTTGATGAATTATAAATTTGCTTTTTTAGTTGCTTTTGCGTTTACATCACAGTTTTTGATGATGATCTTATCGCTAGTTTTGCCTTTTTGAATTAAATTCACTGGCACAACAGAATCAAATTTATCTAAAGTTAAACCACTATCTACATTCCAAACATAGTCACCAGAAGTGAAACTTGTAAAATCCTTTTGGGATTTATCACGAGCAAAATCTTTTGCAATAATTTTGTTACCTAAACTAACCATTGCCGCAACGGGTTCTTGGTTTTCAAATTGATACACTGCAGTCACAGTTTTTTTGTTGCAAGAATAAACTACTGTTTTGTCAGTGATAGTTGACGCAGTTTGAGCAGTCATTTGAGTCGATGCATTTTCCATTATTGGCGCATCTTTTGCACATGCAGATAATACAATAGCGGCAGCAAATGCCGGTAAAACTTTAGTGAAGTTCATTATTAAATCCTCTTAATTAAGCCCCAATCTGAGGCGCTACTTAGATACGTTTAATTAAATAAAGTTCCCAATGTTAAATCAAAAAATCTATTAACATGGAACTAAATTCTAATTGTCATTTTACGACTTTTTATACTAAAAGTGCGGTAATTTTTTAATGTTTTTCTAAAATCGGTTTGAGGAATCTGGCAGTATGAGATCCTTCGACTTTAGCTACTTCTTCAGGCGTGCCAGTAGCAATAATTTGTCCGCCACCGCTTCCCCCTTCGGGACCAAGATCGACAATCCAGTCTGCCGTTTTAATCACATCAAGATTGTGTTCAATGACGACAATAGTATTTCCTTGGTCACGTAATCGATGCAGTACTTCAAGTAATTGCTTAATGTCAGCAAAATGCAAACCGGTTGTCGGTTCATCTAGGATATACAAGGTTTTACCCGTATCACGTTTAGAAAGCTCAGTCGCTAGCTTAACGCGCTGCGCTTCACCGCCTGAAAGTGTTGTGGAAGATTGACCTAATCGAATATAGGATAATCCCACATCCATCAAGGTTTGTAATTTTCTTGCAATCATTGGAATCGCATCAAAAAACTCACGAGCCTCTTCCACCGTCATATCTAAAACTTGATGAATTGTTTTACCTTTGTAACGAATTTCTAAGGTTTCGCGATTATAACGTTTACCTTTACATTGGTCGCAAGGGACATAAACATCGGGTAAAAAGTGCATTTCAACTTTGAGTACACCATCACCCTGACAAGCCTCACAGCGTCCACCTCGTACGTTGAAGCTAAAACGTCCAGGATTATAACCACGCGCACGTGCCTCTGGCACCCCAGCAAAAAGTTCACGAATCGGGGTAAATAAGCCTGTATAAGTGGCTGGATTTGAACGTGGCGTGCGTCCAATCGGGCTTTGGTTAATATCAATAACTTTATCGAAATGCTCTAATCCCTCGATAGACTGATAAGGTGCATAATCGGTTTTTTCAGCTCTATTTAATGCATTTTGCGCAAGTGGAAATAAAGTATCATTAATAAGTGTTGATTTTCCTGAGCCTGATACACCAGTTACACAAGTAAACAAACCAACGGGAATATCTAAATTCACATTTTTTAAGTTATTCCCTGATGCCCCTTTAAGTTTGAGCCATTTTTTCTTATCAAGTGCGGTGCGTTTTTTAGGAATTTCAATTTTATCTGCGCCTGATAAGAATTTTCCTGTGATGGAATTTGGATTCAGCATAATTTCATCAGCGTTTCCTTGCGCAATAACTTGTCCGCCATGCACGCCAGCACCAGGCCCAATATCAATAATATGGTCAGCCGCACGAATTGCATCTTCATCGTGTTCCACAACAATTACCGTATTACCAAGATTACGCAGATGAATTAACGTGTTAAGTAAGCGTTCATTATCACGTTGGTGCAAGCCAATTGAAGGTTCATCTAATACATACATTACACCAACAAGCCCCGCACCAATTTGGCTAGCAAGGCGAATACGTTGTGCTTCACCACCTGAAAGGGTTTCAGCTGAACGAGAAAGAGAAAGATAATTCAAACCAACGTTCACTAAGAACTGCAAACGCTCGCGGATTTCTTTAAGAATTTTTTCCGCAATTTGTGCTTTTTGACCTGTTAAAGAAAGTGCGGTGAAAAATTCGAGCGATTCACCAATACTTTTTTCTGCGATCATCGGTAAATTCGTTTTTCCGATATACACATTCCGCGCTTCTGGTCGTAAACGAGATCCGCCACAGTCTGCACAAGGTCGATTGCTAATATTTTTCGCTAATTCTTCTCGCACCGACATTGATTCCGTTTCTTTATATCGGCGAGCCATATTATTCAAAATACCTTCAAAAGGATGCTTGCGAATAACCACATCGCCACGATCATTCATATATTGGAATTCAATTTCCTCTTTACCTGAGCCATGCATAATGATGTGTTGAATTTTCTTTGGCAAAGATTCATAAGGGGCTTCAACATCAAAATTATAATGTTTCGCCAATGAGGTGAGCATTTGATAATAATAGAAATTACGACGATCCCAACCTTTCACCGCACCACCGGCAAGGGAAATAGTTGGATTTTGCACCACACGATCTTCATCAAAATATTGTTGCATCCCCAAACCATCACAAGTAGGACAAGCTCCAGCAGGGTTATTAAAGGAAAATAAACGAGGTTCTAATTCTGGCACAGAATAACCACAATGCGGACAAGCAAAATTTGCCGAAAAAACTAATTCTTCCGCTTTAGGATTATCCATATCTGCCACAATCGCGGTGCCACCTGAAAGCTCTAATGCGGTTTCAAAAGACTCCGCTAAACGTGTTGCTAAATCTGAGCGCACTTTAAAGCGATCAACCACTACTTCAATAGTATGTTTTTTCTGTAACTCTAATTTGGGCGGATCAGATAAATCACAAATTTCGCCATCAATACGTGCTCGAATATAACCTTGCGCAGCAATATTTTCTAAAATCTTAACGTGTTCACCTTTTCGATTTTTGACAACTGGTGCAAGTAACATCATCTTGCTGTCTTCTGGCAAACTTAATACTTTATCCACCATTTGACTAATCGTTTGTGCAGTTAATGGAACATCATGATCTGGACAACGAGGTTCACCTACTCGAGCAAACAATAAACGTAAATAATCATAAATTTCCGTAATTGTTCCTACCGTAGAACGTGGATTGTGTGAGGTAGATTTTTGTTCAATCGAAATCGCAGGGGAAAGTCCCTCAATAGAATCCACATCAGGCTTTTCCATTAAAGATAAAAATTGACGCGCATACGCTGAAAGAGATTCAACATAGCGGCGCTGCCCTTCTGCATAAAGTGTATCAAACGCTAAAGAGGATTTTCCCGAACCTGAAAGCCCAGTGATCACCACAAGTTTATTGCGTGGAATAGTTAAATTAATATTTTTCAGGTTATGGGTTCTAGCCCCGCGAATATCGATATTTTCCATAAAATAACTCAAAAGGATGAAATAAGTTTAGATTCTGCGATCATTATCGCATATTTTAACATCTGTGCAAATATCCAGTTAAAATATATAGATCTTTTGAAAAATTTCAGGCAAAATAACCGCACTTTTTAAGATAAAAAATGAGGTTTTTTTATGGCTGGAGTTAATAAAGTCATTATTGTGGGTCATCTAGGCAATGATCCGGAAATTCGTACCATGCCAAATGGCGATGCTGTAGCAAATATTAGCGTAGCGACGAGTGAAAGCTGGAACGACCGCAATACTGGCGAGCGCCGCGAAGTAACGGAATGGCACCGCATTGTATTCTATCGTCGTCAAGCGGAGATTTGCGGTGAATATTTACGCAAAGGCTCTCAAGTATATGTGGAAGGTCGTCTAAAAACGCGTAAATGGCAAGATCAAAATGGTCAAGATCGTTACACCACAGAAATTCAAGGCGATGTAATGCAAATGCTTGGTGCGCGCAATCAAAACGCAGGTGGTTACCCTAGTGATATGGGCGCTGCACCACAACCCTCTTACCAAGCTCGTCAAACTAACAATGGTGGTAGTTATCAATCATCTCGTCCAGCGCCACAACAAGCTGCACCACAGGCTGAGCCACCAATGGACGGATTTGATGACGATATTCCGTTCTAATTCAAACGGACTCAAAACAAAAAGGAAGCAATTTGCTTCCTTTTTTAGTTGAAATGTATTGAAAGAATTTTAAGAATTATTATTTAACGTTTCTTCAGATTCCTCAATCAATATTCCTGCTGTTTCATCATTTAATGCCTGAGCATCGACATGAGGTTTAATGAATGGTTTTGGCGTCCAATATTTTTTTAAGATTTCATTAGAAAAACCATGTAGAACTTCCTCATTTAGGCGTTCTTGATCCAATGCTCGCACTTCTTTAATGACTTCATCAGCCTCGATCTTATCAATGCCAAGTTTCATCAATGTTGCTTGGCTAAGGGCTATGGCGGATTCAAAAGTTTCACGCACAATAAAATCCACATCTTGCTTAATTAGGCTTACTGTCGTTTTTCTATCATAAGTGCGGGTTAAAATCGGCAAGTTTGGATAAGCCCCTTTAAGTTGGCTCACAATCGTTTCAATGCGATCTGTATCATTAATACCAATCACCACACATTTAGCTTTTTCAATTCCCGCGGCGTAAAGTACATCCAAACGAATACCATCACCATAATAGACTTTAAAACCAAATTTTGCCGCAGCACGGATATTTTCTATATTACGATCAATCACTGAAACGCTGATGCCACGGATTAATAATGTTTGACATACAATTTGACTAAAACGACCAAAACCAATTACAAGCACATTATCTTCTAAATCATCAATAGGTGACAGATCGCTCGTATCTGGTTGATTCGCTGATTTTCTCTCTCCACATTGCGCTAATTTGCGAGTAATTTGTGTAATAAATGGAGAAAACAACATGGAAATAATTACCGCAGCAGTAAAAGTGGCGTTTTCATGGTTGCTCATTACGCCCGCTGTTGTTGCGGCAGAGAAAAGTACGAAAGCAAATTCACCACCGTGCGCTAAAAGTGACATTCTTCCCACAGCCTCTCTATGTTCTAAGCGAGTGATTCGAGCAACAACATACACAGAAAGTCCTTTGCCAATAATATAAAGGAATACAATTCCGAGTAGTAATAACCAGTGATTAAACACTAAGCTCAAATCCAATGACATACCCACGCCCATAAAAAACAGACCAAGCAATAAACCACGAAATGGCTCGATATCCGCTTCTAATTGATGGCGGAACGAAGACTCTGACAGCATAACGCCCGCTACAAATGCCCCCATTGCCATTGAAAGTCCACCTATTTCCATGGCTAATGCTGCGCCAAGTACAACTAATAAAGCAGCCGCTGTCATCATCTCGCGAATATGTGCTTTAGAAATTAATCGGAATAATGGATTCATTAGCCATTTGCCCGCAACAATCAAGCCGATTACCGCACCTAATGCGATGCCAATTGACATCCAATCGGTATGAGTGCTTTCTTCAGAATGAGGCGCAAGAAACGCCACTGATGCCAATAATGGCACAATAGCAATATCTTCAAAAATTAAAGTCGAAATAATTCGCTGACCTTTAGATGTGCTGGTAATGCAACGCTCTTCTAGAGTTTGCATCACTATCGCGGTTGAAGAAAGTGTAAATCCCATGCCGGCTATAAATGCAACTTCTTTCGGTAAATCAAGTAAATAAATCCCCGCAAAAGTAAGCAATACACCACAACCCCCAACTTGCAACAAGCCCCGACCAAAAATTGCTTTTTTCATAGACCAAAGCCGTTCAGGGTGCATTTCAAGCCCAATAATGAACAAGAACATCACGACACCCAATTCAGCCAAATGCACGACTGAAGCCGGTTCTTGAATAACACCGAACACTGAAGGACCAATCATACAACCTGCTACCAAATACCCAAGCACACTACCAAGCCCTAGGCGTTTAAATAACGGTACAATAGTCACGCTCGACGCAAGCAAAATTACGGTTTTAATCAGATCTGAATCGGCAAGATGGGACATTAATAGCTCCAATGATGAAATGGAATATAATTGTATTCTAACTAGTTTCCTTTAAATAAAAAAGTGAGCATATCTCATATTATGCTCACTTTAGAAATGGATAAACCTAAGTTCAATTAATTAACTCAGAATGTCTTTTCAAACAACATATTCACATTCTTCTGTGTGTAAGAATACATTTCTGGGATATTGCTATCTTGTTTACGCCAGCTTAATTGGAGTTTTGGTGTAATTCCCCAAATATGCCAATCGCGTTTCCATAGGGATAAATTTATGCCGTAAATTTTATCTTCTCGACGTTTTCCAAAAGAAAACAAATTGAGATTACCAAGTTTGGCAATATCTTTAAATTCACGTTTCATTATGGATAAGCCGAGACGTGAGGAAATGCCCCAATTCCATTCTTGCCCCCAACCTAAACGTAAGCTTTTACTGTCTGAACCATATTGACGAACCTTCGTTCTTTCTGCCATGAAATCAGAACCGAAGTAGAAAAACTGTTTCGGAGTTCTTGCCCACAGTAAGGTTGCGGAAATCAGTTTGTTATTACCGTTTTGTGATGTACTGTCTAAATAACGTTGTTTTGAAAACTCTCCCGCCGTAAAAAGTTGCCAGTTTGGACTTAACCAACGAGAAAATTCCACCCTTGCCCCATTAGACCAACGGTAACTTTCGCCGCCATACCAACGTTTTTCATAAAAAGGTTTAATACGGAAATTTTGCTTTGCGGTTTTATGTGCATAGCCAACAAAAGTGCGGTTGGAAATATCATCAAATTTATGATTATCCCAGTAGCTCTTTCCCCCAAACTCATTGCCCACCGTGAGGTAATTAGAGCTCCATAAATTGAAATCTCTCGAAATATCGAGTGAATACGCCAAACCGTGTGCTGTTTGTGGCATCATCGATTCGGAACGTGTTAAGGTGCCACCATTATTTAATGCGACCGTTTTACCCTCGCCGACATTGTTGACATTGGTATCACGTACATAATTAAAAGAAAAGTCCACATTCCAGCTATCACGTTCTTTTAAAGCCTCTAAATAAGCATCCATTAAACGCTTAACTTGAGGCGGTAAATCCTCTGCGGTTTGTGCTTTTTCAAATTGGTCTTTAGCAGCACCGTCTTGTTTTTGATTGAATAAAGCGATAGCCAGTTCAATTCGTACAGGGTTTAAATTTGGATTTTTGGCTAAAATTTCGCGATATTTATCAATAGCTACAGTATAGTTTTCCGTTATCGCAGCCAATTTTCCTTCCGCAAAGCGTTCCATAATCGGGTCACGATTTGGAAAAGTGCGGTAAATTTCCAGCAATTTTTTTATCATTTCTGGATTGCGTGCGTAAATGGCACGGGTTAATAATTTGTGGGTTAAAGCGGGGTTTTGTTTAAGTTGCTCAAGGGTAATTTGAATTTGTTCGACTTGCTCTGTGCCTAAGGGCGGTAAATTTTGTTCGCGTTTTTCAAGTTTGGCGACATTAATTTGTGGTTCAAGTTCGGTTTTAATTGGTGTTTGACGAATATCTAGTGCCGTTGTTTCTGCTAAAGCAAGAGCGGGGAAAAGTGCAGTAAAAAAGAAAGCAATACTTTTCATAAAATGAGTAACTTTAAGTAAATATTTATAAACAAACAATAAGTTGAAAAATGGCGGACAAAAATCCGCCAAATATTGTTTTATAACGATTATTTAGGTTGTTTGGTTGCATCAAAAAAGGCTTCATAGCCAAAAAGATATTTTGTTCCATCTTTGCCTTCAAAGCTTGGATAAAAACCATCCTCTATTGCGCGTCTAGAATTATACTCCACACGTCCAACTATATCACCATTTTCTGAAATAGTAGCAGAATACTTACCGTCAGCATCATCCCCAAAATCTACATGACCATCTTTCACTTTATTTTCTATAATCTCTTTTTCTCCCAACTGAATGCTACCTACGGTTTTACTATTGATAGTTCCCGACATTTTAAATTTATCAGAAGAATTTTTTTGAACATTAAGTGTAACATCACCGTCTTCATCTGTCGTCGTTTGTGCGTATCTTTCCTCGTCAGTGTTACTAAGCTTAACTTTTGCAAATACTTTACCTTTATAAATTGCATCAACTAAATCGCTAGATTTACCATCTACTACATCTCGATACAGCTTTTTAAGATCATCGTATGAAGATGCCGCTGGTTGAGTTTCAGTTGTTCCACTCACTGATGGGTTTCCTTCTGTGTTATGGGTTGCTTCATCATGACGTTCTGGTGCAACCGGTGGCTGAGCTGGTGTGCCTTGCGGTTGCTCAGTTGCATGGTTGGTTTCATCATGGTGCTCACCTGCACCTACTGTTGGCGATGCGCCTGCCTCAGTATGCATGTTATCTGCTGGTGCAGATGGTTCACTGTGTGCGGGTACAGAAGATTCAGAAGAACTACCAGAATTTACTGGTGCACTTGGTTGTGTACCTGCATCAGTACCTGTTGATGGTTGTGACGGAGTCACTGCTGGTGATTCAGTATGGTCTTCTGCTGGAGCTGGAGAAACAGGCTGAGTTTCTGCAGTGCCTGCTGGTTTTTCTTCTTTACCAGTGGTTGCACCTGTATTTTCCGCAGCATGTGTATCTTCTGAACGTGCTGGTTCACTTGAAATAGGTGGTTTCGGTTGAACTACTGTTTCGTTAGAATGCGGCTCGTCTTGGTGAGCTGTATCGGTGTGGCTGCCTGTTTCGCCCTCAGGATGAGTTTCTACAGTATGGCTTTCCGCAGTGCCAGGCGCTGGTGATACATCTGCATTGTGTCCATTTGAATCTGCTCCTGGTTGTGGTTGTGAACCAGTAGATGAAGTACCTTGGTCAGCAACCGGAGTGCTTACACCTGGTGCTGCTTGTGGTTCATTGTGTTTTTCTTCTGCTGGTTGAGTTGCTGCTGGTTGAACTGGTGTTGGACGAGCATCTCCAGAATTTGAAGTAGATTTACAAGCAGTCAAACTTAGTGCAATACACATCGCTAATGCGGTTGTTTTTAACGTTGGTTTCATAACTTTTCCTTTAATATAAAGATATAGACTAACGCTTTCATTGAAATCATACTGACTACATGATGCCTCATTAACAATGAATTTCAATAAAAACACCCAGCATGATAAACAAAAAAAAAAAAAAGACAAATGAAAATTATTAACATTTGTTGATTCTAAATACAATTTTCTAAATAAATGGCATGTACAGTCATTCCATGTATTTTCATGATAGAATGTCCCTTAAAATTTTTTCACTGCACTTTTCAAGTATGTCATTACAATTCAATATGATCGCCTTGTTACTGGTGATTTTAATTATTCTCGGGTTACTCAGTCATAACAACGCAATTACCATTTCTGCTGCCGTATTGCTTATCATGCAGCAAACTTTTTTATCTTCACACATTCCTTTGCTCGAAAAATATGGCGTTAAAATTGGTATCATTATTTTAACCGTTGGGGTTTTAAGCCCCTTAGTTTCAGGAAAAATTCAGTTGCCTGATTTATCGGGTTTTCTTAGTTGGAAAATGGCACTTTCCATTTCCGTTGGTGTGCTTGTGGCATGGCTTGCAGGCAAAGGTGTGCCCTTAATGGGCGAACAACCGATTTTAGTCACTGGCTTGCTTATCGGCACAATTATTGGTGTAGCATTTTTAGGTGGAATTCCCGTTGGCCCACTTATTGCTGCAGGTATATTAGCTTTACTTTTAGGAAAAATTTAAATGAAAAACAAATACCTCACCCTTGCTGCTTTAAGCGGTTTCTTCTGTGTCGCACTAGGCGCATTTGCAGCTCATGGCTTAAGCTATATATTAGAAGCCAAAGCATTATCATGGATTGATACGGGTTTAAAATATCAAATGTTCCATACTATTACAGTACTTGTCGTTGCATTATCTGCTTTATGTGACAACAAATTCGCCCGATTATCCATGTCTTCTTGGTTAATTGGAACCTTATTATTTAGTGGAAGTTTATACGCACTCGCTTTCGGAGTGAGCAATGTAATTGTGTGGATTACGCCTATTGGCGGGACTTTATTTTTAATCGGATGGATTAGCTTAGCTTACGGAAGTTTCAAAAATAGATCGCTATGAAAAACAGATCGGTAAAACACGCATTAACACCTTTACAGCAATCTCTTTTTTCTCAATTAAATGACATCATGCTGGTGGATCAACGTCGCTTATCCGCCCGCATTCATGGTATTGGAAAAATTAAAAGCCAAGAGGCTCAACAAGCCGTTGCTGCTGAAATCCAACAGCAAATTGAACAAGCAAGATTACGTGTAGAACAACGGAAAAGTGCGGTGCAAAATCCCATCATTTTTCCAGAAAACCTGCCCGTTAGCCAACGCAAAGCAGAAATTCAAAAACTGCTTTCTGAGCATCAGGTCATTGTGGTGGCAGGGGAAACCGGTTCAGGTAAAACCACCCAATTGCCGAAAATGTGTTTGGAATTAGGTTTCGGCAATTTAGGCATGATTGGTCATACTCAACCACGCCGTATTGCTGCTCGTTCGGTGGCGGCGCGTATTGCGGAAGAACTGGAAACGGAGCTTGGCAGTTTAGTTGGTTATAAGGTTCGTTTTAACGATCAAATCAGTGATGATACACAAATCAAATTGATGACTGACGGGATCCTGTTAGCAGAAATTCAAAACGATCGTTTTCTCAATCAATATTCTTGTTTGATTATCGATGAAGCCCACGAAAGAAGTCTAAACAACGATTTTATTCTCGGTTATCTGAAACAGCTTTTACCACGTCGTCGTGATTTAAAACTTATCATCACTTCCGCGACCATTGATGTGGAACGTTTTTCCAAACATTTCAACAATGCCCCGATTATTGAAGTCTCGGGCAGAACCTATCCTGTTGAAGTGCGTTATCGTCCTGTAGTAGAAGAAGACGACCAAGATCAGCTGCAAGGCATTCTCAATGCGGTAGATGAACTGCAAGCAGAAGGTCGGGGCGATATCTTGATCTTTATGAACGGTGAGCGTGAAATTCGCGATACCGCCGAAGCTTTACAAAAACAAAATCTAAAACATACGGAAATTCTACCGCTCTTTGCGCGTCTTTCTGCGCAAGAACAAAATAAAATTTTCCATCCAAGTGGTTTAAATCGTATTGTATTAGCGACCAACGTCGCGGAAACTTCATTGACCGTACCGGGCATTAAATATGTGATTGACCCAGGTACAGCGCGTATTTCCCGTTATAGCTATCGTACCAAAGTACAACGTTTACCAATTGAACCTATCTCACAGGCATCTGCTAATCAACGTAAAGGCCGTTGTGGTCGTGTAAGTGAAGGGATTTGTATTCGTTTATATTCGGAAGAGGATTTTAATTCTCGTCCGGAGTTTACCGATCCTGAAATTTTACGCACCAATTTAGCCTCCGTTATTTTGCAAATGACGGCATTGGGTTTGGATGATATTGAAGCGTTCCCATTTGTGGATGCGCCAGATAAACGCCATATTCAAGATGGGATAAAACTGTTGGAAGAATTGGGTGCGTTTGAAATGGTTCGCACCAAAGCAGGCGAGAAACGTCAATTAACGGCAGTAGGCCGTCAATTAGCTCAACTCCCGGTCGATCCGCGCCTTGCCAAGATGCTTCTAAGTGCGGTCGATTTTGGCAGCGTTTATGAAGTGATGATTATTGTTTCGGCGTTATCCATCCAAGATCCGCGTGAACGTCCAACAGAAAAACAGCAGGCTTCCGATGAAAAACATCGTCGCTTTGCCGATAAAAAATCAGATTTCTTGGCGTTCTTGAATCTCTGGAATTATGTGCAAGAACAGCAAAAAGCATTGACGAAAAACCAATTCCGCCGTCAGTGCCAAAAGGATTTTTTAAATTATCTGCGCATTCGCGAATGGCAGGATATTTATCAACAAATTCGCCTTGCCGTGCGTGAAATGGGCTTGCCGATTAATTCCGAAAAAGCCGAATATCAGCAAATTCATACCGCACTTTTAAGCGGTTTGCTTTCTCATATCGGTTTAAAAGAAGCGGAGAAACAACAATATCTTGGCGCACGTAATGCCCATTTTGCAATTTTCCCCAATTCTGTGCTTTTCAAAAAACAACCGAAATGGGTGATGGCGGTAGAGTTAGTGGAAACCTCCAAACTTTGGGGGCGCATGGTAGCGGAAATCGAGCCAGAATGGATTGAGCCACTTGCTGAGCATGTAATTAAAAAATCCTATTCCGAACCACGTTGGTCGAAATCTCGTGGCGCCGTGATTGCTGATGAGAAAGTCACGCTTTACGGTGTGCCGATTGTAGCTGCTCGACCAGTGAATTACGGTGCTATTGATCCAGCGGTGAGCCGCGAGATCTTTATTCAATCTGCCTTAGTGGAAGGGGATTGGAATACCAAGCATAAATTCTTCAAAGAAAATCAACGACTCGTTCGAGAAGTAGAAGAGTTGGAACACAAAAGTCGCCGCCGCGATATTTTGGTGGATGATCGTACGCTTTTTGAATTTTACGATCAGCGTATTGGCACGGAAGTAGTTTCCCAAAAACATTTTGATACCTGGTGGAAAAAGGCGCAGCAAAAAGATCCTGAATTGCTTCATTTTGAACGTTCATTCTTGATTAATGATGATGCGGAGCAAGTGAGCAAGTTAGACTTCCCAAATTTCTGGCATCAAGGCAATTTAAAACTCAAATTAACTTATCAATTTGAACCGGGTACCGATGCGGACGGGGTGACCGTGCATATTCCGTTGCCGTTGCTCAATCAAGTGGAAATGACGGGTTTTGACTGGCAAATTCCAGGCTTGCGTGAAGAATTGGTGATTGCGCTGATTAAATCGTTGCCGAAATCTTATCGCCGTAACTTCGTGCCGGCACCTAATTATGCTCAAGCTTTTTTAAGTCGAGCCGTGCCGTTGGAAAAGCCATTATTGGATACCCTGATTTATGAATTACGTCGTATGACGGGCGTTACTGTAGAAGCGGAACATTGGAATTGGGAACAAATTCCAAGTCATTTGAAAATGACGTTCCGCGTAGTGGATGAAAACGGCAAGAAAATTGCCGAATCCATGAATTTGGACGAGCTGAAATTCAACTTAAAAGATCGTGTGCAGGAAAGCATTTCTGCTGTGGCAGATGATGGCATTGAGCAAAGCGGGCTACATATTTGGAGTTTTGCAGATTTACCACAATGTTACGAACAAAAACAACGTGGTTTTAGCGTCAAAGCGTTCCCTGCCATCGTAGATGAAAAAGATGCAGTAGGTATTAAACTATTTGAAACAGAATTTGAGCAAGCGGTGGCGATGCAGCAAGGTTTGCGTCGCTTATTGTTGCTCAATGTACCGTCACCGATTAAATATTTGCATGAAAAATTGCCGAATAAGGCTAAATTAGGGCTGTATTTTACCCCGTTTGGTCGTGTGTTGGATTTAATTGATGACTGTATCGCTTGTGCTGTGGATAAACTGATTGCCGATTTTGGCGGTTTTGTTTGGGATGAAGCTGGCTTTGAAAAATTGCGAGATTTCGTTCGAGAAAACCTTAACGAAGTGACCGTAGATATTGCACAGAAAGTGGAGCAAATTCTCTCCCTTAACCATGCCTTAAACCAACGTTTAAAAGGCAAAATGGATTTCACTATGGCATTCGCATTGTCCGACATCAAATCACAACTTTCAGGCTTGGTGTATCAAGGTTTTGTGCAAAAGAGCGGTTACGATCGTCTACCAGATTTACAGCGTTATCTGCAAGCCGTTGATAAACGTATTGATAAACTGGCTCAAGATGTAAATCGAGACCGTGCTGCAATGCTGCGTGTGGAACAAGTACAACAGGCTTACCAACAATTACTGGCTAAACTGCCGAAATCTAAACCAATTTCTGATGAAGTGGCAGAAATTCGCTATATGATTGAAGAATTGCGTGTGAGTTTATTTGCACAGCAATTAGGCACGAAGTATCAGGTGTCGGATAAACGGGTTTTGAATTTGATTTCACAATTGGGGTAGATAAGCAATGAGATTAGAAGAAATTACAGAATCTGGCAGATTTAGATTTATAACTAAAGATGGTCTATCTTCAGATTTCTTTGGTCAGCTAGAGATTCTTAATGGAGGAAAAGGAAAAATTATTCTCTCTATGGTTAATCCTTCGTTATTGCCTTGCAACTTAGGAGAACAATTTAATCTGATTGGAAATCTTCATACAAATAATAATTGTATTTTTACTGATTGTTTTATTGTTTCACAGCCTGGATTTAGTTATGGAGATGTGAGCATAGTTTTTAATTACTCTTTATTAAAATTAAACGATGATATTTTTGATAATGAGATAAAAGCCTTACAAAGCGGAAAGGATATAGCAATTAATGGAATTCGTTTTGGCATTGATAATCTTGATTTATGGGTAATCAATAACGATATTTTTAACATAGAACAATGTAGAGAAAGTAATAAAGTTTCTATAATTTGTAATATGCGGAATGATATTATTTTATATCAAGACGATATTGTAATTATTTCAGTTGTATTTTCTTATAGTTGGACAGGTTGGCCTGTGATTGTAAATGCTAAAGTATCAGAATCTCCTTATATAGAAATAAATAAAAAAGTAGGCATATTTAGCATAGATGAGTTATGGAGCTATTTACACAGATTTTTATCATTAATGACACTCTTATTGGGTGAAGAAACATGTATCAATTCAATGAATGCAATACATCTTAATAAGGAAAAACGTAGTTATTCTCGTTTTATTTTTCAAGGAGATTTACTATTAAAAGAGCAGGTTTCTTTAAGTTGGCATGATATTAATTTTAGTCTAAATGATGTAATTAAACTAAATGAGGAAGTTAAACTTTTCTCAAATTGGATGACTAGATTTGAGAAAATTGCTCCTAGTATTGAGTTATATGGAACTTATAAAATAATTAATAGTAAATATTCTGAAATTAATTTTTTATGGATGGCTCAAAGCGTAGAAGCGTTACATAGACGAATAAATGATCGTAAGGAATATCCAGAGGTTGATTATGAGACGATGTGTAATGAGCTAAGGGCTTGTTGTCCTAAAGAGTATCTGACCTGGTTAGAACCAAGACTAAAGTATGGTAATGAAATAAGTTTTAAAGCGAGATTAACTGACTTGCTGGATGATACAAGGAATATATTAAATAATCACTCATACGATTATCACTCAATAAAACTTGATTTTTCGGATAAAAAATTTGGAAAGTTTGTTAGTGATATAGTTAGGTATCGAAATTATTATACTCATTATGATCCATCAATGAAAAAGACAAACATAGATAGGGCGAAGAAATTAATCGCATTAAGCTCATTATTAGAACTGATATTATTAATTCAAGTTTTAAAATTTATTGGTTTAACAGATAAACACTTTTGTGTCATGCTTTCAAAGTCGCATAACAAAATAGGGAAACTATTAAGAAATACTAAATTTTTATTGAAAAATTATTATAAATGATTTCTAGATACTAAACGTTTCCTTATAATAATGAGCCCCCATGATAGAGCAAGCGTCCATGCTTGTGCTTAGCGGTCCAAGCGAGGACGCTTGAACCATTGTTCTGTTTTTAAAAGTGCGGTAGATTTTCAAACGTTTTTCAAGCTCAAAAAAAACGTTCAAAATTCACCGTACTTTTGCTTATCAAAACTCCACATAAACCTTCTTCCCCAATCTTTCTACAATACGTTGTAAAAAGGCAAGCGACGGGTTGTGGTTACCTGACTCAATACGGCTAATAGCACTTTGGTCGATGCCGTTTTTTTCTGCTAAACCTTTTTGGGTGATTTGCTACTCTTGGCGTAATTTAATGATCTAACGAATAAATTTAATACGTGATAGAAAAATTAAAAATCAGTTTATTTGCTCAACAGCTGGGAACAAAATATCAAATATCGGATAAAAGAATAGCAAATATTATTACTCAATATTAATGATAATAATACTCAAAATTAAGGCGGTATAAACCGCCTTAATTTATTCAAAACACCAAATACCTCTTTGTAAGTATTTTGAGAAATAATGTTGATCAATCTCACATTTTTTAGTTATACGAGTGGAAAAACTTTTTTCTTTTGATATCTTACGCGCGAGTGAATCTATATCCACACATTTTATGTGGTATTAAGAATAATTCTCAACTTTCTATTTAACCTAACCCTTTTATTACAACAAATGGAGTGATTATCGTGAACGCATTCAAAAAAAGCCTCATTGTGGCAGCGTCTTTCGCGAGTTTAAGCTTATTTAACTCAGCGGTAGCTGATATGGTTTATAAGCCAGTAGAACAACCTGTTGAACCAGTAAAACCAGATTTGAAAATTGAATCTGTAAATGAAAAGTTTGCAGAAAAATATCCAAATCAATATAACAGCTGGCGTTCAACCGCAAATGGCAAAGGCGAAAAAATTATTTATGCCGATGAAGAAAATCCACGCCTAATCGTTCTTTGGGGCGGTTATGCATTTGCAAAAGAATACAATGCACCGCGTGGTCACTTTTATGCGGTCACTGATGTTCGTAGCATTCTACGTACTGGTGCACCCAAAACGGCAAATGATGGTCCACAACCAATGGCATGTTGGACATGTAAAGGGCCTGATGTTCCACGTTTAATCGCGGAATGGGGTGAAAAAGATTATTTCAATGCGAAATGGGCAAAAGGTGGTCCAGAAATCGTGAACTCAATCGGTTGTGCTGACTGTCACGATACGACTTCTAAAGATTTTGCAGAAGGTAAACCTGCATTACGTATTGCTCGTCCGCATGTGCTACGTGCATTAGATCACTTAAATAATGCAGTTCAAGCTAAAGCAAAAGCAGAAGGCAAAACCACACCTAACTTAAGTTTTAACACGGCAGAACGTACCGAAAAACGTGCAGAAATCTGTGCAAACTGCCACGTAGAATACTACTTTGCAGGCGACATTAAACAAGTGACTTTCCCTTGGAATAATGGTCAAACTGTGGATGATATTGAAAAATATTATGATGATATTGGTTTCTCTGACTGGACTCATAGCCTTTCTAAAGCACCAATGTTAAAAGCGCAACACCCTGACTTTGAAATTTGGTCTTTAGGTATGCACGGTAAAAACGGTGTAACTTGTGTAGACTGTCACATGCCAAAAGTACAAGGTAAAGACGGTAAAGTTTATACTGATCACCAAATTCAAAATCCATTCGATGCATTTGACCGCACTTGTGCAAACTGTCACGATCAAAGCAAAGAAAAATTACGCGATATCGTCACTTCACGTAAAAAAGAAGTGAAAGATGTAATGGGTCGTTTAGAAGAGCAAGTTGTTAAAGCTCACTTTGAAGCGAAAGCTGCTTGGGATGCAGGTGCAACTAAAGAAGAAATGGAAGCGGCATTAATGGATATTCGTCATGCTCAATGGCGTTGGGATTATGCTGCAGCGAGCCACGGTGGCCATATGCACGCACCTGAAGTAATGCTTCGTGTATTAGGCTCTGGCTTAGATAAAGCGGCTGATGCTCGTACTAAACTTGCAGCAATCTTAACCAAACACGGTGTGAAAACTCCAGTTCAAATCCCAGATATTTCAACAGCTGATAAAGCATGGAAAGTAATGGGTATTGATATCGAAAAAGAACGCAAAGCTAAAGAAGAATTCTTAAAAACTGTGGTACCACAATGGGAACAACAAGCTAAAGAAAAAGGCTTATTAGTTGATCCACCAGCACAAAAATAAATGAAAAATCCACCGCACTTTTAAGTGCAAACTGGAAAGTGCGGTGATTTTCAAGGTCAAATTTGAGGTAACCCAAATGAATTTAACTTCTTTAATCAACAAATCTGCAAAAGCGTTAGCGTTAAGTGCGGCATTTGTAGTAGTGCCATTTTTGGCTCATGCTGATGATGCACAAAAACCTGCGGATCATTTTACTTATGAACCGCAATTAGATAACCAACGCGATCCAAATCAATATTGTGCTAAATGCCATAAATTCGACAAAGTAGATAAAAACCAAACTGTAGATCAGTCTGGTGGCGAACTCCACTTTGGTAAATTCCATGGTGCACACTTAGATAAAAAAAATCCAAATAACGGTAAAGCAATTACTTGTGTAAGCTGTCACGGTAACGTTTCTGAAAACCACCGTCGTGGTGCTAAAGATGTTATGCGTTTTGAAGGGGATATTTTCGGTAATAAAAAACCGATGTATTCGGTTCAAGAACAAAACCAAGTTTGTTTTGCTTGTCACCAACCTGACAAGCTTCGTGAAAAACTATGGGCGCATGATGTACACGCAATGAAATTGCCTTGTGCAAGTTGCCATACGCTTCACCCTAAAGAAGACGCAATGAAAGGTATTCAACCAAAACAACGCGTTAAACTTTGCGTAGATTGTCATGGTGAACAACAAAAACGTAAAGCTGAACAAGATAAACTAACCGAACAAAAGGATAAAAAATGACAGCCTGCTCACGCCGAAACTTTGTTTCCGGCATGGGGGCAGTGATCCTTATGACGGGAACATCTTTACCTTCTTTTTCTAAAGAAGACAAGGCGGATAAACCTAAACGTTACGCAATGGTACACGATGAAAATTCGTGTATCGGCTGTACAGCCTGTATGGATGCATGCCGTGATGTAAACCAAGTGCCAGAAGGCGTTTCTCGCTTAGAGATTCTACGCAGTGAACCTTATGGTGAATTTCCAAATCAGGAATATGCGTTCTTCCGTCAATCTTGCCAACATTGTACAAATGCACCTTGTGTAGCAGTTTGTCCAACTGGTGCATCTTTTATTGATAAAGAGACCGGCATTGTAGATGTACATAAAGATTTATGCGTAGGCTGCCAATACTGTATAGCAGTTTGCCCATATCGTGTACGTTTTATTCATCCAGTACATCGTACCGCAGATAAATGTAACTTCTGCCGCGATACAAATTTAGCTAATGGTAAACAACCGGCTTGTGTGGAAGCTTGCCCAACCAAAGCATTAACCTTTGGGGATATGAATGATCCGATGAGTGCAGTTTCACGTAAAGTGAAAGAAAAACCGGTTTATCGCACTAAAGTGGAGTTAGGTACACAACCAAACTTGTACCACATTCCATTCCAACATGGGGAGCCTAGAAGATGACATTAGATTATCCAGTTCCATTTCATACGCCTAATTTAGTGTGGGATTCTACCATTGCGATCTACTTGTTCTTATTGGGGATCTCATCTGGTGCGGTACAGTTAGCAATTGCGTATAAACGCAGCAATAAAATAGAAAATCTAAGCCAAAACTGGATTATTCGATCTGGGGTAATTTTAGGGTCTGTGCCAACATTAATTGGTTTAACGCTATTAATTTTCCACTTGGCTCGACCTTGGACATTCTGGAAATTGATGTTTAACTATCAATTTAACTCCGTAATGTCGATGGGGGTCATGCTATTCCAAATCTATATGTTGTTTTTAGTGATTTGGGGAGTGGTGATTTTCAAAAAAGAAATCGAAGCATTAATTAATCGCTTTATGCCAAAACTGCAATTTGTGATGAAACTCATCGGTATTGCAGAACGTATTGCAAGTCCAGTTGAAGTTATTCTTTTCATATTGGCTGCGGTGCTTGGTGCATACACAGGGTTCTTACTTTCTGCATTGATCAGCTATCCAATGTTGAATAACCCTGTATTACCAGCATTATTCTTAGCTTCTGGTACATCATCTGGTATTGCCGCAACCTTCTTAATTATCTTGATTGCGGGAAAATTAAAAGGTGATTCTCACGAATCGCACTTCATCCATAAATTTGAAGTACCAATTATGGTGACAGAGCTTGGTTTGCTTGTGTGTTTCTTCGTTGGCTTACATTTTGGTGGTGGCCAAAAAACAGTTGCATTACATAATGCATTATCTGGTTTCTGGGGTGCAGTATTCTGGATTGGGGTATTCTTTATTGGTATCTTGATCCCATTAATCGCCAATATGTTTGTTAATGACCGTTTAAAATACAACCGTAACTTTATTATCTTGGTGTCAATTTTTGACTTAATTGGGGTATTCTGTTTACGTTTCTTTGTTTTATATGCGGGACAATTAACAGTAGCATAAATCAGAATTATGTGTATAAGAAAGGCGTATTAATAAATACGCCTTTTTTCTTGTTTCAATTATTATTCAATAACCTATAGGTCTTTAACCAGCAATCATCCAAAGTCCACCTAACATATCAAGCATTAGATTATTTAAGAACAATAAGATAAATACGACGACCATAGGGGAAAAATCAATCATGCCTAATGTTGGTAAAAATCGACGGATTGGTTTTAAAAGAGGTTCTGAAAGTTGATAAAACGCATAAATCACAGGGCTATTACCACGATTAAACCAACTTAAAACAGCGCCAATAAAAAGCACATAAAAAATTGCCAAACCAATGCTTTTCAATACAGTTAATACACCCAATATTAAGAGAAAATTAACTGATAAACCAAAATAAATAATACCTTTCAATATACCGATAATAAATATTAGCAGTAAAGCAGAAGTATCGATATTTTTCACTGTAGGCGCAATTTTACGCAGAGGTTTTAATACTGGATCAGTCATTTTTACTGCAAATGTTGAAACAGGGTTGTAATAATCCACTCGAGCAAACTGTAACCAAGCTCGTAAGATCAATACAAGTGCGTAAAGATTAATAATTGATCCGATAAATAATGCGGTTTGAGATAATTCCATCATAACCATCCTTTTCTTCTAAAATAAATATATGGTGTCAATGCGGCTGCGATCATTAATCCAATTGCCATTGGATAACCATATTTAAAATGTAATTCAGGCATAAAATCAAAATTCATACCATAGGTAGACGCGACCAATGTTGCAGGAAGGAACATCACAGAAACGACTGAGAAAAACTTCATAATTTTGTTCTGTTCAATATTGATGTAACCCATTGCAGCTTGCATTAAAAAGTTTACTTTTTGGAATAATGATTCATTATGCGGTTGCAAAGATTCAATATCTCGTAAGATTTCTCGTGCTTGTTCTAACTGGTTTGTTGGTAAGCGCGTTTTGCGAACCAAGAAACCTAATGCTCGTTGGGTATCCATCAAGCACAAACGAACTTTTGAGCTCGTATCTTCTTGTTCCGTGAGCGTATTTAATGCTTCATCAAAGGCTTCATCTTGTTTTCCGTTTAAAATAACACGACTCAACTCTTCCAAATCTGCATAAACATTTTCAATCACGTCCGCTAATTGCTCAATTTTCGTTTCAAATAAATCCAGTAAAACTTCATAAGAATTACATTCTAATAAACGCTGGCTACGTGAACGCATACGATATAAACGGAATGCCGGTAGCTCACGATCACGCAACGTAAATAAACGACCATCACGAATAGTAAAAGCAACGCTAGCTAAATCAGCATAATTGTCTTCATCTTCGCAATAAAAAAATGAGTGAAGGTGTAAACCATCTTCATCTTCAAAGAAACGGGCGGAAGCTTCGATATCTTCCAATTCTAGAAAAGATGCTAAGCTCTGGCCTAAGCCTTCTTGTAGCATTTCACGTTCTTCGCCTGTCGGCTCAAGTAAATCAAGCCAAATGGCAGTATTGAGATCAGTTTGGTCTTCGTCAATGCGAACCAAGCGGGAATCATTGATAGCAAACGCGTTGATCATTTCATACTCCTTATAGGATTATGAACAGCTAACAGTGAACAAATTAAAGAAGAAACGAAAGTGCGGTGAAAAATCGCAAAGTTTTCGTTAAGAGATGCCGAAACAACGGTAAATTTACCGGCGAACGCGCGCCGATAATAAAAAGGCGGGCGTCTAAAGCGATATTCGGTATCGACTATGACTGTCCAAAGTGTGTGTCCTTCTCGTTAAAAAATCGGGCGAATGTTACGCTTGAAAGCGGTGTTCGTCAAGTTTTATCAAAAAACGATGAAAACATTTCGCCCTTATTTGAAAACTAGTCTCTAAAATTATTAAATTGGAATGGTTGGCCTAATTCAGCGCCTTTAACAAGTTGAATGACGGCCTGTAAGTCATCGCGTGACTTACCTGTCACACGTACTTGCTCACCTTGAATTTGAGTTTGAACTTTGATTTTAGAATCTTTTACTAATTTAGTAATTTTCTTCGCCATCTCTGTTTCAATACCCTGTTTAAGTTTGATTTCTTTACTGTAAAGTTTACCGTGATGTTCGCTTTCTGCAGGAATATCTAAAGAACTGTGCTCAATACCACGCTTAATACAAGATCCAATTAAAATCTCAATTAATTGCTCAAGTTGGAAATCAGATTCAGTGGTGATTTTAATCGTTTCATTTTTTTCATTTAATTCAATTACCGCTTCTACACCACGAAAATCATAACGCGTGCTAAGCACTCGGTTTGCATTTTCCACTGCATTACGGACTTCGTGTAAAGTAATTTCAGAAACAATATCAAAAGATGGCATAGTCTTCTCCCATTTTATTAAATTCGATCATTAGCACTTAAAAGGCATAAAAGTGCGGTTAAGTCGGCGAAGTTTACCACAATTTGCGCTTGTTGTTGCACTTTAGGTTTTGCATGGAACGCAACACCTAGCCCCGCCACATTCATCATTGCCAAATCATTTGCCCCATCTCCGATAGCAATAGAATGTTGTGAATCAAGACCGTATTCCTCTAACAAACGTTGTAATGTTTTAGCTTTGTATTGGGCATCAACCACATCACCTTTGACTAAACCAGTGAGTTTTCCATCCTCAATATCAAATTGATTGGATGCAGCAAAATCAAGCTGTAATAACGCTTTCAAATAATCCGCAAAATAAGTAAATCCGCCTGAAGCAATTGCGGTTTTCCAACCATATTTCTGTAAAGTTTGGATCGTTTCAACTAATCCAGGCATTAGCGGTAAATTCTCTCTAACTTGCTGCAAAATGCTTTCTGGCGCACCTTTTAAGGTAGCAACTCGACGACGCAAACTTTGCTCGAAATCTAATTCACCTCGCATTGCACTTTCAGTAATCGCAGAAACAAGTTCACCGACTCCCGCTAATTTCGCAATTTCATCAATACACTCAATTTGAATAGCGGTAGAATCCATATCCATCACCAACAATCCAGCTTGAGACAATTTAGGGCTGAAATCTAATTTAGCAATATCCACTTCAACGTCATGAGCAAATTTAATGAAATCAACAAACCATTGACCTTTCAATAAGACGACAATATTTTGCTCTACCATCCAAACATCAAAAATCTGAAAATTTTGACCGCACTTTTGTTGAAATTTTTCCAGCTTAGTCATGTCCAACTTTATGCCGTATAAGATAAAAGGTTCCCCATTCTGTATAGGCTCCTCGTTAACTAAAAGTGCGGTAGGTAATTGTGGGTATTTTTGTGTAATGCTTTCGAAACGTTGAATTTGCATAAAAATCCTGTAAATTGTGGCGACTGAAAAGATTTTAACCGATGTGAGTTGAAAAAGTGCAAATAATTAAAGAAAAACTAATCAAATCAACCATGCTTGCAACGATTATTGTGCTAAGCCTAGCTGCATTTGGCGTTATATTATTTGGTGTAAAACAATTTAAGCTAAGTTCACAATTTGCTAGCGTAAACCAAGTGGCGAACCTCTCACATATTTTGGTTCGTCAACAAGCCAATTTATTTTCAGTTTTACTCACAAACAATGCTAAAACAGAGCAACTAACGGACAATCTTGATCAAATAGTCAAAGAAGACTTTATTTTAGATGCGAGCTTATATGATGGCGAAGGAAAATTACTGGCTCAAAGTCGAGAAATGCGCAATTCACCCGATGAAAATAACCAACAAATTGTAGAGCCACTTTACGCCCAAAGCGGCATTAAAGGATTCTTACGCGTCACCATTGATGCTCAATATACGCAATCTAACCAATCAAAAATTAATCAAATTTTTCACCAATTATATGGTGAACTCATTATTGTCTTTTTACTTGGCGCGCTGATGGCAAGCTCTATTCATTATTTTTTAAGTCACTATCGACGGGCTTACCGCAAACCCAAAGAGAAAAAAAGTGCGGTAAATTTGAAAGTAAAATCGAGTAGCTCGCGTTTTCACCAGCGTCGCCGTAGAATTTGATTATTGTCACAAACTATTAAATTGAGTGCGGATTTTTGCTAAATTTCCTTCAGAAATAAGGTAGAATGCGCAGGATTATTTTTTCAAAGCGAATTATAACAGGAGAACAAAATGGCAACTCGTAGACAATTAGCCAATGCAATTCGTTTCTTATCAATGGATGCTGTGCAAAAAGCTAAATCTGGTCACCCTGGTGCCCCAATGGGGATGGCGGATATTGCTGAAGTATTATGGCGTGACTTTTTAAAACACAATCCAAGCAATCCTAAATGGGCTGACCGAGATCGTTTTGTACTTTCTAACGGCCATGGTTCTATGTTGATTTATAGCCTTTTACATTTAACTGGCTATGATCTTTCTATCGACGATTTAAAACAATTCCGTCAATTACATTCTAAAACCCCTGGCCACCCAGAATATGGTTATGCGCCTGGTGTTGAAACCACGACAGGTCCTTTAGGCCAAGGTATTACTAATGCAGTGGGGATGGCGATTGCTGAGAAAACATTAGCGGGCCAATTTAACCGTGAAGACCATGAAATTGTCGATCACCACACTTACGTGTTCTTAGGCGATGGCTGTTTAATGGAAGGGATTTCTCACGAAGCCTGCTCTTTAGCGGGAACCTTAGGCCTTGGTAAATTAATCGCATTCTACGATGACAACAACATTTCGATTGATGGTCATGTAGATGGTTGGTTCAGCGATGATACCGCTTCACGCTTTGAAGCTTATGGCTGGCAAGTAATCCGTAATGTGGATGGCCACGATGCTGAACAAATTCGTCAGGCTGTTGTACTTGCACAATCAGAAAAAGAAAAACCGACTTTAATTATTTGTAAAACAATCATTGGTTTCGGTTCACCAAATAAATCAGCGTCACATGATTGTCACGGTGCACCATTAGGCGATGAAGAAATCGCTTTAACTCGTAAAGCGCTGGGCTGGGAATATGCTCCATTTGAAATTCCAGCTGAATACTACGCTGAATGGTCTGCAAAAGAGAAAGGCGCTGCAGCCGAAAAATCTTGGGAAGAAAAATTTGCCGCTTATGCTAAAGCATATCCAGAACTTGCCGCAGAATTTACACGTCGTGTAAACGGTGAATTACCTGCAAACTGGGCGGCTGAATCTAAAGCGTTCATTGAAAAATTACAAGCAAATCCAGCAAGCATTGCAAGCCGTAAAGCATCACAAAATGCAATCGAAGCATATGCTCATGTGTTACCTGAATTCTTAGGTGGTTCTGCAGACTTAGCAAGCTCTAACTTAACGTTATGGAGTGGTTCTAAACCTATTCGTGCGCATGAAAACGTAGGTGGTAACTACATCAACTACGGTGTTCGTGAATTTGGTATGTCTGCCATTATGAACGGTATTGCCTTGCACGGCGGTTTCATTCCTTACGGCGCAACCTTCTTAATGTTCTACGAATATGCACACAACGCAGTACGTATGGCTTCATTAATGAAACAACGCTCATTATTCGTTTATACTCACGACTCGATCGGTTTAGGTGAAGATGGTCCAACTCACCAACCAGTTGAGCAAACTACATCACTACGCTTAATTCCGAATCTTGAAACATGGCGTCCATGTGACCAAGTAGAATCAGCCATCGCATGGCAACAAGCGGTTGAGCGTCAAGATGGCCCAAGTGCGTTGATCTTTACTCGTCAAAACTTAGCACAAATGGACCGCACTTCTGCACAATTAGATGCAGTTAAACGTGGTGCTTATGTATTAAAAGACTGCGAAGGTACACCAGAATTAATTTTCATCGCGACAGGTTCTGAAGTGGAATTAGCAGTGAAAGCGGCTGAAGCATTAAGTGCAGAGGGTAAAAAAGTACGTGTCGTTTCTATGCCAAGCACTAACCGTTTTGATAAACAAGATGCAGCGTACCGTGAAAGAGTATTACCTGCAGCGGTAACCAAACGTATTGCGATTGAAGCGGGTATTTCTGACTTCTGGTATAAATACGTTGGATTTAACGGCCGTGTAGTAGGTATGAATAGTTTCGGCGAGTCTGCACCTGCTGATCAATTATTCAAACTCTTTGGTTTCACTGTTGAAAACGTAATAGCGAAAGCGAAAGAAATTCTTTAAGATTGATATAAATAGCTCCTTGACATTCAAGGAGCTTTTTTATTGGCTATTGAAAATTATTATGAGATATAGAAATAAAGAAAAGATTAGATTAATACTTAATTTCTCAGCTATCTAACGCAAACTACGGCTTTTTATTTTCCGCATTTTCTGGCTCTAAATCTAATTTTGCCATTAATAACTGATCGCCATCTTCTTCTGGGTTACCTGTGACAAGTAATTTATCGCCATAGAAAATCGAATTTGCACCAGCCATAAAACACATCGCTTGCATTTCTTCACTCATACCACTACGGCCTGCAGAAAGGCGAACATAACTTTTTGGCATGGTAATACGTGCAACAGCAATCGTTCTCACAAATTCCGTCCAATCTAATTCTTCGGCATCGGCTAACGGTGTACCTTCGACCTTAACGAGTTGATTAATCGGCACTGACTCAGGTTGCGGATCAAGATTTGCAAGGCTCGCAATTAATCCAGCCCGTTCTTTGCGGGTTTCATTCATCCCCACAATGCCACCACAACACACTTTTAATCCAGCTTTGCGTACTTTTCCTAACGTGCTAAGACGATCATCAAAGCGGCGAGTACCAATCACTTCTGCATAATGTTCTGGTGCTGTATCAAGATTATGATTGTAATAATCCAAACCAGCTTCTTTTAAATCTTCTGCCATACCATCTTGCAATAAACCAAAAGTACCGCAAGTTTCTAAACCAAGCGATTTCACTGCTTTAATAATTTCTGTGACTTTCTCAATATCTTTTGGCTTAGGGCCTCGCCAAGCTGCGCCCATACAAAAACGCCCCGCTCCACGCGCTTTCGCAATTTTTGCTTTCTCGACGATCTCATTAACATCTAATAATTGCTGATTTTGTACCCCCGTGTGATAACGGGCTGATTGAGGGCAATAACCACAATCTTCAGGGCATCCCCCCGTTTTGATAGACATTAACGTGGATAACTGAATCGCTCGAGGATTAAAATGCTTGCGATGAACTTGCGCAGCTCGGTAAACCAATTCCAAAAATGGCGTTTCAAATAACGCCTCAACTTTGCAAACAGACCAATATTCAACGCTTGGATGTGGCGTAATGGAGTTAATTTGTAGTTTTTCAGTTAACATATTTTTCCTTTTAAAGTACGGTGAATAATTACCGCATTTTTGTATCTCATATTCATTCAGTTTATAGGCTGCTATCGATAGCCATTGAATCGATTCATCAGTTATAAAATCTATATAATTTTACGTCTCTTTTTACAATTGACTTATCTGACCATTTTCCACCAGCAATACTCGATCTATCGTACCAACTAATTCTGATGGTTGGTGAGTAACAAGTAACAATGTCAGATGTTTCTCATTACAAAGTTTGGCAATTAAAGCAAGCATTTCTACACGAAGTTTCTGATCTAATGCAGAAAAAGGCTCATCTAATAACAAGATGGGTTTATCTCGCAACAAACAACGCGCCAATGCCACTCGTTGTTTTTGACCACCTGAAAGAGAATTCGGTAAACGTTGCAAATAATCACCCAATCCTACTGAACAAGCGACCTGTTCAATTTTTTCCCGCTCAAGAGCGGTTAATTTTAAAGAGGGTTTTAAACCCAATGCAAGATTTTGCTGTACGGTTAAATGAGGAAATAAATTATTTTCTTGAAATAGCATGGAAACTGGACGCTCGTAAGGTGCACTACGAGTATGATTTTTATCGTTTAACCAAATTTCTCCTTGATGAGGAAATTCAAATCCAGCGATTAAATTCAATAACGTACTTTTCCCCGCCCCACTTTCGCCAATAATTGCGACACGCTCACCAGCATTTACGCTCAAATTAAAGCACATCGGTAAGGTTTTATCGTTCAAAATCACATTATTTAGATAAATCATCTGCATCCCTATGTGTGTGAATAAAGGCAAACAATATGCCACAAAGCAATAATAAAATCCCTGCGGTTACAGCTGCATCTTGATTACGATAATTACCTAGCTGCTGATATAACAAGTGCGGTAGAGAAATAAACTCTTGATTGCCGAACAACGCAATAGCCGTAAAATCCCCTAAAGATAGCGCCAAGGCTAAAGCAAAAGAATAGCGCAATGGTGCACGTAAAGTTTGCCACTCAATCAGATAAAAACGTTGCCAGCCCAAAATTCCCAGACTATTACACAGATTTTCGTAATAACGCATATTGTTATGAAAAGGTGCGTTCAAAATACGTAAAACAAAAGGCATTGCACTTAATGCATTGCAAAATACAACAATGACAAACAAATCAATATTCGAAAAATCCCGCTCTTGTAATAATAAAAATAGCCCCATTGCGAGTACTAAAATCGGGATTGCCAAGATCACCATTCCTGCATTAATAATAAATTGCGCAATTTTCTGATAATGCAACCATTCTAAACGGCGTGATAAAAGCAATAAGGCAATCGCCATCATTAATGCAATCAATGCGGACAAGGGCGCAATAGAAAGTGAATAGCCTAACGCACGCCAAAGTTGAGAATTATGCCAAACTGTGAGCAAACTTGGTGAACTCAATGCGCTGACAAGAATATTCAACACTGGCGAAAAAAGGAAAAATATAAAAATAAGTAAGACAAAAACATGGAAAATTTTGACCGCACTTTTAGGTTTCTCAAACCAAGGATTACTATTGCTCAAGCCATTTTGATTATAGGGAGAAAAACGCGATGTTAAGCTAAATAAAACCAAGCAAAATACAAATTGTAACATGGCAAAAAGTGCTGCTTTTGGCAGATCAAATTCAAATAAAATCGCTTGGTAAATTGCGGTTTCTAACGTTGTATATTGAGGTCCTCCGCCTAGTGTAAGAACAACGGTAAAACTGGTGAAGCAAAGCATAAAAATCAAGCTGAATGTGGGCAAATATTGCTGACGAAAAACGGGCCATTCCACCAATTTAACGAATTGCCAACCTTGTAAATTGAGTTGCGCAGCAAGCTGACGTTGCTGATAAGGAATACTTTGCAAACTTTGTAAGAAAAGTTGCGTTGCAAGCGGGATATTGAAAAAAAGATGGGCAATTAAAATACCCGAGAGTCCGTAAATATGTCCCTGCCACGGTATTCCAAAAAGGTTAGCAAACTTAGCTAACCAACCGCTTGAACCATAAATGCCGATCAAACCAAAAATTGCTACTAAAACAGGTAAGACGAAAGTTAACGACATTAATTTTAATAGCCACTTTTTTCCTGAGAATGGTTGATAAAACAATGCTCGAGCGAGGAGCAGACCAAAAAAAATAGATAAAACGGTAGAAAGTAAGGCTTGTCCAAAACTGAAAAGAATCAGATGCTGTAGGTAATCATCCGTGAACCAAGTTTTCCATTGTAATTCATCACCCAATGCAAAGATCGAACTTAACGCGCCACCATAAAAAAGAGTAATAAAGCTAATGACAACAACCCCGCCTACATAATGACGAGAGCGGAGTTGTGGATGATGAAATAACGACAACATCAAACTATTTTGTTAATGTGGTTTGCCAAGTGCTAATCCAATTTTTTAATTGTTCCGCATTCACCATTGGATTGATTGGAGTTTGAGTTTTTTGTTGAGCTTTAAGCGCATCAAAGTGCGGTTCAATTTCACCTTGAATGACTGGCAACATAATATTGGCTGTCACAATATGTTTTTGTGCCGTAGGTGAAATTAAAAATGCCATAAAATCATCCGCACATTGATTTGGATGGTTTGCGACTCGAGCCGCTAATTCCACTTGAGTGATATGCCCTTCCGCAAAATCTGTCGCTGCATAATTATCTTTTTTCTCAAAAAGTTGGTGATAAAGTGGTGATGTACTGTAACTTAACACTAAATCCGCTTCGCCTTTTAAGAATGCACCGTAAGTATCCGACCAACCTTTACCCACTGTTACCGTATGCTTATCCAACTCTTTCCAAGCAGATTGAATTTTGTCCGCAGGATAAATTGCATTCATCCAAACCAATAAACCACGACCCACACTGCTGGTGCGAGGATCTTGATAAATTACACGGATATCTTGGCGTTCAACCAATTCTTTCAAACTTTTCGGCGGGTTTTGTAATTTAGTTTTATCGTACACAAAAGCATAGTTACCGAAATCGAAAGGCAAGAATGTTTTATTCGTCCATTTTGTTGGCAGATCAAGTTGAGTTAAATCTACTTTATTTGGCGTAAAAATACCTGTTTTTTCAGCTTGTTCTAAAACAAAGTTATCTAAACCTAATACAATATCCGCTTTGGTTTTCTTTCCTTCCAAACGAACACGGTTGAGCAACACACCACCACTTTCAAAAGGGGTAAAATTAATAGCGCATTGTGGGTGCGCTTTTTCAAAATCTTGTTTTACTTTTGGACCTGCTCCCCACTCAGAAGTGAAAGAATCATAGCTATATACGTTAACACTTTGCTGTGATTGAGCTAATGCTGCGGTGGAAAAAAGTGCGGTAGAAATTAAGGTTAATTTAAGAAGTTTCATTATTACATCCTTATTTATATCAAAAGGCAGCAATAATGACGGGAAGGAGATAAGGCTGTATTCCTAGTTTCCTACGTCAGTATTAACTGTTTCAGGTTCACGGGTATGATCTCAGCATATTGCACCCCGACTAGGCTTTTTAGTGTATTAAAATTTACTAAGATTGCCAACGGATTTTTAAAAAGAAATAAACTTTCTACATTTTCTTTCTGAAAAAATAAAAAAGCCCTGTAAAACAGGGCATCCATAAGCGGTTTTAAAATTAAAAAGTGATTCGATTCGGCTTTCAATGCCTAAATCTGTCTGAGCAATGACTTCAAAACCGAAATCAGCTAACACATCTGCCATTTCTTTTACTTTGCCTTTATTGCCCGTGGCAAGTACAAATCTTTGCTTCGTAATTCTGTTCCTCATATCAAACATTGTCTTATTTTAATATCTCACCAAAAATTTTCGGAATAAATATTGACTTTAACCTTAGGTCAAGGTTTATGATTCGTGCTCATTCAGTTATCACATAGGAGAAAAACATGAAAAAACTTATGACTTTTATCACACTTAGCGCTGCTGCAGTTTCAATTTATGCCCAAGCTAATGAACAACCGCATCAAGCACACATGAATATGCCAATGCCGACAGGTTCTGCAATGCAACAAGAATTAATGCAAGGTATGAATCAAATGCATCAAGACATGATGGCAGCCATGCAATATAAAGATCCTGATGTTGCTTTTGCAGCAGGTATGTTGCCACACCATATTGGCGCAGTAAAAATGGCGGAAGTTGAATTAAAATACGGAAAAGATCCTGAGATGCGTAAGCTTGCTGAGAATATTATTAACGCACAACAAGCGGAAATTGAACAAATGCAAAAATGGCTTAAAGTGCACAATAAAAAATAAAAAAGCCCTGTAAAACAGGGCATCCATAAGCAGTTTTAAAATTAAAAAGTGATTCGAGCACGGTTTCTTTCAAGTGTTGCTTTACCAATCCCTTGCACTTCTAATAGTTGTTCAGCACTCGTGAAATTACCGTGTTTTTCACGATATTGCACAATCGCTTCTGCTTTTTTCGCACCAATTCCAGTTAAGGCTTTTTGAATTTCACTAACGGTTGCCGTATTGATATTCAATTTATCGCTCACAGTAGTCGGTGCAACTTGAGCTTCAGCTTGAGTTGCTACAACAGGTTGAACAGCCTGCTCCGCAGTTTTTTCCTCAGCAAAAGCTGAAGACGCACCCAAAGCCCCGCACAATACCACCGAAGTAAATAATGTTTTCATTAATTTCATAGAGGTTTCCTTGTAATATGAACATGTTGACTAGCATATCAACACAGCCATTTTTTATGCTTTCAAGAAAACGCTCAAGATTCTTACCGCACTTTTGCGATTCAGATCGCAAAAATTCTTAATTTGAATGAAAAAACAAAGGGCTTATCATTTACGACAAGCCCTTAAGATTAGTTAACTTCTTTTATTCTCAGCTCTTTTGGAACCTCAAAGAACATATTTTCTTCTAAACCTTGTAGTTCTTCTATGGTATTCGCACCAAACTCTTTTAAGCGGGAAATAATCGATTGAACTAATTCTTCGGGTGCAGACGCGCCGGCTGTAATCCCAATGGTTTTCACATCATTAAACCAATCAGCTTGAATATCGGAAGGATCATCAAGAAGCTGTGATTTAACCCCCATACGAGAAGCCAATTCAGCTAAACGATTTGAATTTGATGAATTTTTAGAACCAACTACCAATACCAAATCTGATAATTTAGCCAATTCTCGCACCGCTTCTTGACGATTGGTTGTCGCATAACAAATATCGTTTTTGTGTGGCCCTTGAATAGCGGGATATTTTTCCTTTAATGCAGCAATGGTTTCTGCTGTATCATCTAGCGATAAAGTTGTTTGCGTCATAAAGGTTAAATCATCATTTTCTTGCATTGGCAAACGCGCAATATCTTCTACTTTTTCAATCAGAAAAATCCCGCCATCTTCGTTGCTATACTGCCCCATTGTGCCTTCAACTTCAGGATGTCCTTTATGCCCAATCAAAATCGCTTTTGTTCCCTTTCTACTTGCGCGTGCAACCTGCATATGCACTTTAGTTACCAAAGGACAGGTTGCATCAAATACTTTGAGATTGCGGTCTTTCGCTTCTTGTCGAACGGCTTGAGATACACCATGCGCAGAAAAAATCACGATCGCGCCATCAGGCACCTCGCTTAATTCTTCCACAAAGATCGCACCACGATCACGCAATCCGTTTACAACAAATCGGTTATGCACCACTTCATGACGAACATAAATTGGTGCGCCATGAATTTCTAAGGCTAGTTCAACGATACTAATGGCACGATCTACGCCGGCACAAAATCCTCGTGGATTCGCTAAAATTATCTTCATTTCTGACCGCACTTTTCTACTTGTTTATCTTGTACTTTTTTCTTTTCGTTCTTAAAAGCATCCAATGCTAATAACCCTGCGCCAATACAAATGGCAATATCAGCGATATTAAACACTGGATAATGGTAAATATCCCAGTAGAAATCAAAAAAATCCACGACGAAACCATTGTAAGCACGATCCACCATATTCGCTAACGCCCCACCAATAATGAGTGCATAAGCAGAATTTTGGATTTTTTGTGCAACATCATTTTTTGCTAAAAAATAAACCAACATGCCAGAAATAGCTAATGCTAACAAAATAAAGAAATATTGTTGCCAGCCACTATGATCCGCTAAGAAACTAAATGCCGCACCATAATTGCGAACATAAGTGAGATTGAAAACAGGCAATACATTAACGCTTTCATACAAATCAAATTTTTGTACCACAATATATTTAGTGAGCAAATCAACCACGAAAGCGACTGCACTTAACCATAAAAATGAAAGCCCTGATTTTTTGGACATACTATTTCCCTTTTAAAAAAATTCCGCTAATTCTAGCATAAGCCGATAAATGATAAAGCACGATCTCATTTACTGAACGGCTTCTGGTAATTTTGCTGGATCATCAGCCAACTCTTTGACATTCACCACTTTCTTCCAATCGAATACCTTAATTTCCTGTTTTTCAGGACGGAAGAAATCGATGCCTTGTAAATGTTTTTCCTTAATCCCCATCCAATCAGCAAAACCATAAACAAAATTAAATGCAGATTGTGGCGTTTTTATTTTTTCTACCTTTTGGATATCACTCGAAAACATAACGAAAGGAATTTCATAATCTTGTTTATAAAGATTATTTGGATGCAACGATAAACCCTTAGAATCCTCATAATGAGCAAGCCCGTGATCAGAAAAGTAAATCACCGAATAGGGTTCATTTTGCGCCACTAATTGAGAATTTAATTTTTCTAAAAACTGATCCGTATATTTAATCGATTCTAAATAACAAGACATAGATTGATTAATAAAATAATCTTTAACCTCGTAAGGAAGACGCTCGCAAAAGGCTGGATGTGAGCCCATTAAATGAATCACAATTAATTTTGGATTCGTAATATTTTCTTTTAAGGCTTTATCTAATACAGGCAACATTTCGTCGTCATAAACTTTTTTAGAGTTATAACCTAACGGCTTCATAAAAATCGTTTCATCTGCACTTTGACCAATACGAGAGGCCATCGTATCAAATTCACCAATTTTGCCTTGATTAGAAATCCAATAGGTTTTCACGCCCGCTTTTTTGGCTAAAGAAATAATATTATCCGTATAAACCGTTTCCCCTTTATCTGCTCGATATAAGGTGCGTTGTAAGGATGGTTGCGTATTCGGTGCTGCAGAATAATAATTTTCAAAAATTGAGCCTTTCACACGCTCTAAAAATGGCGTAGTTTTCAGTGGAAAGCCATATAACGACATATAATCTTTTCGCATGCTTTCACCGATAATCAAAATATAATTTTTATATTTTGGCGTAAAAGATTGAATATCCCATTGAGAAGGCGCATTAACGGATTGATTTAGAAAATCTCGTTGTTCTAAATACAGATCATTCATACGATCAAATTCTGAGTAGAAAAGAACGGGATAAAAACGGAATTTATACGCATAGTTCCAATCAGAAAATTGATTGTAAGAAAAAACTAATAATATGCCGATAACACCCGTATTTAGCCATTTAAATGCTTGTTGTTTAACATGAAAACTTAATTTCATTAAAGCAACAAATAGGATGAGATAACTAGCTTGAAATAAAAATATCCAAAAAGGAATGGTTGTGTAATATTCCAAGGTTTCATTAATATTCGTTTCATAAACAGAAGCGATAATACCCAAAGATGGAATACCATAGAAAAAACCAGCAGAACAATAAAATAGCGCACTGAGGAACAATACAGTAATTAAGATTCGCCCAACCCAAGGGGTGAAATAAAAAGAAATCACCGTGATAACAAATAAAATTGCGTAATCTGAAGCGGGAATATTCTCACTTAATACATTACCCAATCCCATATTGGTAAAAATGGAGAAAACAAGCAATAAGAGATAAAACCACATTGTTTTTGAGTGAATCATTTCTTTTCCTAACATCATCTCTACTTCCTTTTGTACAAAAGTAAAAAAGTGCGGTTAGAATCAACCACACTTTTCTGTTTTACTACGAATTTAATTATGCAAAATGGCGCACTTCACCATTACCCACGACATTTTCTACACAACGTGGACAAAGTGTTGGATGTTCTGAATTTACACCAATTTTGTCAGAATAATGCCAGCAACGTGGACATTTTTCACCGTTAGAACGTGCTACGCTTACGGCAATTCCCTCTAACTCACCCGCAGCTACATCTGCAGGTTTGTCTGCTAATGCTTTCACTTCTGCTTTTGAGGTGATTAACACGAAACGTAATTCATTGCCTAATTGTTCCAACAATGCACGATATTCGTCATTCGCATAAACGGTCACTTCTGCTTCTAAACCGCCACCAATTACTTTATCGTTACGCGCGACTTCTAATACGCGGTTCACTTCAGAACGAACTTTAATCAGCTGTTGCCAGTAAGCATCATCTAATTTTTCATTCTCGCCTAAACCGAACAATCCTTGATAGAATTCTTCAGTAAATACGAATTCTGCACGACCACTTTCGGTTTGTGGCAAGTGTTGCCAAATTTCATCGGCAGTGAAAGATAAGATCGGTGCCATCCAACGAACTAATGCTTCTGCAATATGCCATAACGCAGTTTGACAACTACGACGAGCAAGGCTGTCTGCTTTGGTGGTGTATTGACGGTCTTTGATAATATCTAAATAGAATGAACCCATTTCCACAGAACAGAAACGCATTAAACGTTGTACCACAGTGTGGAATTGATAGTTATCGTACGAATCTTTGATTTCTTTTTGTGCATCTAATGCACAAGCCACCGCCCAACGATCTAGGCTAATCATTTCTTCTGGTTTGACTAAATCACGTTTTGGATCAAAACCATTCAAGTTCGCTAATAAGAAACGTGCGGTGTTACGAATACGACGATAGCTATCCGCTGCACGTTTTAAGATTTCATCCGAAACGGTCATTTCACCCGTATAGTCGGTAGATGCAACCCACAAACGTAAAATGTCACCACCGAATTTATCCATCACTTCTTGTGGTGTCACTATGTTACCGATAGATTTTGACATCTTACGGCCTTGACCATCCACCGTGAAGCCATGAGTTAATACTTGTTTGTATGGTGCTTTGCTGTCTGTTGCCGTAGAAAGCATTAAAGAAGACATAAACCAACCACGGTGTTGGTCGGAACCTTCCAAATACATGTCGATATCTTGACCGTTAAATTCCGGACGATTCGCGACAACAGAAGAATAGGTTGATCCTGAGTCAAACCACACGTCAAGGGTATCAGGCACTTTGCGATAAGTTTCTGCGTCCGCACCTAATAATTCTTTTTCGTCTAAATCCCACCATGCTTGAATACCGGCTTTCTCTACACGTTTCGCTACTTCTTCAAGTAACTCTAAAGTACGAGGATGAAGTTCTTCAGTTTCTTTGTGCACGAATAAGGTCATCGGCACGCCCCAAGTACGTTGGCGAGAAATACACCAGTCTGGGCGGTTTTCAACCATTTTTTCGATACGTGCTTGACCCCAATCTGGAATCCAGCGAACTTGTTTGATTTCGCCTAATGCTTGTTGGCGTAAACCTTGCGTTTCCATACCGATAAACCATTGTGGTGTTGCACGGAAAATAATTGGGGTTTTGTGACGCCAGCAGTGTGGGTAGCTGTGTTTGATTTTCTCCACTTTTAATAAGTTGCCCACTTCTTGCAATTTTTCAACAACCAATGGATTCGCTTCAAATACGCCTTTACCTGCAAAGAATTCAGTGGTTGAAATAAATTTACCGTCATTAGATACAAGACCCGCCATTGGTAAATTATATTTTTGCCCTACAATAAAGTCGTCCAAACCATGATCTGGCGCGGTATGTACTAAACCCGTACCACCATCAGTGGTCACGTGATCACCTAAAATTACTGGTACAGTAAAATTATAGAACGGATGGTTAAAGCGTACTAACTCAAGCGCCTGACCTTTTACTGAACCTAAAATTTCAACTTGTTCTACGCCCACCGCTTTCGCTACGGATTCAACTAATTCAGCAGCTAAAATCACACGCTCATCGCCAAGTTGGACTAGGTTGTATTCTAATTCTGCATTTACCGCGATTGCACGGTTAGATGGCATTGTCCAAGGTGTGGTTGTCCAAATCACCGCAGATAATTTGCCATGGCCTTTACCTACTGCGTTAAATTTCTCTTCAATTTCAACCGCACTTACTGTTGGGAAACGAACATAGATAGACGGAGAAACTTTGTCTTCATATTCCACTTCTGCTTCTGCTAAAGAAGAGCCACAATCCAAACACCAGTGCACTGGTTTTGAACCTTTGTATAAATGGCCATTCGCAATCACTTTACCGAGTGTACGGATGATGTTTGCTTCGGTGTCGAAGTTCATCGTTAAATAAGGATTATCCCAATCGCCCAACACACCTAAACGGATAAAGTCTTTTTTCTGACCTTCTACTTGTTCTGCAGCATATTCGCGACATTTTTGACGGAACTCAGCTGCTGTAATTTTCTCGTTTGGTTTGCCCACTAAACCTTCTACTTTAAGTTCAATAGGCAAACCATGACAATCCCAACCCGGGATATAAGGAGAATCAAAACCTAATGCCGTTTTGGATTTAATAATAATATCTTTCAGAATTTTGTTTACTGCGTGACCAATATGAATGTTACCATTCGCATACGGAGGGCCATCATGCAAAATAAAAGATTTTTTGCCTTTGCTCGCTTCACGAATTTTTTGATAAAGATTTTTATCGTACCAATTTTTCAACATATCAGGTTCGCGCTTAGCTAAATCACCGCGCATTGGAAAGCTGGTTTCAGGTAGGTTAAGAGTGTTTTTGTAATCGACTGTCATTTTATTTTCCAATTTTTACATTTTAAAATTAACTGTTAAAAAACGCTTTCGCAGTTTCTACGTCTTTCTCAATTTGTACTTTCAAATCATCAAAAGACGGAAATTTAATCTCGTTTCTAATCTTGTGGTAGAATTCAACTTCTACCATTTGGCCATAAATATTCTGAGAAAAATCAAACAAATGAACTTCTAATAATTGCATTAATCCATTTATAGTTGGGCGTTTTCCCATGTTTGCCACGCCATTAAAAATCTCACCCGATTTTAACTGCACTTTTACGGCATAAACGCCTTTGATTGGATTGACTTGCCTATGCAAACGAATATTTGCCGTTGGAAATCCTATTGATCTACCTAATTTATTACCATGGATCACTCGCCCGAAAATACGATAAGGTTTACCGAGTAAATTTTCTGCAAGTTGTAAGTCATCATTCGCTAACGCTTCGCGAATTGCAGTGCTACTAATTCGCTGTTCATCTAGACAAAAGCTACGGTTATCTTCAACAATAAAACCGAAACGCTGACCAGCTGCTTGCAACATTGCAAAATTGCCTTGGCGTTTTGAACCGAACTTGAAATCATCGCCAATGCTTAAAAATTTAACATGTAGATGATTAACAAGCGTTTGTTCAATAAAAACATCAGCTGGTTGTTCGGCAAAAGTGCGGTCAAATTTCGCCACAATTACGACATCAACCTTAGCCTTTTCGAGATAATAAATTTTGTCACGCAAGCGCATTAAACGCGCGGGTGCATTCTTACCCATAAAATATTCACGCGGCTGTGATTCAAATAACAATACTGCCATGGGTAAATTTAATTCGTCAGCTTTTTGGCGCAAATGGCGAAGGACGGCTTGATGCCCTAAATGCACGCCATCAAAGTTGCCGATCGTTAGCGCACAACCTTGTAAAACACGATTTGCATTATGAAGCCCGCGAATTAATTGCATGTCCTTATCCATGAAAATAAGAGAATTTCGGCATTATAGCGAGAAGTTAGTTTTTTGTCAGCAAATGGTGCTTTCGAACGCCTAATAAAATCAACGTTGTGCCATAAACTATTGCGGCTAATACAATCAACCAAACAAGCCAATAAACACGCATGAAGAAATCCATTTTCGCCCATTGGTTGATTTCAGGCACGTAATACCAAACTGCTGCGCCCATTGCGATTGCTGCCAATAAAACTTTTCCAAAAAAGACCGCACTTTTACGTGGAAAATGATAGACATCCGCTTTGGCTAAGCCGCGATAGAGTAAATAGGCATTAAGGGTTGCCGACATTGCTGAAGCAATAGCTAAACCAACATAACTGAAAGGAATCGCCAATAAGTTAAACCCCATATTACTCACCATGGCAATAATGCCGATTTTTACTGGTGTTTTGGTATCTTGGCGGGCGTAATAGCCATTGGCGAGGATTTTAATCAACATAAAGCTAAGTAAACCCGCATTAAATGCCCATAAAGAATAAGAGGCGGCATGAACATCATTTAGCATGAAATTTCCACGCATAAATAGCGTAAGTAACATCGGTTGAGCCAATACTGCAATACCAATGGCTGCGGGAACGCCAAGTAATAAAATCATTCGCACGCCCCAATCCATTGTATTACGAAAATCAACCGCACTTTTAGCTGAATCGCCTTCACGATTAACATGGTGGCGAGCAAGTGTTGGCAAAATTACGGTAGAAATAGCAATACCAAATAAACCGAGAGGAAATTCCAGTAAGCGGTCGGAATAATACAACCAGCTAATTGAACCTGTCATTAAAAAGCTTGCAATCACTGTATCCAGCAAAAGATTAATTTGACTTACCGATACACCAAATAACGCAGGGATCATTAATTTACGAATTTTGGTTACGCCTTCATCCCGCCAAGCCCACTTGGGTTTCACTAGTAAACCAGCTTGTTTCATAAATGGAATTTGGAATAAAAACTGTAATAATCCGCCAAGAAAAATCCCGATAGCGAGTGCAAGATCTGGGTTATCCATTTGTGGTGCAAGAAAAAGTGCGGTGGCAATCATCGCTATATTTAATAACACTGGTGAAAAGGACATCACGCCGAATTTCCCAATCGTGTTAAGCACCGCACCAGAAAGTGCCACAAAAGTAACAAACCATAAATAAGGAAAAGTTATTTTAAGTAAAAGGGAAGCTTGTTCAAATTTATGTGCATCTGGACCATCATTTATCCAATCGGTAAACCAGCCCATCCCAAATAAAGCGGCAACGACAGGTGAGCCAACCATTGCGAGGATCGTAACAATGCTAACTAATCCCCCAAGAGTACCAGAAACTTTTCCAATAAATTCTCGGGTTTTATTAATATCACCAGATTTTTGATATTCTGCGAGAACAGGGACAAAAGCCTGTGAAAAAGCCCCTTCAGCGAATAAACGACGAAGAAAATTTGGAATACGATTAGCAAATAAAAAAACGTCCGCCGCAGCACCTGCACCAATGAGATGAGCGATAACTACATCGCGAACAAGACCTAACACTCTAGATAATAAAGTCATAGAACTAACAACAATGCTAGATTTTAAAAGTCGTTTACTCAAAATATTCTTCTCTACCCTAAAATTTTTGCCTAATTGTATAGAAATTTTGTTTTTACGCTATATTCCGTGAAAAAAAACTGATAAAATCCGCCGCACATCGTTTGTGTGAGCCCATATTGAAAGAGCTTGTAAAAATAACGATACTTACTTTCGGTTGTGTCTCACCGAAATCAACACAAATTTTTCATTGACAAAAGTATAAAAAATCGGCATATTGACGCCCTTTATTTTGTCTATCAATCAACAGAAATTTTAGGAGTTTGACCTTGGCTAATATCAAGTCAGCAAAAAAACGCGCGGTTCAATCTGAAAAACGCCGCCAACACAACGCAAGCCAACGCTCTATGATGCGTACTTACATCAAAAAAGTATATGCTCAAGTAGCAGCAGGTGAAAAAGCAGCAGCTGAAGCAGCATTCGTTGAAATGCAAAAAGTTGTTGACCGTATGGCTTCTAAAGGCTTAATCCACGCTAACAAAGCAGCAAACCACAAATCTAAATTAGCTGCACAAATCAAAAAATTAGCGTAATTTTTAGCTAGAAAAAATGAAAAATAAAACCGCACTTTAAAGTGCGGTTTTTTATTTCATCGAATTTTAGACTAAAGCAACAACATGGATCCCCATTTGATAATATCAAAGAAGAATTTATTTTCATTCGTCGCGATACCATCTTGATTTTTCGGTGTGCCATCTTCATTTTTCTGCACTTCCACCATGCCATTTTTATATTGGCCTTTCACGACAGCCAAATCATCACGCGCTTCATTACGTAATTTTAAACACGCCTGTTCAGTTAAAGGTTCAACATTACCCACTTCGGTACGGAATTTTTTAAACTGATAGCTTGCATAATTCATTGATTTTTCATCACCTTGAATAATCTTCACATATTGCTCGCCAATAATTTTTTCCAATGGATAGAAAAAGACATATTGTGAGTGAATATAGCTATCTTCTTTTGAAAAATGCTGTTGCAAAATTCGAGTTAAATTTGGGTAAACGCATTGTTCAGCTTGCTTACTTGCAATCGCCCATTGTTTTGCATCTTGATCGGAGAGTTGGTAATCCGCCCCCGCAAATTCACCTGGGATTGCGGATTGTGAGCTACCAAACATTGAGCAGCCAGACAGCAATACTGCCACACCTAAGGTTGCAATTAATTTCACATTTGATCCTTATAAAAGTGAGAATGCGCAAAATTCTAGCAATATCTTCACAACAGATAAAGCAGCAAATGAATTTAGTTTTCCTGATCCGAAAAACTTCCGCTATAATGACCGCACTTTTTTACGTTAATTAAAAGGAATTCTCATGCAAAATCCAAAAGATGATGTGTTATATGCGCCTGTTGAATGGGTCGATCACAGTGAAGGCTATAGCGACATTCGCTATCATAAATCCACTGATGGTATTGCTAAAATCACGATTAACCGCCCAGAGGTTCGCAACGCGTTCCGCCCACAAACAGTAAAAGAAATGATCACTGCATTTTCTGATGCACGCTTCGATGAAAACATTGGTGTTATCGTATTAACTGGCGAAGGCGAAAAAGCATTCTGTTCTGGTGGTGACCAAAAAGTACGTGGCGATTACGGCGGCTACAAAGATGACAGCGGCGTACATCACTTAAATGTATTGGATTTCCAACGCGATATTCGTTCTTGCCCAAAACCGGTTGTGGCAATGGTGGCAGGTTATGCAATTGGTGGTGGTCATGTATTACATATGCTTTGCGACTTAACGATTGCTGCTGAAAATGCCATTTTCGGTCAAACTGGGCCAAAAGTTGGTTCATTCGATGGTGGCTGGGGCGCAAGCTATATGGCTCGTTTAGTTGGTCAGAAAAAAGCGCGTGAAATTTGGTTCTTATGCCGTCAATATAATGCACAAGAAGCATTAGACATGGGCTTAGTCAATACTGTTGTGCCTTACGCTGATCTTGAAAAAGAAACCGTACGCTGGTGTCGTGAAATGTTACGCAATAGCCCAATCGCGATTCGTTGTTTGAAAGCAGCATTAAATGCGGATTGTGATGGCCAAGCAGGTCTTCAAGAATTAGCGGGTAACGCAACAATGTTGTTCTACATGACTGAAGAAGGTCAAGAAGGTCGCAATGCGTTTAACGAAAAACGCGCCCCAGACTTCAGCAAATTCAGACGTAACCCTTAATTTATCGTTCTAAAGTGCGGTTAAAAATCTTCGTGAATTTTGACCGCACTTTTGTATTGGGAGCAAGCATGGCTGAAAAATCATTTAATCTTTACCGTTATTCCATCCCCGTTGATAGCCAACTTATTCTGCGTGATCGTTTTTTAAAACGCCGTGAAGGCTTAATCGTAAGAGTGAGTTGCAGCCGAGACGGTTGGGGAGAAATCGCCCCGCTACCTGGTTTTAGCGAAGAAACCTTAGATCAAGCTCAAGAACAAGCAATTGAATGGCTAACGACATGGTGCAATGCAAGCTGTGATGCGCCTCGCGTCCCATTAGATGGCACCTATCCCTCCGTTGCTTTTGGTATCAGTTGCGCAATGGATGAAATGAAAGGTTATTTACAAGCTGAAGGCAATTACCATACAGCACCACTTTGTTATGGCGATCCAGATGAACTATACGCCAAACTTGCGAGCATAGAAGGCGAAAAAGTGGCAAAGATGAAAGTGGGCATATACGAAGCCAATCGCGATGGATTAATTGCCGATATGTTTTTAGAAGCCATTCCTGATTTACAATTACGACTTGATGCAAACCGCCATTGGTCGTTAGAAAAAGCGTTACAATTTGCCGCTAAAGTCAAACCTCAACATAGAAAACGTATTCAATTTTTAGAAGAGCCTTGTAAAACACAAGCACTCAGCCGTGAATTTGCAGCGCAAACCGACATTGCGATTGCATGGGATGAATCCGTTCGAGAGCCTAATTTTTGCCTGGAAAAAGAACCGAACTTATCGGCTGTCGTAATCAAACCCACTTTAATTGGTTCAATTCAACGTTGTGCTGAACTCATTAACCAAGCACATTCGTTAGGTCTAAAAGCAGTTATTAGTTCAAGTATCGAAAGCAGTTTAGGGCTCTCTCAGCTTGCACGAATCGCACAACAATACACCCCGAATGTAACTCCAGGCTTAGACACTTTAGATTTGATGGAATATCAAGTGCTACGCGCTTGGCCTAGTTCTGATTTACCTATTGTAGATTTAGAATCTGAATTTATCACTAAAATTATCTGATTCGACCACCAAAAATCGAAAAACCAGTATAATGCGCCACACAAAAAGGATTAAAAATGTCGCAAACACACAGAATTTTGCTGTTAAATGGCCCAAACTTAAATATGTTAGGGGCTCGCGAGCCAAAACATTATGGCAGTATTTCTCTTGCATCAATTGAAGAGAAAATACAAACATTAGCCACTCAGCACAATGTACAAGTGGAATGTTTTCAAGCTAATAGTGAAGAAAAATTAATTAATAAGATCCACGAAAGTTTTCAGCAAGTCGATTTTATTTTAATCAATCCTGCGGCCTACACCCATACCAGTGTGGCATTGCGCGATGCACTTTTAGCCGTTTCAATTCCTTTTGTGGAAATTCATTTATCCAACGTGCATAAACGTGAACCATTTCGTCATCACTCTTACTTTAGCGATGTGGCTGAAGGCGTTATTTGCGGTTTAGGAGCAAAAGGTTACGAGTTTGCCTTTTTATTTGCTATCGATTACCTTGCTAAAAAATAAGAAAATCAAGCATTTTGGGCGAAATTCACAGAATTTTATCGCAAATTTGCAAAATTTAAGGTAATCTTTACAACACAAAAATAAGTTTATTCATAACCGCACTTTTTCATTTAAAAGTGCGGTTAAAATTTCAATCTTTTTAGGAAGAACGTATGGACATTCGTAAAATCAAAAAATTAATCGAATTAGTAGAAGAATCTGGCATTACTGAATTAGAAGTGCAAGAAGAAGAAGGTACAGTACGTATTAGCCGTGCAGCGCCAGCAGTTGCTCCTGCAGCTGTTCAATACGCTGCGGCACCAGTAGTAGCACCAACTCCAACTGCTGCGCCAGCTCAAGCTCCAGCAGCTGCGCCAGCAGCATCCGATGAATTATCAGGCCATCTGGTACGTTCACCAATGGTGGGAACGTTCTATCGTAGTCCAAGCCCAGAAGCAAAAGCATTCGTTGAACTGGGTCAATCTGTGAAAGTTGGCGACGCCCTTTGTATCGTTGAAGCAATGAAAATGATGAACCGCATTGAAGCGGACAAAGCTGGCGTAGTAAAAGCAATTCTTATCAACGACGGGGACGCTGTTGAATTCGACGAACCATTAATCGTTATTGAATAATTTCCAATATTTTCGTCGGGCGGACTTTAGTCCGCCTATTTCATATACAAACAATTAGAGCGAATTTATCGTAGGCAATATAAATTGAAATCTGTTCACACCAAATTTTATAGGGAGAACAATATTTCAAGAACCTACATAAAAATTCACGTCTATCTGACTAAACGGACTCTTTTATGTTAGAAAAAGTTGTGATTGCTAACCGCGGTGAAATTGCACTACGCATTTTACGTGCTTGTAAAGAATTAGGTATTAAGACTGTGGCGGTTCACTCTACCGCTGATCGTGATTTAAAACACGTTTTACTCGCGGATGAAACCGTTTGTATCGGCCCAGCACCTTCCGCAAAAAGTTATTTAAATATTCCAGCTATCATTGCTGCTGCCGAAGTCACAGGTGCGGATGCAATTCACCCTGGATACGGTTTCTTATCTGAAAATGCTGATTTTGCTGAACAAGTTGAACGCTCAGGTTTCACTTTCATCGGCCCAACTGCGGATGTCATCCGTTTAATGGGCGATAAAGTTTCAGCTATTAAAGCGATGAAAAAAGCAGGCGTGCCTTGTGTACCCGGTTCTGATGGCCCTGTAGGTAATGATATTGCTAAAAATAAAGAAATCGCCAAACGTATTGGCTATCCAATCATCATCAAAGCATCAGGCGGTGGTGGCGGCCGAGGAATGCGTGTAGTTCGTAGCGAAGGCGCATTAGAAGAATCTATCGCAATGACCAAAGCAGAAGCGAAAGCCGCATTCAACAATGATATGGTCTATATGGAAAAATACTTAGAAAATCCACGTCACGTGGAAATTCAAGTATTAGCAGACACGCATGGCAATGCAGTTTATTTGGCTGAACGTGACTGCTCAATGCAGCGTCGTCACCAAAAAGTTGTGGAAGAAGCGCCAGCTCCAGGTATCACAGAAGAAGTTCGCCGCGATATCGGCTCACGCTGTGCAAAAGCCTGCGTAGAAATCGGCTATCGCGGAGCAGGTACGTTTGAATTCTTATATGAAAATGGCGAATTCTATTTCATTGAAATGAATACACGTATCCAAGTGGAACACCCAGTAACTGAAATGATTACAGGTGTAGATTTAGTGAAAGAGCAATTGCGTATTGCGGCAGGCTTGCCAATTTCCTTTAAGCAAGAGGACATCAAAGTTAAAGGCCATGCAATGGAATGCCGTATTAATGCAGAGGATCCAAAAACATTCTTACCATCTCCGGGCAAAGTAAATCACTTACATTCGCCTGGCGGATTGGGCGTTCGTTGGGACTCTCATGTTTATGGCGGATATACGGTGCCTCCACATTACGACTCTATGATCGCAAAACTTATCACTTATGGCGATACGCGTGAAGTTGCAATCCGCCGTATGCAAAATGCATTATCTGAAACAATTATTGATGGTATCAAGACCAACATCCCACTTCATGAATTAATTCTTGAAGATAAAAATTTCCAAAAAGGTGGAACAAACATCCACTATTTGGAGAAAAAATTAGGTATGCATGAATAATTAAATTTTAAATGGCTAACAGGTGTTAGCCATTTTCACATGTTCCTAAACTTTATTTAATGGTAATAATCACTAGAATCAGCAAAACATTTTGAATTATTCAAAAAAGTTGTAAGATTAGCAAACACAAGGGGCGTATGAAATATACGCCCTTTATACCATTCAAAAATATACTTTCACTTATAAAAATTTAAGGAAGAAACATGACATTAAAACAACGTTATCAACAAGCTGCCAAGGAAGCTAGTTGGGCATTAGGCCTATCTATTTTATATGTGATAGGTTGGTGCTTATGTGCTTATTTGCCTAAAGAAACTCAAGGGCCGATTGGTTTCCCTCTCTGGTTTGAACTCTCTTGTATTTATTTGCCTATTCTGTTTATTGTAATTGGCCATTGGATTATCAAAATTATTTATCAAGATATCTCTCTTGAAATCAAGGATGAGGAGAATCAAAAATGAATTTAGGTATTATTCTCCCTTTAATTATTTATCTTGCATTTATATTTGGTGCTGCGATTTTCGCTTATGTAAAACGTACAAAAGGCGATTTCCTAACGGAATATTATGTAGGTAACCGCTCCATGACTGGTTTTGTGCTCGCAATGACAACCGCGTCAACTTATGCCAGTGCAAGTTCTTTTGTCGGAGGGCCTGGCGCAGCTTATAAATACGGATTAGGTTGGGTATTACTGGCGATGATTCAAGTCCCAGCAGTGTGGCTTGCATTAGGCGCATTAGGTAAAAAATTCGCACTATTATCAAGAGAAACCAATGCGTTAACGATTAACGATCTTTTCCTTTATCGTTATAAAAACAAATATTTAGTCTGGCTATCAAGCCTTGCCCTTCTTCTCGCATTTTTTGCAGCCATGACTGTGCAATTTATTGGTGGTGCACGTTTATTAGAAACAACCATTGGCATTTCTTATACTCAAGCATTGCTCTTATTTGCTTTAACGGTAGGTATCTATACATTTATCGGGGGATTCCGCGCCGTCGTACTCACGGATACCATTCAAGGTACTGTCATGATTTTAGGTACTATTATTCTCCTTGTAGGAACCATTTATGCGCTCGGCGGTGTAGAAAGTGCGGTTAATAAATTAACAGAAATCGATCCTGCATTAGTCACGCCTTACGGGCCAAATGGAATGTTAGATTTTCAATTTATGGCTTCCTTCTGGGTACTCGTCTGTTTCGGTGTCGTCGGTCTTCCACATACTGCTGTTCGATGCATGGCATTTAAAGATAGCAAAGCCCTACATAGAGGGATGCTGATTGGAACAATTGTACTATCCATCATTATGTTTGGGATGCACTTAGCTGGTGCACTTGGTCGTGCAGTTATTCCAAATTTAACAGTCTCGGATCAAGTGATTCCAACTTTAATGCTCAAAGTATTACCGCCTATTGTTGCGGGTATTTTCTTAGCTGCACCAATGTCAGCAATTATGTCCACAATTGATGCTCAACTTATTCAATCTTCTTCTATTTTTGTAAAAGATTTATACCTTTCTACGAAACCAGAAGCCGCAAAAAATGAGAAAAAAGTGAGTTATTTTTCATCAATTATTACGCTGATTTTGACCGCACTTTTAATCTTTGCCGCACTCAATCCACCAGATATGATTATTTGGTTAAACCTATTTGCCTTTGGTGGGCTAGAAGCCGCATTTTTATGGGTAATTGTGCTGGGTATTTACTGGAATAAAGCAAATGCTTATGGTGCCTTAAGCTCAATGATTATCGGCTTGGGAAGTTATATCTTGCTCACTCAACTTAGCATAAAATTATTTAATTTCCATCAAATCGTACCGTCATTAGTATTTGGATTAATTGCCTTTTTAGTGGGTAATAAATTGGGCGAACGTCGTATTGAAAAAACTCAATTAAAAGTTACCGCACTTTAAGAATTAATCAATATGCTGTCACCTTCTTCTAAATGAGAGGAAGGTGATATTTAATTTTCTCACTTTCAGAAATTTCTACGCGAAAACATAGAATTGGAACAATTCACAGGGATACATCAATGCTCTATCAAATTCTCGCGCTACTTATTTGGAGCAGTTCATTAATCGTCGGTAAACTCACTTATTCGATGATGGATCCTGTGCTTGTTGTGCAAGTGCGGTTAATTATTGCAATGATTATTGTCATGCCACTCTTTCTACGTCGTTGGAAAAAAATTGATAAACCAATGCGTAAACAGCTTTGGTGGTTGGCATTCTTTAACTATACCGCCATATTTTTATTGCAATTCATCGGACTAAAATATACATCTGCGTCCAGTGCAGTCACCATGATTGGGCTAGAACCGCTGCTCGTTGTATTTGTCGGGCATTTCTTCTTTAAAGACAAAGCAAAATGGTTTCACTGGCTATTCGGCGCAATGGCATTTATTGGCGTGGCGATTTTAATCAATGGTGGAAAAAATAATGAAGGCATTGATAACATCAGTTTATTCGGCTGTTTATTAGTGCTAAGTGCGGGGATCATTTTCGCTGCCGTGTTACGTTGGACGCAGCGAGTTGTAGCCAAAGTTTCAACGCAAGCTTATACCTCCGTCAGCATTGTACTTGGCACCATCACAACATTGCCATTTACGGTATTACTCACAGAAAACTGGCAAATATCATTAAATTCCACAGGTATTGCAGGTTTATTATATCTTGCCATTGGCTGTAGCTGGCTTGCCTATTGGTTATGGAATAAAGGCCTTAATAATGTGGATGCCAATATCTCCGGTATTTTAGTTGCACTTGAGCCGCTATTCGGCATCTTATTTGCCATATCATTACTTGGCGAAACGCTATCATTTTCAGCCGCACTTGGTATAACAATCATCATGCTCGCTACACTTGGCTCGACTTTACTGCCGAAACTTTTAAAAAAATCGGTATAATACGCCCCATTTTATGAAATAAAGGAAAAAAACAAATGGCTTGGATTCAAATTCGCCTAAATAGCACCAATGAAAAAGCAGAACAAATAAGTGATTTTTTAGAAGAAATCGGCTCCGTTTCTGTGACTTTTATGGATAGTCAAGATACACCGATTTTTGAGCCTTTGCCTGGTGAAACTCGTTTATGGGGCAACACCGATGTTATTGCGTTATTTGATGCAGAAACAGATATGGCAGAAATCGTCCGCTTATTAAAAGAAGCGAAACACTTAGATAGCAATACGGCATACAAAATTGAACAAATAGAAGATAAAGACTGGGAGCGCGAATGGATGGATAACTTCCACCCAATGCAATTTGGTAAGCGTTTATGGATTTGTCCAAGTTGGCGTAATGTGCCTGATGAAAATGCCGTCAATGTTATGCTCGACCCAGGTTTAGCATTTGGAACAGGCACGCATCCTACAACTGCACTATGTTTAGAATGGCTAGATGGTCTAGATTTGAAAGATAAAACCGTCATTGATTTTGGTTGTGGATCTGGCATTTTAGCCATTGCCGCATTAAAACTTGGGGCGAAAAGTGCAGTGGGAATTGATATCGATCCACAAGCCATTCTGGCCAGTCACAATAATGCCGAGCAAAATGGCGTCGCAGATCGCTTACAGTTGTTCTTATCTGATGAAAAACCCGCTGATTTAAAAGCTGATGTCGTGGTGGCAAATATTCTTGCTGGGCCTCTCAAAGAACTTTACCCAATCATTAGCCAACTTGTTAAACCGAATGGCGATCTTGGTTTATCGGGCATTTTAGAAATTCAAGCGCAATCGGTATGCGATGCCTATACGCAAACATTTGCGTTAGAGCCAGTCGCGGTCAGAGAAGAATGGTGCCGAATTACGGGTAAGCTAAAAACGCTTTAATTTCTTTTTGTCAATCAAAAAAAGTGTATTTTTTAAACAAATTTCACTTTGCAAAGTAAGGCAAAATGCGTATTATAGCCAGCCTTGTCGGTCGTCGACCAGTTCGACACTAATTAGATTTAGGTTTGCTAGGAAGGTAACGTAAAATGCGAATCGGTTCATACCAATTAAGAAATCGTGTTTTACTTGCACCAATGGCAGGTATTACCGACCAGCCTTTCCGTCGTCTTTGTGCATATTATGGTGCTGGACTCACATTTTCAGAAATGATGTCCACAAATCCGCAAGTTTGGCATACCGAAAAATCTAAATTGCGTTTGGCACATAGCGAAGATTTAGGTCTCAATGCCGTCCAAATTGCAGGCAGTGATCCGCTAGAAATGGCACAAGCTGCAGCTATCAACGTGGAATATGGTGCTCAAATCATTGACATTAATATGGGGTGCCCCGCCAAAAAAGTAAATCGCAAACTCGCAGGTTCTGCGTTGTTGCAATTTCCAGATTTGGTGGAAAAAATCTTGCGAGAAGTAGTGTCCGCCGTCAATGTGCCGGTGACCTTAAAAATTCGTACAGGCTGGGATAAATCTAATCGAAACTGCGTTCAAATCGGCAAAATTGCAGAACAATGTGGCATACAAGCATTAACAGTGCATGGTCGTACACGCGCTTGTCTTTTTGAAGGCGAAGCGGAATATGACAACATCAAAGCTGTTAAACAAGCAATTGCCATACCGGTTATAGCCAATGGTGATATTGATTCTGCTCGGAAAGCAAAATTCGTTCTCGATTATACTGGAGCGGATGCCATTATGATCGGTCGTGCTGCGCTAGGTAACCCTTGGCTATTTCAAGCTGTGGAAAACCTAATTGAGCATAACTCGATAAGCCAAATGCCAAGTTTAAACGAAAAGTGCGGTCAAATTTTGCGTCATATTCAAGAATTACATCAATTCTATGGCGAACAAAAAGGCTATCGCATTGCGCGTAAACACGTGGCTTGGTATTTACAGGGAATTCAACCTGATTCCGTTTTTAAACAGACTTTTAATGCAATTAGTGATCCAAAAGAGCAACTTATTGTATTGGAAGATTTTTTCAATTTAATTTTGGATAAAGAAAAATGTTAGAACAACAACGTAATCCTGCTGAAGCCTTAACGGTATCAGTATTAAATGCGCAATCACAAGTGACCAACAAACCATTACGCGATTCAGTAAAACAAGCATTGCGTAATTATTTAGCGCAATTAGATGGTCAAGATGTGAATGACCTTTACGAATTAGTATTAGCGGAAGTTGAACACCCGATGTTAGATATGATTATGCAATATACTCGTGGTAATCAAACCCGTGCAGCAAATATGCTTGGTATCAACCGTGGTACATTACGTAAAAAACTAAAAAAATACGGTATGGGCTAAGTTATACGTTTTTTTAGATCAGAAAAGGGCGAACATTTTAATGTTCGCCCTTTTCATTCAATCAGATAAAGCACAAGCTATAACCTGTGCCTTAAATTTATCTTAAAATCAACCGCACTTTATTCTACGGTAACAGACTTCGCTAAGTTACGAGGTTGATCTACGTCAGTACCTTTAATTAAGGCCACATGATAAGAAAGCAACTGCATTGGGATGGTATAAAAAATCGGTGCAACGATATCATTGACTTTTGGCAGCGTGATGATTTTCATTCCTTCACTTGGTGTAAAGCCCGCTTCTTTATCGGCAAATACATATAATTGGCCGCCACGAGCACGAACCTCTTCAATGTTCGATTTTACTTTCTCTAATAATTCATTATTTGGCGCCACAACAATTACTGGCATATCGGCATCAATCAACGCTAATGGACCATGTTTTAATTCTCCCGCCGCATATGCTTCAGCGTGAATATAAGAAATCTCTTTCAATTTCAAAGAGGCCTCTACTGCAATTGGATAAAATGCTCCACGACCTAAGAAAAGAGCATGATGTTTTTCAGCAAAATCTTCAGCTAATGCTTCAATGTCTGTATCAAAAGCTAACGCTTTTTCAATTTCAGCAGGTAAAGATTGCATTGCTTTGATAATCTCTTGCTCTTTTTCTGCAGAAATATGACCTTTAACTTTACCAAGTGCCGTCACCAACATTAATAACGCAGCGAGCTGCGTCGTAAATGCTTTTGTTGATGCCACCCCAACTTCAACACCAGCACGCGTCATAAATGCAAGATCTGATTCGCGTACTAGCGAAGATCCAGCAACATTACAAATTGTTAATGCCGCCATGTAGCCCTTTTCTTTCGCTAAACGAAGTGCGGCTAAAGTATCTGCTGTTTCGCCAGATTGAGAAAGTGTAATCAATAAGCTATTTGGACGGGTAACAAATTTTCGGTAACGAAACTCTGATGCAATTTCAACATCACAGCTCACTCCAGCCAAAGATTCAAACCAATAACGCGCCACCATACCTGCATTATAGGATGTACCACAAGCAACAATTTGAATATGCTCAACTTTTTCTAAAATGCCTTTTGCACTATTGCCAATTGAATCAACAATCACATTTTCATGATTGATACGTCCTTCCATTGTATTGATAAGTGCGGTTGGCTGTTCGTAAATTTCTTTCTGCATAAAATGACGGAATTTACCTTTCTCTGCCGCGTCATTTTCAAGATTAGATTCGTGAATTTCACGCTCAACTTTATTGCCGTAAGTATCATAAATATCAACTGTACGACGAGTGATTTCTGCAATATCCCCTTCTTCTAAAAAGATAAAACGGCGGGTAACACTTAAAAGCGCAAGTTGATCTGAAGCTAAGAAATTTTCACCAATACCTAAGCCAATCACTAGCGGACTACCAGAACGAGCCGCAACTAAATGTTCAGGATGACGACTGTCCATTACCACCATACCATATGCGCCCGCGAGTTGTTTTACTGCTTTTTTCACAGCTTCTAAAAGTGAATCCGTGCTACGCATTTCCCACTCAACGAGGTGAGCGATTACTTCGGTATCTGTTTGCGATAAAAAGACATAACCACGAGATTTTAATAATTCTCGAAGTTCCTCATGATTTTCAATAATACCATTATGTACTACGGCAAAAGTGCCTGACGCATGTGGATGAGCATTGGTTTCTGAAGGTTCACCATGAGTAGCCCAACGCGTATGCGCAATCCCTGTACCGCCAATCAATGGTTTCTCCGATACGGCCTCATCTAATGCTTTAACTTTACCTAAGCAGCGCACGCGTTGTAATTCATGATGTTCATTTACCACTGCAACGCCTGCAGAATCATAACCACGATATTCCAAACGATGTAAACCATTAATTAAGATTTCCGCTACATCACGTTGCGCTACCGCGCCGACAATACCACACATAAGCTTTCCTTATTGTTAATTAAATAAAAAATACGTCTACTTTTTTAACCGCACTTTATATGCAAATTACTTCTACGCCATGAGCTAAAATGGCTTGTTTGTCTTGTTCTGATAATCCTGTATCAGTAATAAGCACATCAATTTGTTGCCAAGTTAATTCTAAATTTGGCATTTTTCGACCAATTTTCTGAGATTCCACCATGACAACAACTTCACGAGAAACTTCCGCCATCACCTGGCTTAATCCTACAAGTTCATTAAAAGTCGTAGAACCTCGCGCTAGATCAATGCCATCGGCACCAATAAAAAGTTGGTCAAAATCGTAAGAACGTAGCACCTGTTCAGCTACTTTTCCTTGAAACGATTCTGAACGAGTATCCCAAGTTCCACCAGTCATCAGCAACGTAGGTTCATTTTCTAATGCTCTCAATTCTGTTGCCACCGAAAGCGAGTTCGTCATGACTACTAAGCCTTGTTTTAAATTAAGTTGTTTAATCAAAGTCGCCGTAGTACTACCGCTATCTACAATAATACGGTTATGATCACGAATACGCTCTGCGGCAGCTTTCGCTATGACAAGCTTTCGTTTCGTAAGTTCATAGTTTTCGTTTTCATTAATAATTTCTTTTGGCATTAAAATTGCGCCACCGTATTTACGCAATAAAAAACCATTTGTTTCTAGCGCACTTAAGTCTTTACGAATAGTCACTTCAGATATATCAAAAAGCTGTACTAGCTGCTCTACACTCACCTCACCTTGTTCTTGCAAAAGTTGCATAATAGTATGGCGACGTTGTTTAGTATTACGAGGCTGGCTATTTTTTTTCATAAAGCTATCCTTAAATGCAATAAATTTCGTTTCGAAAGTTTATGTAAACAATATTGTTTTGTAAAGTAAATTTTAGGTAACAAAAAACCCTGCTCATTGGCAGGGTTTAAAATCATTCAAATATCAATTATTTGATTGCATCTTTCAATGCTTTACCAGATACAAACGCTGGCACTTTAGATGCTGCGATTTTAATTTCAGCACCAGTTTGTGGGTTACGACCAGTACGTGCAGCACGTGCATTTACTTTGAATGTACCGAAACCGATTAATTGTACAGGTTCACCTTTTTTGAGGCTTGCAGTAATCGCTTCTAAAGTAGCTTCTAATGCAGCTTTAGCTTGTTTTTTGTTTAATTCTGCAGCGCTTGCAATTGCATCAATTAAATCTGTTTTGTTCATAAATTTGTACCTTCTGTTAAATAAAAATTTGACTCTTCAAAATATGCCTGCGGATTAACCACAAAAGCTGTGCAAAGGATAATCTAACTTACGATGAATTAAAAGCAAGATTTTTAAAAATTGTGACAAATCTCACGTTATTGATGAAATTCTATACCAATATTAGATATCCCCTCGGCTCGGATCTCATTTTTTAAATCTAAAATTAATTCAATATCACGTTTTTCACATTCTTTAAGTAAGCGATAAACTTGCCATTGCACATCAAGTTCAGCTTGAATATCTTCACTTTCTTTCAGTTCGCTGTCCGACCAATCTCGCCCCGTTTCAGTTTCCAATAAACTTGTTACCGTACCTAAAGAAATCAAACTCATTTCCACCGCTCTTTCTAATGTTTCACCTGCGATAATAGCGTGTAAAATTTCAGCTAAAGCCTGGCAAGCATCTAACGCCGGCACAATACCAAAACTCTCATAATCATTCACATCAGGAATAATCGTTTCCAATTTCTCCAACTGATTTTCAAAGTTGATCTTGGCATCTTTAACCGTTAAATATTCCCACACCAAATTGAGAATATTTTCATACGTATTGGCTTCAGCGCTAAGCTCGTTCATTTGACAGAATAATTTAAAATTTGGCGCCATACGTTCACATAAAGCAGCCATAAAAGTAAGATGTTGCCAACTTTCTAAGTTTTCTAAGCGTTTATGAATCGGATTTCGCATCTTATGTCCTTAATTCGTAAGGGTTGGAGTATTTATTAAACGCATTTATGTTCCGCTTTACAGAGTTCAAGCGTTGCATGAATTAATTTGCGAGCGATAGTACCTGTTGGCGGTAATTCTGGCAAGGGGTGATCATAAGAAAACCACTGCGCATCATGAATTTCACTTTCCTGTAAAGTAATTTCACCGCCCTCATAATCAGCAAGAAAACCGACCATTTGAGAATTCGGAAATGCCCAAGGCTGGCTACCAAAATAACGAATGTTTTTTATCAAAATCCCTGTTTCCTCAAAAACCTCTCTACGCACCGCTTGTTCAAATGTTTCACCGACCTCTACAAAACCTGCAAGAGTGGTATACATTCCTCCGTTCGGGTGATAATGACGCTTGTGATTAGCAAGCAATATTTCTTTGCCACGTCGAATTGCAACAATAATGGATGGGCAAATTACAGGATAAGTTCGATACCCGCAGTGAGTGCATTGCACGGCAAGCTCTTCTTGAGTTTGTTGTGTTTTATGACCGCACTTTCCACAGAATTTATGGGTTTTCAGGAAATGATTAATTTCCACACCTCGGCTTAATGCATGGAATTCATCCTCTGGCAGTGAAAGTAATCCACGTAAACTTACATATTCCCGCGCATCACTTTCTTGCTCAGCCACAAGCCATAACGGATGATTTTTCCATTCACCGATTTGCATTGCCTGCAATCCTTCCATTCCAAGCGCTTTAGCCGTACCACAAGGCAACTCATTATTCAGCAAATAAAGATTCGAACCTTGAGTAAGCAACCAATAACCAAAATCATCTGGATGAAGTGTTTTCATTTTTTACTCCATAAAAATAACCGCACTTTCAAAGTGCGGTTATTATAAATCTTCTTTTTACCACTCACTAATAATAAGAGTGCTCTCCACGCTGATGTTCGGTTACATCTTTTGCACCTTTTAATTCATTAGGGAATAGGCTAATAAGTTGTTTTTCTATGCCATCTTTTAACGTAACGTCCACCATTGAGCAACCATTACAGCCACCACCAAATTGTAAAATTGCGTAACCATCTTCAGTAATTTCAATTAAGGTTATGCGTCCACCATGACTTGCAAGCTGTGGATTAATTTGAGTTTGTATCACATATTCAACACGTTCAATTAATGGCGCATCATCAGCCACCTTACGCATTTTGGCATTTGGTGCTTTTAAGGTAAGTTGCGCACCAAGTTCTTCGGTAACATAATCAATTTCTGCTTCTTCTAAGAAAGGCAGGCTGACCTCATCAATAAATGCAGAAAAAGTGTCATATTTCATTTCAAAATCACTTTCTTCTACGGCATTCGGTGGGCAATAAGATACGCCACATTCCGCGTTAGGTGTGCCTGGATTAACCACGAAAATACGAATATTCGTTCCTTCTTCTTGCGTGTCTAAAAGTTTTCGAAAATGCGCTTGTGCGGCATCAGAAATAGCGATTTGCTGGGTTGCTTGTTCCATAATTATGTCCTAAATACTTGAGAGAAAGTATCAGGAATAATACGCCCATCGCGCTTTTTTTTCCAGTGCTTTATATTAAGCCCGCGCCAGCCCCCACACTTGGATCTCCTCCACACCTAATTTTCGCAACAATTTCGAGATTTCATTGAGTGTAGAACCAGTAGTAATCACATCATCCACCAGCGCAACGCGACGATAAGGAAATTCATTTCTCGAAACAGCAAGAGAAAAGGCATTTTTTAAATTCTGACGACGATCTTTTGCACTCAAACCACGTTGGGTATGCGTGTGTCTCACACGTTTTACGATATTATTCAGATTAGGAATATCCAGCCAACGACTTAATTGCCGAGATAATAAATCTGCCTGATTATAACCTCGTCTCCACTGGCGAAAATGATATAAAGGCACTGGAATGATTGCTTCTGGCAATTTAAGTTGATGTGTTCGTTTAGCATCTCGCACCGCAAGATATAAAAGTCGAGCTAAAGTGCGATCAATCCAAAATTGATTTTGAAATTTAAAACGGTGAATCAATACAGAAAGTGGCTCAACATAATGCCCAATAATGACCATCTTATCCCAGCTAGGTTCTTGTTTAAGGCAATTACCACAATGCTGCGCATAATATTGCAATTCCGCACCACAATGACCACAATAAGGAAAAGATTTAATTTGTTTTTGGCAATCTGAACATAGCCCATTTTTTGCGACATGAAGATTGCCACGACAGTGGATACAGCGAAAATTAAAAAAATTCATCATCTAAAAAAGTTATTTTTTACCCACACTTTTTTGTTTCAACGCCTCTAACGTTTCTCCAGCTTTTAAAATATACGGCGTCACGAAAATCACTAACTCACGTTTTTGATGTCGTTCACTTTCTTTACTAAACAATCGTTTAATGCCAGGTATATCGCCAAGTAATGGCACTTTATCTTCGCTTTTTGTGATCGTATCGTGGAATACGCCGCCAAGCACAATAGTTTCCCCATCTTTGGCAAAAACCTGAGTATTAATTTCTTGCTTATCAATAGAAACCACCTCATTTTGTCCATAAGCGACACGAGAACCTGGTGAGTTTTGACTCACCAATAAATCAAGCAAAATATTGTTATCTTTAGAAATATGTGGCGTCACTTCCAAACCAAGTACTGCCTCACGAAATTCCACAGATTGTGTATCATTACGAGTATTACTTACAACATAAGGAATTTCTGTACCCTGTTTAATACTCGCACTTTTCTTATTCGTAGTGAGTAAGCGAGGACTTGCTATGATTTCCACATTATTTTCACGCTCTAAAGCACTCAATTCTAAATCAAGCAATCGACCATTAATTTTCGCGACTTGTAATGCTATCGAGCCAGCAGGTGTCGTCGTTGTCGCAAAATTTACATTAAGATTATCCGCAATATTTTCAAAGCTATTGCCAGCTAAGCTACCTGCTACACGCGCAGCATTTTCCGTTGGATTAAAAATCCCCCACCGAACGCCAAGTTCTTTCAAACTCTCATCTGTTATCGTCACAATACGCGCTTCAATAGCAATCTGCTCAATAGGCTTATCCATTTCAGAAATTAGTTTTTTGATATTTTGCACAGAACGAGGTTCATCTTGAATCACGAGCAAATTACTGCGATCATCAAAGGTAATGCTCCCTGCTGGTGAAAGCAAAGAGCCACTTCCTGTCGTTAAGGACTTCATTAATTCAGAGGCTTTAGCAAAATGGAGTTTTACCGTGTAACTCACTAAGTGCGGTTCATTTGTAGTAAGATTCCCTACAGCTTGACCTTTGCCTGATTGCCCTCCATTCAGATAGTAAATGCCTTCATCTTTATTCAGAGTAAGCTTCTTACTTTTAGCGATTATTTGTAGCAAATGTGGCATGTCAATATTATCTAATTTCAAAGAAATATTGCCTTCTAGCGTCTCATCCATCACTAAATTGACGTCATGTTGGAAAGCTAATTGCTCCAGTGTTTTAGCTAAAGGCGCTTGCGACAAACGAATAAAAAAACGTTCGTTATCTGTTTTAGGATTAGCACAAACGATTAATGGCAAACAAAAACACATTAAAAAACAACCGCACTTTACAAGGTATTTCTTCATAATCTTCCTTTAAAAACTTAATTCTTTCTGTTCAGTGCTATCACATTGCTCACCGAGCTTACGCATAAATTGCACTTTATTTTTATGAATTTTTTCCACTAGATAGCCCTCTTTAGCCACATCAACACCTTCTAAAACACTGTAAATTTGCAAATCCTGATCCAGCAATAACGCAAACGCTTTATCTTTAGAAATCACTACGCCCACCAATTTTAAAGCGTTCAAAGGAATTTCAGCCGCTTGGCGATTTTCATCCGCTCCGCATTGATTATTAGGTACATCAGAGGAAATTATTTCTGTCTGCTCCATTACTGTTTGTGCGTTATCAAACTGAGAATGGGTACGCTGTGTTTTATCGAAAGGATCTTGTCCCCAACTGCAATTCATAAAAAATAATATAATCAGGAAAAAGCAATGTTTCACTTTGCCTCCTTATCTAGCTGAAAAATGATCTCGGTTTGCAATGGGCTGTCTTCGGGTTTCATAAATTGCAGCCGACTTACAGAAAGCTGTGACGTATTAGCTAAAAGCGCGGTTAAAAATGTCTTCGTTTTTTCAAAATGACCTACAAGCTGTAAATGCAAAATAGGCTGTTGCCCCATTTCCCAACGTAAATTCTGAGATAAACCGTTACGCGCAGCTAAACGTTGAATTTGTTTATTCAACGGCATAATTTGTGCAGCCAGTTCTGGAGAAAGTTTTCGACTTTCCGACTGCTGCTGTAAAGAGGTTAAAATTTTATGTTGATGCAACAATTCCGATCTTTTCCCTGCTAATTCACTTTCAGTTTCATGGAAACGCGAGATCCCCTCGATATAATCTAAAACGGGGTGAAAAATCACCGCACTTAATAACAATAAAAAAGTTAAACCGTGCACATAAAAAGGCTGACTTAGCCATTTTCCAAAAGGTGTAAAAGGATCGTTAAAAAAGGCTTTCACTTTTCCTCTCCTTGTTCCATATCAAAGCGAAAAAACAATGTATGTTGTTCAGGCTGAACCTGACTTAATTTCACATTGGGAAAATATTTATTTAAAAATTGATGTACCGACTCAAATTCCGTTTGATCTTGCGCTCGACCTTCCAAACTTAAGTTATGAGCATCTTGTTTAAATCGGTTCAATTCGCCTTTTTGAAGAGGCAATTCACTTAATTGCTGCAAACTATTTTGGACTTGCTCATTCGTGAGAGGTTGTAAAACTTCACCAACTTTCACCGTACTACGTAACAGATCAATTTGCGTGGCAGTTTTGTGAAGTTGCTGATTAAGTTGTTCAAACGACTTTTGCTGCGCCTGCGAATTTTGTTTCTGTTGTTCAATCAAATGGCTAAAAGCCAACATTAAATTAATAGCAAGCAAGATAAATAAAGCGATATAAAAAGCTAAACGACGTAAACGCTTTTGATGTTGATAAATACGCCATGGCAATAAATTCATCGACATTTAGCGACTCACTTTTTGTTGATGTAAATCTTTTTGCCACAGCGCATTGCCGAGTGCGATAAAGGGTAAATCTGTTTCTACCCGCTGCCAGTTTTCTGGTAATGGCGTATGACTTGAAGGAATTTGATAAACAAAAATTCGTTCAATTTGCCCTTCAAAACGTTCGGTAAATTGCTCATAAAGTGCGGTCAAATTTTCGTGAGATTGTAAAATTTGCGATTGCTGCGCTCTTTCACAAATCGCCAAGCAATAGTTATCTTCTTGAAATAAAAATAAGGTATTTTCTGACCGCACTTGGTCATTCAATAAATACTGAAATGCACGCAAGATGGTATGAGGAACAACATCTAACACATTAATTCTAAATGGTTGAAAATCCTGTAAATAAGTTTGAGCACTCGCCTCTCGAATGGCCGTAATCTCTAAACGAAAACCTTGCTTTAACGGAGTAGAAATATAATCAAACCACAATTCATCCAAAGGAATAGGCAACTCTTTCTCAATCACAAATTTACATTGTTGATGACATTCTTGCGCATTTAATATTTGCGGCAACATTAATACTTTCGACCAAGTCAAGTGAGCAGAAATACTTGCCACAAACTGTAAAGGAAAGGTTTTCCCTTGAAATTGTATTTTTAAGTGTTGTAAAAAACGATTTTTAAAATCTTTATCATTGACAAAGATTTGATAACATTGTGGTTGTTCTAACTCATCAAACCACACGAAATCAAAATACCCCTGCTTACGGTGAATACCAATTTGTAAAGTGCGGTGATTTTTCCAGGAGAATTGCATATTCTTTCCTATTCTTTAAAGGCTGAATCTTTTATACTTAGCAGCTAAATCATAGGTCTCTTGACAAGAATATTCATTAACGAAGCGAGAATTTTACGATGCGGATCGCAAAATTAATATTTAGTACCCTATTAACTTTATGTATTTTAGGTTTAGTTGCAGGCGGAATGCTGTATTTCCACCTAAAATCAGAATTGCCCTCAGTAGAAGCATTAAAAACCGTTGAATTACAACAACCAATGCAGATTTATACGGCCGACGGTAAATTAATTGGCGAAGTGGGTGAGCAACGACGTATTCCAGTTAAATTAACAAATGTTCCACAACGCTTAATTGATGCATTTTTAGCGACAGAAGATAGCCGCTTTTACGATCACCACGGATTAGACCCTATCGGCATTGCCCGAGCATTGTTTATTGCAGTGAATAATGGTGGCGCATCACAAGGTGCAAGTACGATCACCCAACAATTAGCACGTAACTTTTTCTTAACCCCAGAAAAAACTATTATTCGTAAAGCTCGTGAAGCCGTGCTTGCCGTAGAAATTGAAAATACCCTAACCAAACAAGAAATCTTAGAGCTTTATTTAAACAAAATCTTTTTAGGCTATCGTTCTTATGGTGTTGCGGCTGCTGCACAAACCTATTTCGGTAAATCATTAAATGAATTGACATTATCGGAAATGGCCATTATCGCAGGCTTACCAAAAGCACCCTCAACCATGAACCCGCTTTATTCTTTAAAACGCTCAGAAGAACGCCGCAATGTGGTGCTAAGCCGAATGTTAGATGAAAAATACATCAGCAAAGAAGAATATGATGCTGCATTAAAAGAGCCTATCGTTGCCAGTTATCATGGCGCAAAATTTGAATTTCGTGCTGATTATGTCACTGAAATGGTTCGCCAAGAAATGGTTCGCCGTTTTGGTGAAGAAAATGCCTACACCAGTGGTTATAAAGTATTTACCACTGTACTTTCAAAAGACCAAGCTGAAGCCCAAAAAGCCGTACGTAACAACTTAATTGATTACGATATGCGTCGTGGGTATCGTGGTGGTGCGCCTTTATGGCAAAAAAATGAAGCGGCTTGGGATGATGAACGTATTCTAGCATTTTTACGTAAATTGCCAGATTCTGAACCATTTATTCCAGCGGCTGTGGTTGGCATGGCAAAAGGTGGGGCTGATCTATTATTAGCATCTGGTGAAAAAATGACGCTATCCACTAATGCAATGCGTTGGACTGGCAGAAGCAATCCTGTAAAAGTAGGTGAGCAAATTTGGATTCGTCAACGCACTAATGGTGAATGGCAATTAGGACAAATTCCAGCTGCTAACTCTGCATTAGTATCACTTAACTCAGATAATGGTGCGATTGAAGCAATTGTTGGTGGCTTTAGCTATGAACAAAGTAAGTTCAACCGTGCGACACAATCCTTAGTTCAAGTGGGTTCTTCTATCAAACCATTTATTTACGCAGCGGCATTAGAAAAAGGCTTAACGCTTTCTAGTGTATTACAAGACAGTCCTATTTCTATTCAAAAACCAGGACAAAAATTGTGGCAACCCAAAAACTCACCTGATCGTTATGATGGCCCAATGCGTTTACGCGTAGGATTAGGTCAATCCAAAAATATGATTGCTATTCGCGCTATCCAAACGACAGGTATTGATTTCACAGCAGAATTTTTACAGCGTTTTGGTTTTAAACGTGATCAATATTTTGCAAGTGAAGCCTTAGCGCTTGGCGCAGCCTCTTTCACACCATTAGAAATGGCTAGAGCTTATGCGGTGTTTGATAATGGCGGTTTCCTTATTGAACCTTATATCATTGAAAAAATTCAAGATAACACGGGTAAAGACTTATTTGTTGCAAACCCTAAAATTGCTTGTATTGAGTGTAATGATCTCCCAGTGGTTTATGGTGAAACGAAAGATAAAATCAACGGCTTTGCCAATATTCCTTTAGGCGAGAATGCCTTAAAACCATCAGATGACAGTACAAACGGTGAAGAAGTTGATCAACAACCTGAAACGGTACCTGAACTGCCAGAATTACAGTCAAATATGACCGCACTTAAAGAAGATGCGATTGATTTAATGGCAGCAGCAAAAAATGCCTCGTCAAAAATAGAATATGCGCCACGTGTCATTAGTGGCGAACTTGCCTTTCTCATTCGTAGTGCCTTAAATACTGCGATTTATGGAGAACAAGGTTTAGACTGGAAAGGAACTAGCTGGCGTATCGCACAAACTATTAAACGTAGCGATATAGGTGGTAAAACAGGTACAACTAACAGTTCAAAAGTAGCTTGGTATGCCGGATTTGGTGCAAACTTAGTAACCACAACTTATGTCGGATTTGACGACAACAAACGTGTACTCGGGCGCGGAGAAGCGGGGGCGAAAACAGCGATGCCAGCTTGGGTCGCTTATATGAAAACTGCATTGAGCGACAAACCTGAACGTAAATTACCATTACCACCGAAAATTATGGAAAAAAGTATTGATACGATGACTGGATTGCTTTCTCCCGCTGGTGGACGTAAAGAATACTTTATTGTAGGTACTGAACCGACACGTACCTACCTTTCGGAAATGCAAGAGCGTGGTTATTATGTTCCTACGGAGTTACAGCAACGCTTAAATAATGAAGGCAATACGCCAACGCCTGCTGCACAACCAGAAGAACTCTTCTAAAAATGACCGCACTTTAGTGCACAATCAGGCGAGTCAATTGGCTCGCCTTCGTTATTGAACAAAGGATATATTATGCTGAGTTATCGTCACTCATTCCATGCGGGCAATCATGCTGATGTCTTGAAACATATCGTCTTAATGCTCATTTTGGAAAATCTTAAACTCAAAGAAAAAGGCTTTTTTTACTTAGATACGCACTCTGGCGTGGGGCGTTATCGTTTATCCTCAAACGAATCAGAAAAAACAGGGGAATATAAAGAAGGTATTGGACGATTGTGGGATCAAACAGACTTACCCGAAGATGTTGCTCATTATGTAAAAATGATCAAAAAACTCAATTATGGTGGCAAAGAACTACGTTATTACGCTGGCTCACCGTTAATTGCCGCAGAATTGTTGCGCCCACAAGATCGCGCACTATTGACCGAGCTTCATCCTAGCGATTATCCAATTCTTCGCAATAATTTTAGTGACTACAAAAATGTCACCGTAAAATGTGACAATGGCTTTCAACAAGTCAAAGCAACACTACCACCAAAAGAACGCCGTGGCTTGGTGCTAATCGATCCGCCTTATGAATTAAAAGAAGATTATGATCTTGTCGTCAAAGCGATTGAAGAAGGCTATAAACGTTTTGCCACTGGTACCTATGCGATTTGGTATCCCGTTGTATTACGCCAACAAACTAAACGTATTTTTAAGGGATTAGAAGCAACGGGGATTAGAAAAATTCTAAAAATTGAGCTCGCCGTTCGCCCTGATAGCGATCAACGGGGTATGACGGCAAGCGGTATGGTAGTAATTAATCCGCCTTGGACATTAGAAACCCAAATGAAAGAAGTTTTGCCTTATCTCACAAAAACATTAGTTCCAGAAGGTACTGGTAGCTGGACTATCGAATGGATTACCCCTGAATAGCCATCTCTTGCCACTCTAAACTCATCTAAATTTCACCGCACTTGACTTCAAAAGTGCGGTGAAATTTTCTGAGATTTTAAATACCCTAAATCATTAACCCCACTGTTCCCAAAAGCCCATTTTTTCGCTAGAATGCACGCAATTTTTGACTTAATAAAGGATAACATTATGTTTGGAAAAGGCGGTTTAGGCGGCTTAATGAAACAAGCCCAACAAATGCAAGAAAAAATGCAAAAAATGCAGGAAGAAATCGCGCAACTAGAAGTAACAGGTGAATCTGGTGCAGGTTTAGTGAAAATCACAATTAATGGTGCACATAACTGCCGTCGCATTGACATTGATCCGTCTTTAATGGAAGACGATAAAGAAATGTTAGAAGATTTAATCGCGGCAGCTTTTAACGATGCGGTACGTCGTGCAGAAGAATTACAAAAAGAAAAAATGGCATCGGTTACTGCTGGAATGCCATTGCCTCCAGGAATGAAGTTTCCGTTTTAATTATTAGGCGCGTGAATATAAAATTCACGCGTCATCTCTCATTTACCTCTCATTAAATCACTATGCAAAGCAGCCCACTTTTAGAACACCTTATTGAAAACTTACGTTGTCTTCCAGGCGTAGGACCTAAATCTGCGCAACGTATGGCTTATCATCTTTTACAACGTAATCGTAGCGGTGGAATGAATTTAGCTCGAGCACTCACAGAAGCGATGTCTAAAATTGGACATTGTTCACAATGTCGAGACTTTACGGAAGAAGATACTTGCAACATTTGCAATAATCCACGCCGTCAAAATTCAGGTTTGCTTTGTGTCGTTGAAATGCCAGCAGATATTCAAGCGATTGAGCAAACAGGGCAATTTTCAGGACGTTATTTTGTCTTAATGGGACACTTATCACCACTTGATGGTATTGGACCTCGTGAAATTGGCTTAGATTTACTGCAAAAACGTTTAGTAGAAGAATCTTTCCATGAGGTAATTCTTGCAACAAACCCAACAGTGGAAGGTGATGCAACAGCAAACTACATCGCTGAAATGTGCCGCCAACATAATATCAAAGTGAGTCGTATCGCTCATGGCATTCCTGTCGGTGGTGAACTAGAAACTGTGGACGGCACAACGCTTACTCACTCTTTTCTTGGTCGCCGCCAAATCGACTAATCTTCTCATACCATTATGCGTTTATTTATCGCCGAAAAACCAAGCTTAGCTCGCGCTATTGCTGATGTGCTCCCCAACCCTCATCAACGTGGGGATGGTTTTATTAAATGTGGCGATAATGATGTGGTAACTTGGTGTGTAGGGCATCTACTCGAGCAAGCAGAACCCGATGCCTATGATCCTAAATTCAAACAATGGCGTTTAGAACATCTCCCTATCATTCCTGAAAAATGGCAACTTTTACCGCGAAAAGAAGTAAAAAAACAACTTTCTGTGGTGGAAAAACTGATCCATCAAGCCGATACACTTGTTAATGCAGGAGACCCAGATAGAGAAGGACAATTACTTGTAGATGAAGTGTTCAGTTATGCCAATTTATCTGCCGAAAAACGCGATAAAATTTTACGCTGCTTGATTAGCGACCTAAATCCAAGTGCGGTAGAAAAAGCGGTTAAAAAATTACAACCCAACCGTAATTTTATTCCTCTTGCCACATCCGCACTCGCACGAGCTCGCGCCGATTGGCTTTATGGCATCAATATGACGAGAGCCTATACTATTCGTGGCAGACAAACTGGCTATGATGGCGTGCTTTCGGTTGGTCGAGTGCAAACCCCAGTGCTAGGTTTAATTGTACGTCGAGATTTGGAAATTGAACATTTCCAACCGAAAGATTTCTTTGAAGTACTAGCTTGGATTAATCCAGAGAATAAAGAAGAAAAAACTCAGGAAAAATCAACCGCACTTTTCAGTGCCTTATGGCAACCAAGCAAAGCTTGTGAGGATTACCAAGATGATGACGGCAGGGTGCTCTCTAAAGGATTAGCAGAAAACGTTGTAAAACGTATTACAAATCAATCTGCAGAAGTAACCGAATACAAAGACGTTCGTGAAAAAGAAACGGCGCCCTTGCCTTATTCACTTTCTGCGTTACAAATTGATGCAGCAAAGCGATTTGGTATGTCCGCTCAAGCCGTATTAGATACGTGCCAACGCCTATATGAAACTCATCGTTTAATCACTTATCCGCGTTCTGATTGTCGCTATTTACCCGAAGAACATTTTGCCGAACGACACAATGTACTAAATGCAATTTCAAGCCATTGTGAAGCTTATCAAGTCTTACCCAATGTCATTTCAACTGAACAGCGAAATCGCTGTTGGAATGATAAAAAAGTAGAAGCTCACCATGCAATCATTCCAACGGCTAAAAATCGTCCAGTAAATCTAACACAAGAAGAACGTAATATTTACAGCCTTATCGCTCGCCAATATTTAATGCAATTTTGTCCTGACGCAGAATATCGTAAAAGTAAAATCACATTGAATATTGCCGGTGGTACTTTTATAGCCCAAGCGCGGAATTTACAAACGGCTGGGTGGAAAGAATTATTAGGCAAAGAAGACGACACAGAAAATCAAGAACCCTTATTACCAATAGTAAAGAAAGGACAAATTTTGCATTGTGAACGCGGAGAAGTCATAAGTAAAAAAACTCAGCCGCCAAAGCCTTTCACAGATGCAACCTTGCTTTCAGCAATGACGGGGATTGCGCGATTTGTACAGGATAAAGATCTCAAAAAAATCCTACGAGAAACGGATGGGCTAGGTACAGAGGCTACTCGCGCTGGCATCATTGAATTACTTTTTAAACGCGGTTTTTTAACGAAAAAAGGGCGAAATATTCATAGTACAGAAACTGGAAGAATTTTAATTCAGGCATTACCGGATATTGCCACCCAACCAGATATGACAGCCCATTGGGAATCGCAACTCACAGACATTAGTCAAAAACAAGCGACCTATCAGCAATTTATGCATAACTTGAATCAAATGTTGCCTGATTTAGTCCGTTTTGTAGATCTTAATGCATTAAGACAATTAAGCCGCATTAAAATGATTAAATCCGATAGAGCAAAACCTAAAAATGCGGTAAAAAAATCGAGTAAATCAAACAATCGAACTGATTAAAGTTAAACCAATTAATATTTTTTTTATGCAAAGCACTTGCGAGAAAATTGAATTTTCTATAACATTCACGAACAGTTTTCTTGCAAAATTGCAAATTAGAGAGAAAAAATGTATCAAGTTCTTTTATTTATTTATGTTGTTGTCGCGATTGCCTTGATCGGGTTTATTCTCGTTCAACAAGGTAAAGGAGCGAACGCTGGCGCATCTTTTGGTGGTGGCGCATCAGGTACAATGTTTGGCTCTGCTGGTGCAGGTAACTTTTTAACACGTACTAGCGCGATTTTAGCAACCGCATTTTTTGTTATTGCTCTTGTTTTAGGTAACATGAATTCACATAAAGGCAATATTCAAAAAGGTGCTTTTGACGATTTATCACAAGCTGCAGAGCAAATTCAGCAACAACAAACAGCTCCAGCGAAAGAAAATAAAAATAGCGACATCCCACAATAAAATAGGATTAGCATAAAAAATTAACGCTCTGGTGGTGGAATTGGTAGACACGCTATCTTGAGGGGGTAGTGACCACAGGTCGTGCGAGTTCAAGTCTCGCCCAGAGCACCATTTGACTAAACAAAGCCCCGCGAAACTAATCGCGGGGTTTTGTTTTATCCAGGTTTTACAAGGGTTTATAGCACTTTCACCCCTCATATCTAATCGTTTCTAATTGTCTTTAATCGCAAATTTTAGTAACCAAAATAGTAACCAAAACTTATAATGGTTACTAAAACCTTATCAGTGAAATTACAAGATGGCCAGAATAGTAAAACCTTTATCTCCGACTGAAATCAAAAATGCTAAACCAAAAGAGAAAGAATATACCCTATCTGATGGTGAGGGCTTATTGCTGCTAATCTTACCTAGTGGTTCTAAAAGCTGGCGATTTAACTACGCCAGACCAGTAACCGGGAAAAGAACAAAAATGGCCTTAGGCGGTTATCCAGAATTATCATTAGCAGATGCTCGTGCTAAACGTGAAGAATATCGTGCGTTACTTGCGAAAGGTATCGATCCACAAGAAGAAAAAATCCGCATCCAACAAGAATATGAAAACCGTTTAAAAGATACTTTCCATTCTGTTGCAGAAAGTTACTTTAATGGTATCTACAAAGAAAAAGCTAAAAATCCAGAAACACGAGAAAAGAATTGGGAACGATTGAAAAATCATATCTTCCCTTATATTGGCGATAAGCATGTATCAGAAATAAAAGTAAAAGAGTTAGTTAGCATTTATGAAAAAATAGCAGATAGAAGTAACACGCTCAAAAAAATCCACCAGCTTGTCAGTGCAATTATGGATCATGCGATAACAAAAGGTATCATAGAAAGCCATAACTGCAGATTGGCCGTGAAAAACTTCTATATAAAATCATCTACGCCACATCCCACTATTAAACTTGATGAACTCTCAAAATTATTCCAAGACTTAGAAAATGCTCGTATAGGCAAAAAAACCTATTTATTAATTTGTTGGTCATTCTTAACTGCATTACGACCAAAAGAGGCGGTAAATGCGGAATGGTCAGAAATTGATTTTGATAACAAGTTGTGGAATATCCCCAAAGAAAAAATGAAAGGACAAGCAGATAAAAAACGACCGCATACTGTGCCTTTATCTTCACAAGCAATTCGGCTTTTAGAAGTGATGAAACTGTTTTCAGAAAATAGCTCTTTTGTTTTTGCTGGTCGCTCATCAAAAAATCAACCCATGAATAAAGCAACCGTAAATGTTGCTCTAAAACGTATCGGCTATAAAGATAAATTAACTGCTCACGGCATCCGTGCGTTTATTAAAACATTCTTAGCCTCTCATAAAGTTGAACGCAATGTATCTGAAACTATTCTCTCTCATTTATTAGAAGGCGGAGACGACTTAGAAAATACTTACAATCGATATAATTATTTAGAAGAAAGAAAACCAGTGATGCAGCTTATCGGTGATTATTGTGAATCTTGCGGAATGAACTTGAATTTATAATTAGTATTTTTTTAAAAAAAAAGTTTATTTTTTGATTTTTTGCCTCCACTATCCATTTTTTCACATTTTATTGTTTTAAATCATATAGTTGGGTGAGTGGATACTTGAAAATCAGTGTATCTCCACGTGTCCATCTCTCCACTGTTTCCCCTCTTTAATTAACCCAAAAGAGGGCTTTCGCCCTCAATTTTATTATTTTTGTAAATATTCATTAAAAAACTCATCAAAGTTTTTGAAGTGAACATTTGTTTTAAATACTCCACCTGTGGACTTTTTACTCTTGAAAGCAATCGGGTTTCTATTTTGAATCAACCCTTGTTTGATTGCTCTCGTAAAGTTGTTATAACTTATCGGGTATTCATGGTTTAGCGCATCGACAAATTCTAAATAAGCAGGATAAAGGTGAGTTCTAAAACGACTGCGCATCTTTGCGTTACCGATCCCAAGCCCATTTTCTTCTTCTGTAGTGTAGAAATAACTACAAAATAAAGTGATATGATCGGAATTGATTTTAATCTTTAACGCCTCATCACTTTTTTGTTGCTGCTCTAGAAGTTGCTTTGCATCTGATGGATGCTTAAAGGAGTGGATTATCTTGTAAATGATAGCACTGATTTCACTTGCTATTTTGTCCATCAAATCAGGATCTCTATCTTTTTCTGGGATGATTTTATCAAAAGAAAAAATAACTCTCCGTCTCTCTATCGCACCAGTTCTATCAGTAAATTTTGTTGGCTCATTATTCACTACCAAGATAACCGCGGGAATGACGGTGGTAAATCTAGATATATATTTTTTATCTATTCGAACATCATCGCCACCTGTTACGCGTTTTAATCCAGAACCTTTTCCACCATATGCTTGCTGTTCAGAACAAATTAATAGTAGTTTATCCTCAAATCCATCCATTTCTTTGGGGTCTTCAAAATCTTCTAAAGATGCTGCACTAATATTTTGTTCACCAACTAACATTTTAGCTAATTTAGCAAAGACTGATTTTCCACTTCCGCCATGTCCTGTAACTTCTAAATACATTTGCCAGTTATAACGATTGGTGAGAATCATATAGAACGCGGCCAAAATTGCATTTTGTTTTGATTGGTTACCATCGCTTACCCAGTCAAGCCACTTATCAAAATTTGGCGTTGGTTGTCTCTTATTAATATAATCATGAGGAATATGCGATAAAAGCCAGTTTTCTTTAGAATGCTCTGAAAATTCCAACGTTTTTCTATCAAGAACCCCATTCTTAAAGGCTAATAAACCTTGTTTTGGTGAGCCTAGTATCGTAGATTGAATCTTCAACGTCTTTACTGTCAATTCAATTGAATTGGCGTTATATCTAAGATTATTTTCTTCAAAAAAACGTACTGCACCACTGATTAAATTTCCCTCATCGTATCGATCCCAACTTATGCCATTATAAGTTAGCGTTTCTTTTGTGAGCGGTATATATCCAAAATCAAAGCCTAGATATTTAGAAAGTGCACGAGCTTTTTTATCTGCCCAATCGCTATCTTTCACTTTCTCTGGCGGTGCTAATTTCTCTGCGAGATCTGCAGTCTCTTTATCATTGCGTAAGCGTTGAATATAAGCACTTAAATCTTCTTTAGTCTGCGCTGTAGAATCAAGAAGTTTGACATCTATTGCATCAGAGTTTTTAGCTAAGTTTTGACAAATAGCCGTTATTTCAGCTTGTGCCAGTTCACCATATTGAACAAGTTTTACTGATTGTTGATCTTCTTTGACTATGCGGATAGATGAAATACTCTCTAACTGGTTTTCAGCAAGAATAACTGGTTTTATATTTCTATCTAATCCGTGAATTAAAGAACATAACAAGAGCCATTCTTCACCCTTTCCATTATCCCATGCTTGCCAGGCTTTACGCCCAGCAAGAATAAAAACATCAGAGTAAGGTTCATGAATTTGATCCGCAAGGTGCGGTGCATTGATTAATTTAGCCATTTCTTGCCCCCTTGCTCTGCATCAATCCCCAATCCAATTCCTGCACATTGCTTAAATAAAAATGCGTCCTTGAACTGAATCACTCGAATTTGAGCGGTAGGGTAGAGAATTTGAAAATGTCCTACCCACTTTTCAACCTCTGCACGTTCTCTTTTTCCCTCTGCGTGAATAATGGGCGCGCGTGCATTGCCTAAGACAAATTCTAGCGTGTAATGGTTTAAATTAATGGCTCTGACGTTCGTTAGTTTCCCTTGTCGAGCATAAGCGCGGTGAAGGCTTAAAATATCCCCTTTGGTTTCTCGCATTGCGACAACAGTCAGCATAAATAAATCATCAATAACGTGAAAGCCAGCAGTTAAAATAAAAGCAGTTTTACTCATTGCTCACCCCCTGTAATTTCTCGCCCTCGATGCGTTCAATATTTAGTCGCTCAATTTGAGCCACTACCTCGCCAAACTTATGGATTAAATAGCCGTTAGCTTGATTAAAGTCTTTTAGGGTGGATTGATTGTCTCGGCAAAATGTTATCCCTTGAGATTTAGCCAGTGCATTTAATAGCTTGCCACCAGCTTTTAATCGGCCGATTAAGTCCACCATCTCATCACGCATTTTGAGCTTATGATGAAAATCATCGGGGTAAACCTCTAAACACTTGCGGTTACTGTCCAAAATCAGTTTGAATTGGCGTGTGAGCTGGGCGAATTTAAAGGCTAATGGATTCGCGTAGAGTTTCCCTTGATATTTGTTTTTGGTCTCGCCTTGCGTCTCCTGCTGTGTTTTTGAGGTCTCCTCAAATTTGAGGTTACTTGAATTTTTAACCGCACTTTTAGCGGACGCATTTTTGCGTTCGCTGCTTTTGCCGTTGTTCGCTTTCCATTGTTGAAGTTGTTGCATTGGGTTACTTGGTTTCATGTTGTGCCACCTTTCTAATTGTTGCTGCTTTCTTGATTTGTTCGATTGATGCCGCCAGTCCTTTGTAGTGTCCAGAGTGTAGATAATCTTCTGCAAAGGCTAAGAATTGTTTAATACGTTTGTAAGATTTCTCTAACTGCTCTGGTGTCGGTGTATAGGGTGCTTTGAATGCTTTGATTTTTTTAGCTTTCATTGTCTTCCCCTTTCAAAACCGAGATCACTTCTAACACTCGACCGCAAATATCGGCTTGTCCTATTTCGTGCTTACATCTGATTTTTGCCTGTAACGCATCTCTAAGCGTGCCATATTTGCCCGCTATGAATTGCTCGCCATCGTCATAAACAAAGATTAATTGATAGGGTAGGTTCGGTTTAATCATCATTTCTTTCAATCTCCCCATCTAAGCCACCAGCAAGATAATATTCGCTCAAGCTAGCTGTTTCTCTTAACGCATTGAGTAGATAGGCATTTGCCTTGATTAATCCCCCGATATGTTTCACGTTATCGTTACTCATTGCCTCGCGTGTAAAATCCTGCTCTGTGTCGGCAAGATTGCCCAGCGTTTGCATTAAGTCGCCTAAGTGCATCAATCCATATTCGATAGATTCACATAACATTTCAGATTCATTGCACAAGTCTGTTAATTTTTCCTTGCTTATTGGTACAGGGATTTGCTTGTAGTTGTTAATGTCATTAAATTCCGCCATCTCTTGAAGTGCAGATAAAATTGATTGATTAAGCATTTGCGCCCCCTTGTGCTGCAGATAAAGAAAGGGTAGGAAGTGCCGCTAAAGTGCGGTTGTTTTTGAGTGGGTTTTGGTTGATTCTGCCAACGAATAACAAGGTGTCGCTATCGGTAAAACGTGAGCGTGCTTGTTGTTCATTATCGGCAAGAAGTCTGATTTTGATTTGAGGTGCGCGAATAAGCGCAAAAATGAATTGATACATTTGCGTAAGTTCCAAAGTTAAATTTTCAGGAACTACCGCTAGACTTTCCACGGTCGGGCGGTAGAGCGTAACAAGGTGGAAAACTGCCAACTTTGGAAGACAGCCAGTCAAAGACTGCTCATTACGCTCTACCATTGAGAGAATGATCGGATTTAGATTGAAAACAAAATCCGCATATTCTTTTGGTGTGCGAATGTCACGAACAAAAAAAGCACGGTTTAATGGCGTGCTGTCGTTCGCCAAAGTTAAATAGTTCAGCTTTCCACGGCTGGCAATCACTTTTTCTGATTGCGAGAAAATAATGCCAAATTTCACCGCACTTTGTAAAGTGTTTTTTATAAAGATTTCTGATAAAATAGTTTTGTAACCACCCATATGGTTACCTCCTTAAATTAGAATCGTTTCTAAATTGTTACGCCATAGTTCTTTTTTCCTTGCTATGGCGTTTTTCTTTTCTATTAACCAATGATTAAGCACGTGCAGCCTTCTGTTCTTCAATCCATTGATTCACTTCTTCTAAATCCCAACGGACAAAGTTTTGTGAAAAGCGGATTGGTTGAGGGAATTTTTTAGCTTTTACAAGCTCATTGAGTTTGGTGCGACCAAAGCCAACAATATGGCAAGCGGTTTCACCAGAGATTAGTTTTTGTTGTGGGTTTAATTTCAGATTTAATTTTTGAGCCTCGTTCATCTCGTAACCTCTATAATTGTTGATTAATGACATTGAGCTATTTAATAACTCGATTGGTTGCGTAACGTTACGGAGGGGATTATCAGTATTTTTTTAGGCGTGTCAGAACTCTGAACAAATGAACTAGTTCAATGAACAAATGAACTATTTTTTATGTGTTTTGCTAATTTCAAGCAACAAAAAAGCCAGTAAATACTGGCTATTGATTAAGATATTTTTTTATAGTGTTTTTAGCGGGAATACTTCTTTTCCCTCGGTATGTGTGATCTAATTTTGAATATAGCTTGCTATAAGTTGGCAATTTACCATTTTCAAGTAATGTAGGATTTATGATAAGTTCTATAAATTCAGCTAGCTTATCCGCATTAGTCTTTTCAGGTAAATCACCTTCATACTCTAAATGCTGTTTTAGCCTTTCCTCTTTCAAAGGTTCTGACTCATTATCCTTGAATAATCCAAAACATTTAGCTAAATCATCATGTAAGATAAAAATATCATCTAAAGAAATTTTTAAATCGGGGTAAGCATATATATAAAGCATTTTTTCTTTCTTTGCCTCTAACTTAAAGGATAGCTTAGTTCCATTTTCCACTATACTTTCAAATAGTGACATAAAATCTTTAATTATAAATCCATCATCAATTATTTTTTCTCTATCCCCATAATATAAGCTATTTTCAATTTTAAAATATCCAAGAAAGTTAAATCCTTCAACATTATCCAATAATTCTCGTTCCGAATCGCTTTTAATTAGTGTTATCTTCTCATAAGGATACCGAGACATTAATCGGTTAGACTTTACTATTTGCTGAAAATATACATTAAGAAGCTGACTATTGCCTACCTCGCACTCTTTCACTTCTTTATGATTAAGTGGTTTTTTAACCTCACTTATTTCTATTTCATCATAATTCACTTCAATACTTTCGTTTTTTATATAATAAACACTATCAAGCTGCTTGTTATTGAGTGTGAATAATTTAGCTCTACAGTTATTTTCACTCGTTTCAAAATCTCTACCACCTGTCAAAAATATAACAGTTCTCAATTTTCCTTCATAAGCAAAATCTAATAAATCTTTAATGGTCAATCCATGATCGCCATCTATTCTAGATAGATATTCTAAAGACTCTTTTAATGAATACACATTTTTGGATGGTATTTTGATTTTCATAAACGCCCCTTTTGCATTTGTCCTTATTGGTAGGAGCGCATCAACAAGATAAGGTTTCTTGCTTTCGGGGATCAGCCTAGATGCGCTTTATTTGATTAATTATTCCTTTAAATGGATAGTGATATTGCCTAATCGAGTTTCTTTTCTGTCATTTCCAATATGCGTTATTGTTCCGCTAATGAACGGCTTATTTTCCTCTTGTTTTTGTAGAATTCGTTGAATGATAGGGCGTTGCAATTCCTGTTCTGCCCAGCTGGATAATGTTTCGTCTTGTTCTAGCGGTTTTGGTTTCTCTTTTATCTTGTATATTAGATAACAAAAGAAGGCGATAGCACCTATTAGAAAAGCCAGTAAAGGCCATTTTAATATTGGCCAAAAGATGAAAACCAACAAGCTAACAAAAAGCAATATAGCCAAAAATAACAAAAAATCTAAAGCAGAAAATACAAATGAACCAAATGCGGATAAAACGGATTTAATCATTCCTTCCCCCTTGTTGTTCTGTTTGTTTCTTGCTCTATTTTATCAAAGTTTAGATGCGTTAAGCTATGGATATTTCGGCATTGATTGCTTTGCAGTATAATTAAATGGCTATATTGGCGTGAGCCAATTTAGCAAAATGGTAGTGATGGATATATTGATATAAAAACCCCCACGTTGTGAGACGCGGGGATTTTTTTAACTAAAGTATCTGATTTCCTTTTAGTTACTTATATTTCATACACTTTATTTTTATAAAATAAGTTTTATTTTATTTTTTGCATTTTGAAACCTATCATAAGTGTCCATATCAAAGAGAGAAATGATTGATATTTCAGAAATAGCAAAAGTAACATTAAAGTAAGCTGTATTAGAGCTACTATTATTACCGTCATCAAGTAGTTTTTGGTAATGGTCATAATAGTTGGTTGTAAAATTAACTTCTAAACTATTAGTATCTCTATAGCCACTTAACAATGGAAATAAACTGAGATATTCCAACCGCCCCTCTTCTAGCCCAGGTAGAGAATTCAGAACTCCTACATAAACTTTATTTGAAGATAAAGTTACTAAAACAGGATTCGTGCCAAGGTGAGCTTCTAAAGCTAAAGATTCAAGGGGATTATTACTAATAATTTTAGATAAAGCTTTTAATTTTTTATCTTTTGAACGCCTACTATCATAATAAACACGATTTGTATACCCCATCAAACTTGCCAAAAAAATACTTAACACACATACAAAAATAAACTTTAGTAAATTTTTCTTTTCCTCTAAATTAGAGGTTGCCATAACTGCTCCACTAAGATTTATTCTAGAAGATAACCAATCATAAATGAGTCTTAAACAACCAAAGCTACTTAATAATAAAGTAATAAGCCAAGCAGCAAAGAAAAAAATAATCCCCCAACCTACCACATACAAATAAGCGCTCCAATCTGTAGAGCGCTTAAATTTATATCTAGTTATTAGGCTTAAGTTTACATAGAGAAATCCTGTAATAGCAATCACCAATATACTCAAAGATTCCATGATTATCTAACCTGTACATCAATATCTTTTAGTTTTTTCAAAACTTTATCTAGTTCTTTTTTGACATAGTCAGGCTTTAGGGTTACTTGACCTTTTGAGTTAATGGTATAATTATCTTTGTTATCTTTTAACGCACGATAAAGACGATCCTCTTGCATCAGACAAGCTAATTGTGCTGTTGTCATGCTCAACCTCCTTAATCCCTACTTGTTATGGTTAAAATTTATACGTATACATACGCACAGAATTATTCTTAATTTTTGCTTTCAATGTTTAGTGTATATGCTACAGAACTCCAAAGCAATAATTTTATCACTCAAACTATAAATCAATACCGTTAAATTGTTCTAGTGCCTGTTTGTGTTCATCTGAAAGCTCGAAAATCAAATCACCATATTCAAGTTGATAAGTGCCGAAAGACATTAAAAACGCTACGGCTGGGTCGATTTTGTTTGCGGCTTTATTCTTGTTCGGTTTAATGTTGGCGTTGGCATCAGTTTCCATCACCACATTGGATAACGCCCAGGTAAGCACTGGATCGCCATGATGTTCTATCATCTGTCTATTTATTAATACTTCTGCACTTTTCGCCACTGGGCTAAATCGTTGATAGGTTTGCGGGAATGGTTCAACCTCAAGCCCTGCCGCTTGTAATTGTGTGCGTAGGTGAGTGGCATTCCATACGTCAAAGCCAATCATCTTAATATTGAAACGTTGTGCATCTTTCAAAATATCATCTCTGATTTTGTCATAGTCGATACAGTCGCCTTCTGTTGCAATCAGCCAACCACTACGCACCCAGTTTCGATACATTGCACGGTTTTTATTTGCCACGTTATTAAGTTGAAATTCGGGGATATAATGCCGAGTAACTAACCGCACTTTCTTCCCTTGTGGAAAGGTATAGCAAAGACTGGTTAAGTCATTGGTACTAGATAAATCCAGTCCTAAATAGCAATCTTGGTGAAGTAAATCGCTTTCGGTGTACTGCCGTTCGCATTGCGCCCAGTTTCCTTCGCCGAGCCACGGGGTTGTGCCTTGGCACCATACATTAAATCGCTTGGTAAGCATTTCCACCCACTCGGAAGGAATTCCCCTCGCTTTTTTAATCGTGTTCTCAAAATCAAGGTAAGGAATGGATTTACCAATATTGGGATTGGCTTTTATCCAGTTCTCTTGCTTGTCGATTTCACTTTCTTCATCTAATTCAAAAATGAGCACAAATAAGCTGTCGTTTTGTTTGTTTCCTTCAAGGATTTGTGCGCAATAATCATAGTGCTGTTTACAAGCCGAAATCACGTTACTTCCCGCCGTTGTAATGGCAAAGAGCAAACCTTCTGGGCGTGCGCCTTGTCCTAGCTCTAACGCGCTATAGACGCTGTTATCTGTGTGTAGGTGATATTCATCAACAATCGCTAAACTAGGGTTTGTGCCTTCAATGGTTGAAGATTTGGCAGCCAATGGGCGCATGATACTGTTGTTCTTCGGGTTGATGAGTTTGTGCTGTTGAATATTGAGCCGTTTTTTCAGTAAAGGCGAAAGTAAGCACATTTGACGCGCATCATCAAAAACGATTCGGGCTTGATCTCGACTCACGGCTGCCGTGTATATATCTTGTTGGCCGCCTTCCATCACCAAAAACCAATTGGCTAAAACGGCTGCTACCGTTGATTTGGCGTTTTTTCTTGCTACTTGAACGTAAGCAGAGCGATATTTTCTTAATCCTGTATCTTTTCGTTTAAAGCCGAGAATGTTAGCAAAGAGAAAAACTTGCCAATCTGAAAGAATAATCGGCTCACCGCGCAAGTGTCCTTTAACGTGTGGGCATAGTTTCGAGAAAGCGATAAATTTTTCTACCGCACTTTGATCAAAGAAATAATCGGGGTTGTTTAAATCGTTAAAATAACGCGCTACGGCTTGTTTTATCTTCTTACAAGCTACTATTTCACCTGATTGAATTTTCTCTGCGTATGCGTGCCAGATTGCCATATTTAGCCTACATTGTGAGGATTTCATCAATCATATCGGTTGAATCAACTTCAACAGGATTTTTTCTACGGCTAACTGGATCAAAGCCTAACAGTGAGGACATTTTCACCATCACTTTTTCTGCATCGGCTTTCGCGGATAATGCGGGGTTTCTTGATTGCGTACCTTGGCTATTGACGATTGAAAAGCCATTTTTGTGAATATCTTCAACGGCTGCACGGAAAAGGGAATAGTTCACGCAATATAACTCAAGGTGAATTAAATCGGCATCTTGAATATCGCCACGTTCAAGAAGTTGAGGGATGCGCTCTTTCCATACTGATTTAGCAATCGGATCTAAAAAACTTGGCGGGGTGTGTAAATTCTTCTTTTTGGCTGTCATTGTGTTTCCTTATTTTCAAAAAAATTGCCTTGCATAAAAATTAAAGGGGGCGGGCGGTTCTTTAGGCTTGCCACTTTCTTTCAAAAACTCCCCCCACCTGTTCAAATTGTCTTTTGTTCAAAATTTATACCAATCCAAATTTGGATTGGTTGGCTTAGTTGTTACCATATGACCACAACTCAACTGTGGATATATCACCATAATTCAGTTGTACACTTATGTACTCAACTCACTTCTTCGCACCAAATCCGCGTTGGTCTATCACTCGTGTTTTATAGCTATGGCAATCACGGCATAAAGATTGATGGTTAGATTCAACCCAAAATAGCGGGGCTGCTTGTCCGTTCTCAACTGGCTTGATATGGTCTATCACTGTAGCGGGCGTGTAGATACCTTTCTCTAAGCACATCACGCAAAGAGGGTGATGCTTTAAGTATTGCGCTCGGTATTTACTCCACTTGTGATCGTAACCTCGTGCGCGACTGCTTGGACGGTTGTCCTTTGGCTTATGCTCTTCACATCTGCCCGACTTCACTTTATTTCTGCATCCAGGATAACTACAACGTCTTAATGGTTGATAAGGCATAGCTACACCCTTAGTAAGCGCAAGGCTCTCTATAGACTTCCCATAATGCGGAAATCGTCATGGGTGCTTGTTTAAGATTAGCTAAGTCTGTTATAGCCTCACGGTTTGTGTAGAGGTAGGCGATATACATTAAGCAGCCGACTTTAATTGATGGCGTAAACGGAACGGTATTTTCTGTTTCTTCATCACCAAAGATTTTGCCTATATGCTTTTGGCATACTTCCAATGTTGCGACCTTATAGGTTTCGAGTAACTCATCATCTAAATCATGATCAAGATTTAAATGCGCTTTGATGTCATCGATGGTTAAATTAATATTCGCCATAAGCCTCGCCCTCTTTACACATTAACTGCAATTCTCGGTGTGATTCCATACTGTCAATCACCGAATAAATATCAAATAGTCGTTTACCGTATTTAATTCGCATTTTGTTTGTAATGCCCTCAATGTAGCGAATGCGAATGCGGATGATGTTTTCACCCATTTGAAACGGGCCACTAAAATACTCTCGCCCTTGCAATGGCTCTACACTGGCTCGGACGGTTGCGATATGTTTCCAAAATGCTTTGTGTTCACCGTGTAGATTGGTTTCTCGCTCTCGGGGATAGTTTCTCGCCTCAATGGTGATGACCTTGTTATATTTCCCCGCCTTAAGCATCACTGCCATCGCTTGCCCCCTGTTCTTGTTCATCACCGCGTTTAACTTCTACAGTTTGTTTCCAAGCCTGGCTAAATTCATCTCCACCTTCATAAGGCGGTAAACCTTCACGGCGGCGAACTTCATTCGGAGACATTACACCCGCTTTGATTGCTACATCATAACTACTGAAACGTTCGCTTTGACTGGTGCGCAATAAGTCGCTTGTATCAAATTCTATTAAGTAACGTTTATTGCTGTTGCTGCCTAAATCAATCATCAAGGCATCTTTGAGCTGTTGTTCAAAGTTAGTAAGCCAAGGGCGCAAGGTTTGAGAAAGAAATGCTCGGCTTGCCTCACTGAAATTTGAATAACTACTATTGGAATAGTCTTGTAAGAAAATCGGGCTAATATTGTAGATTCGGGCTATATCGGAAATGGTGAACGTGCGACTGGCTAACCATTCTGCATCTTGGTTTGTCATGCCCAATTGTTTATATTCCATTGAGTCTTCAAGAATAGGCGTTTTACCTGCATTCTTCGCACCCTTGTAACGCTCAAGAGCTTTCACGGCTTTCTGTGCTTTTGCATCATCTAACCATTCAGCCGTTGAAATAAGTCCGCTTGCCATCAATCCGTTTTTCATAATGGCTGCACCATGGCGTTGTTGAGCTAAACCTAATCCCACCGTTTCACGGCAAACTGTTATCGGAGAACGCCCCATAAATCCATCAATAGAACTATGGCGTAAATGTAAAATCTCATCTTGAAGATAGTTTTTGGTTACCCCGTTTAAGTCTGTGATTTGATAAATATATTCACCGGTTACTTTACGGAAGATATTTACCGCACTGGGTTGATAAGGCGTAAGGCTTATTGGTTCGCCTTTGTTATTCCACTCAATCACGGCATAAGCGTTACCATTTAGCAAACAATGGCGCATCATCGTATTTTTGAATTGATACGGTGTTTGGCTGCGGTTTGGCATTTCATTGAGAAGATATTCAACAGGATGACGATAGATTCTTTCTCGGCCATCTTCTTTTAGTGCGTATAGATAACAAGGCATTGATGCGACCGCCTCTGAAATGACGGTAACGGCATTCATTACTGCAGGTAACGATTCTGCAGTTTGTGGACTGACAAATTCGCCCGCACCTGTATTGTTTACGCCCATGTAAGATAAAAGCTCTTCGATTGTGGTTGGCTCGCTACGTTGCTCTTTTCGTCTAAAAGGATTCCACATATTAAGCCTCCATCACATCAAGCCACTGTTTCAAAAGTGCGGTAGAATGTTCTTGTGTTTTTTCTTTTGCTGCAACCATCGAACGCTTAGCAATTTCTACGCTACTTTCAGGATAGGCGGGAATGCTTGTTACTGTAACTTCAAAGAGTTCGGCTTTTTTCGCAGTTCGTTGGCAAGGTTCTACATCAAAATTCCATTCTTCTTGACTGGCTATAAATCCAAAGGACATGCCTGTAATATCACCGCGCGCCACACTCACCAATAAATCACGCCCTAAGGTGGTATCAGGTGGTGTTAATTCAAAACGTAAGCCGATTGAATCTTCTTCTAGTTTTAATGTTCCAGAACTGGTGCGACCGAGTAACTTGGTGTAGTCGTGTTCAAAGAGTGCGCGAACATCTTCGCCACTGGCTAAACTTTCACTGAATGCTTTAGGCGCAAAGGATTCTACAAAATCACAGTAAAGCACTTGTGAAAGGCTATTCCATTTGACCGCATAACCAACGAGCTTTTGATTCTCTTCATCCGTTGAAATGGTTGCAGAGCGGATTTCAAATTCTTTCTTCATTTTTCACCTATTAAGCAAAAAAGGGGCTTTCGCCCCTCTATGATTTATGCCGTTGTTTCAATCATTTTAATTGCGTTGGAATCTACCACGCCACCACCCAAATATTTATCGGTGTGGACTTTATAAAATCCTGGCTCGGTTAAGTTGTCTGGTCGAGTTCGTACGCCTGTTTCATGATCGACAATGAAGTAACCTCGTTTGAAATCACCAAAGGCAATAACGGCTTGATTTGCACCACCTGTCGGCATTGTCTCTAAGAAGTAAACTGGACGGCCTAATAATGTAGCGGGTGCATCGGTTGTTAAACCATCGCGCCAAATGTAATCGCCATTTTTGTTTTTGAGTTTTTGTAATGCTGCTGCAATGGTTGATGACATCACCCATACGGCATTTTTGCGGTATTTACTGTGAAGGGTATAGAACGCATCGATTAAAGTGTCTGCCTCAATTTTTGCCGCACCAGCCACTTCGATTTTTTGAAGTTTACCGAATGGGCGCACTTTATCGTTTTCAGTTGTGCGTTCGTAGGTCAATAAACCTTTTGATTTTTTGTTACCATCACCAGAGGTTAAATCCACTTCTTCTGTTTCAGTGAAGGTCTCAGTGATTTCATCAGTGAGCCAACCTAAAACATCAATACTTGAGAAGTCCAAAATCTCTTGAGTGGTTTTTGGATAAGCATAGATAGAATTTAAAGCGATTGTTACTTCATGAAGTTTCGGGCTTGCTGTGCCGTTGCGTGCTGTGCCTTCTGTTCCGTGTTCTACTGCTGCGCCGCCAGCCGATACTAATTTTTTGTATTCTTTAGCTCCAACCGGTAAGCGCACTACGTTACAAAGTTGGCGCATTACGCTATCGTCTGTTAAGCGTTTCATTACATCTTTGTCTAACTGTGGGATAACTGAATATCCACCATCTTCACCATTACCAGTAGTTAAATTGCGAAGTTCACCAGTTTTAACATAATGGCGCAATTCATCATTTGAAAATTGTTTCGTGCTGCGGGTTTCTAATGGGTTAGATTGTGCACCAAGATTACGTTCTTCATCTGCTACGGTTTCGTATTTACTGATTTCATCACTTAATTGTTTCACTAAATCTTTCAATTTATCAAAATCTACTGATTCAGTTTCATCCAATGAACGATTTTCTTTTTCTGCTTTATCAAGCATTGCTCGCATTTCTGCGACTTTTTCTGCCTTTTGTTGGCGTAACTCAATTAATTTTTTAAGCATAACTTGTCCTTTATTTAGCCTTAATTAAGATGGCTTATAAAAAGCCCATAGAACAATATATATACAAAAAATATAAAGTAAATACCTTAAATTTCAATAGTTTAGACACGTTTAGATACGTTGAGTAAAATATTTTATTTAGTGATTTTTTTAGGTAATTTTGGGTTTGAAAAGATAACTTAAGATAGGAATTTATCTATTTTTTTATAAGTGGAGACTAGTGGATACTAGTGGAGACTTAAAAAAATAGTGTCCACTTTTATAAATATATAATAAATAAGGTTTTTTTAATATTTTTTAATAAAAGTAGAGAGATGGAGGCTAAAATATAAAAAGTTTTTTTGATATAGTGTGATTTATTAGATTTTGCCTTAGTAACCAAAATAGTAACCAAAAATAAATAAACTAAAATAAACTTATTTTAAATCAATATCTTATATAACTAATTCACTTCTCTCCCAGGCACCATTTGACTAAACAAAGTCCCGCGAAACTAATCGCGGGGTTTTGTTTTATCTATATTATTGAATTTATCTTATTTCCCCTCTCATATTCCATCACAATACGATCTCCAGAATTCAATATCAAAAACAGCAAACTATAGAAGATAAGATCTGATTATTAGATATAGCAAAGAGTTTTCCTTGAATGCCCTATAAAGGCTTTATTTCATTATTACAAGCTGTAAGAAACCACTCCTTTTATAACTAGATATAATCTTTATAAATATACACAAAGTTCATATGAACGTTTTTCTTTACTGATTCAAAGCATTAATGAAAATACAAAAGAAAGAAGATAAAGAAAAAAGGATGGGAAGAAAGAGAATTAATTCTGATGCTTAATAACTTCCGTTTTAAATGGAGAAATGATTTATATGCTGGAATAAAAGATAGCGAAAAGCCGCTAAATTTCTTTAGCGGCCTTTCTGAATTTGGCTCCTCCTGCGGGACTCGAACCTGCGACATATGGATTAACAGTCCACCGTTCTACCGACTGAACTAAGGAGGAAATGGTGCCTCGAGGCGGAATCGAACCACCGACACGGGGATTTTCAATCCCCTGCTCTACCGACTGAGCTATCGAGGCGTTATCGTTATTGGCCACTGCCTGACAACGGAGCGTATTAAACTATTTTTTCGGGATTCGGTCAACACTTAAATTTAAAAAAATACAAAAAAACGTTGCGTTTGAATAGTTAATCATCAATATGTTTATTAAAACAACGAAATAATAAAATTATTTTAAAATAAACCGCACTTATTATAAAAAATGCTCGATGACATTTCCCAACGAGCATTTTTGATTATCTGAAAAAATTCAATTATCGTCTAACACGGAATTTTTTCTGTGCCTTATCAACTTTCAACAAATAATTGCGAGCCTGTGATGATGGGTGAGCTGTCGTTAGAATGCGATAAACTTGCTCTGGATACATTTGGTTAATTTTGTAAATCGCCATATCCTTATCATTATCAAAAACACGCAATACAGCACCTGCACCACTATTATAAGCAGAAATCATTGCAAAACGTTTTGAGGTTGGGTTCGTAATCCCATCTAAATATTGATTTTGTAAAATCCACAAATAAGATACGCCAGCATCAATATTATTCGCAGGATCATATAAATAACGCGTTGATGGTTGACCACTCTTTCCTTTCATTGCAAATACATCTCGGCCTGCTGTATGAGGCACGACTTGCATTAATCCAATAGCATTTGCATAGCTAATCGCATATGGGTTAAAACTCGATTCTGTTTGCATAATACCTAAAATCAAACTTTCATCAATGCCGTAACGTTCAGCCGCTTTACGAACTAATGGTAAATATTTCTGTGCACGCACTTCTACGTGATTTGCAATCATTGGAATCGCAACAAATTGCACAGTATGCCCGTTTTGTAATCGACGAGTTTGTAATTTATTTTGAATCAAGTAAGTGGCGAAATTACTTGCGATAACTTGATTAGCAATTTGTTGCCCTTGATGATCCACAACCTGCCCTAAAAGGAATGGGCGAGAGCTAATCGGCACATCTCCAGATGCAAATAAATCAATACCTTTTGCATCCGCCCCCATTAACAAGGTATGGACAATAGCATTATGTAAACGATTTAAATCTTGCTGGGTTTCAATAACGATATTACCTTCATCAAAACTCACATGGCTACGCGTATAAAAAGAATCTGTATATTTCACGTAATCTTTTCGACTAGCCACTAACAATTCATTTACGCCCCAAATGCGGTCAATATTATGCGAGAATTGTCCTGTGAGGATATCTAACCCTTGCGTGTCTTTTGCAAAGGACTCATCATAATTCATGCCTCCACGATTTAATGAATCGCTACAAGCGTACAAAAGCGGTAATAACGCTAATACTAAATACTTTTTCATTGTATAACAGCCAATTAGTTTGATGGAGGAACATAACCTTCAATATGAACATCTTTACCTTCAAACAAAAAATTTACCATTTCTTGTTCTAACAATTTACGGTGTTCCGCATTCATCATATTGAGTTTTTTCTCATTCACTAACATCGTCTGTTTCTTAATCCATTCGCCCCAAGCTTTCTTACTCACCGAATCAAAAATTCGTTTACCTAGTTCTCCAGGATAAAGTTGGAAATCTAAACCTTCCGCTTCTTGTTTAAGATACTCACAAAATACCATTCTTGCCATAATAATTCCTTGCAAATTGTATTAAAAGATTCTTCACAGGCTGAGCCAGCCCGATCTGTTCAGGATTTTGCGGATCATACCAATATTTGACCGCACTTGATAGATTTGATTGATATTCTTTTGGACTTTCCACAACTTTGCGCCAATCTAAATTAGCTTGCTCAATATTAATTCCACCGTCCATTTCTGCATAAATAGGATAGATATATAAATGGAAATGGCTAAAGGTATGACGAAAAGCTGGCCATTCTTGATAATAGCTGACTTTTTCTTGCGCTAAAAAATGAAGCAACGAAGCTTTATCTTCAAATTGTGGAAAACAAAATAATCCGCCCCATAACCCCGAGTTTTCTCGCTGCTCTAAGTACACTTTGCCATTTTTAGATAAAATCAAAAAATAAGTGTCTTTTTCAGGCATATTTTTTTTAGGCTTTTTGGCAGGAAACTTTTCCCAACTATGATTTTGATAAGCTAAACACTCCAAATTTAATGGGCAAAGCTCACATTTTGGTTTGGTTCGCGTACATACCATCGCGCCAATATCCATCATAGCTTGATTAAAATCCGCCACACGATCTGTGGGTGTAACCTGTTCCGTCAACGTCCACAAGTGATTTTCTACTTTTTTCTCACCAGGCCACCCTTCAACAGCAAAATAGCGAGCTAACACTCGTTTTACATTACCGTCTAAAATCGGATAAGGCTGATTTAATACGGAAGATAAAATAGCCCCAGCTGTCGAGCGCCCTACACCTGGTAACGCCCAAACATGCATAAAATCTATCGGAAAATTTCCATTAAATTCATCCCGCACTTTTTGGGCCGCTTTATGCAAATTACGCGCCCGAGCGTAATAGCCTAAACCAGACCATAAATGCAAAACTTCATCTTGAGAAGCATTGGCAAGTGCGGTGATATTTGGAAATGTTTTAATAAATCGCTCAAAATAAGGAATCACTGTCGCGACTTGTGTTTGTTGTAACATCACCTCAGAAAGCCATACACCATAAAGCGTTTTATCTTGTTGCCACGGCAAATGTTTACGGCCAAATTTGTCATACCATTTCAGCACAGATTGTGCAAAAGGTGCGTTACTTGAAGATTTTGCTAACATAAAAGAAAAGTGCGGTTAAAAATCCGAATGATTTTACACGAAAATAAGGCTTGTTTATCTGTATTTTTTCAGTATAATCCGCGATCTATTTGGTGCCAATTATGGCGTATTATTAACTCACGCGGTGTGGGGAGAAAGTTCTTATAGCGGCGTGGCTTCATTTTGAGGTTTTCTATGAAACAAGGTATTCATCCTGAATATAAAGAAATCACAGCAACCTGTTCTTGCGGTAATGTGATCAAAACTCGTTCAACTTTAGGTAAAGACATCAATCTTGATGTGTGTGGTAACTGCCACCCATTCTATACTGGTAAACAACGTGTTGTTGATACTGGTGGTCGTGTTGAGCGTTTCAACAGCCGTTTCAAAATTCCAAGCACAAAATAATTTGGACTTGTTTGAAAAACCCCGCGAATCTGCGGGGTTTTGTTTTATCAAGAAGATAAAATTTTGCTCATTTCAGCAAACTAGTTTACAAACTTATCGCATTCTCAACCTGAACGAAAAATCCTTTATCATTCAAAATAATGCTGTAATCTGTTTGATAACTTTTGCTCTCAGTCACCACTAAAGCATGGCAACTTCTAATGCCTTTTTGTGGATAAAATTGTGTTTCTCTTGCTTGAAGAATTTGTTTCACCATCATACTGGTTTTAGTTGAATCTCCTTGCTGCTTAAATGCATCAGATAGCACTTTTGATACAGAAAAATCATTACACTGTGGCACAATCACTGGCTTATAAACTGATTTCTCCTTTGCTGTTTTTTCATGTTTTGTTGAAACAACTGTTGTCGTTTTTTTCTCAATAGATGCCTTAGGTTTCGAACTAATTTCCTTTACCAAAACTTTGGGCTTTTTGTCTGTCAATTTCTCAACTCGTTTTTTATTCTTAGTACTAGTTTTCTTGGTTAGAACTGATTTAGTTTCTTTCGTTTTTTTAGTTTGTTGTTTTTTATCTAAAGATTTGATTACTACAATTTTTTTATTTATTTGATTTTTATGTACTGGTGCTGCAGTAACTGATGTTGTAAAAAATGGCAACACCACCAAAATGAACGTTATCAATTTTCTCATTCATGTCTCCTTAAACATAAAGTGCGGTTAAAATTAACCGCACTTTGAATGTTAAATTAAAAAAGTAAAGCGATAAATTAAAGGTAGTAGTGTTCTACATAATTTAATTTATCATCTAGTTTTAATACTAAAGGTTGGCCTGTTGGAATTTCAAAATCCATAATTTCAGCATCAGAAATACCGATAATATGTTTTGCTAATGCACGGAGTGAGTTACCGTGAGCAACAACTAAAACTCGTTTACCAGAAAGCATTGCTGGTGCAATTTGATCTTCCCAGAATGGAAGTGCACGCTCTAAAGTAATTTTTAAGTTTTCTGCATTCGGCACTACGTCAGATGGGATATTTGCGTAACGACGGTCATTGTGTGCAGAATTTGGATCTTGTGGATCTAAATCTGGTGGAGAAATGTCATAAGAACGACGCCAAATATGAACTTGTTCGTCACCGTATTGTTCCGCAGTCGCTTTTTTATCTAAACCTTGTAAAGCACCATAATGACGTTCGTTTAAACGCCAGTTTTTCACTTGAGGAATCCATAATTGATGGGATTCTTCTAACACGATGTTACAAGTTTTGATTGCACGAGTTAGCACAGATGTAAATGCGATATCAAACTCATAGCCAGCATCTAATAATTTTTTGCCCGCTGCTTTTGCTTCTTCTACGCCGCGTTCTGTTAAATTTACATCACGCCAGCCAGTGAACAAGTTTTTCGCATTCCATTCACTAAAACCGTGACGGATAAATACTAATTCCATAAGAATCTCCTAAAATTTAAGTAAAAGATAACTCGCACTTTATAGCAAAAATTAAGTATGTTTAAAAGCAAAAAGCAAGTTTTCCTGATCTTTAGCAAAAAATAGAGGCTAAACTTTTTCGCCTTTTAACAAATATGATAAGATTTGTGCGTTTTTAAGAATTTAGGAAAAATTATGCTGTATTCGGGACTAAACAAAAAAATATCACCATTTTTCACCGCACTTTTTAGCTGCGGTTTGTTGATTTTTTCCCCAATAAGCCATGCTTCCGATCTTAACCAGATTCAAAAGCAAATTAAGCAACAAGAATCTAAAATTGCTGAACAAAAACGCGAGCAAGCTAAGTTACAAGCTAATTTGAAAAACCATGAAAGTAAAATTAATGCTGTCGTGGGTGAGTTACATGAAACGGAAATGAGCTTGAAAGAAATTCGTAAGCAAATTTCTGATTCAGATAAACAACTCAAACAATTGGAAAAACAAGAATCTGAACAAAAATCACGATTAGCGAAACAAATGGATATGATTTATCGCTCAGGTTTAAATCCTTCCGTCATTGAAAGAATGTTTTCTAAAAATGCGGAAAAAGCAGAACGCATGAAAGTGTACTATCAACATTTAAACCAAGTTCGAATCGAAATAATTGATAGTTTAAAAGCAACACAAGCTCAAATTGTATCCCAAAAAGAATCAATTTTAGGCCAACAAAAAAATCATCGAGATCAACTTTTAACGCAAAAAAAACAGCAACAAGAATTACAAAAATCACAACAAGAACGCCAATCTACGCTAAATGAACTTAATAAAAATTTGGCGAGAGATCAAAATAAATTGGATAACCTAAAGGCTAATGAACAAGCGCTCCGTCAAGAAATTCAACGTGCCGAAAAAGCGGCCTTAGAACAAGAAAAAAGAGAGCGAGAAGCGCTTTCACAACGACAAAAAGCTGAAGAAAAAAGGACTTCAAAACCTTATCAACCGACAGCACAAGAACGTCAATTGCTTAACAGCACAAGTGGTTTAGGGATTGCTAAAAAACAATATTCAGCACCAGTTTCAGGCCCAACTTTACATAATTTTGGAACGATTCAGGCTGGTGAAGTTCGTTGGAAAGGTATGGTTATTGGTGCCTCATCTGGAACTGCAGTCAAAGCGATTGCGGCTGGACGTGTCATTTTAGCTGGGTATTTGAATGGCTACGGTTATATGGTCATCGTTAAACATGGAGAAACCGACTTAAGCTTGTATGGTTTCAATCAAGCTGTATTGGTAAAAGTTGGTCAACTTGTTTCTGCTGGACAAACTATTGCTCAAGTGGGCAATACTGGTGAAATCTCTCGTTCCGCACTCTATTTTGGAATTAGCCGAAAAGGCACACCAGTCAATCCAACCGGATGGATTCGTTAATGAAACTTCTCATAAAAAGTGCGGTAAAAAATTTCATCATTTTTTCTACCGCACTTTATACTTCCATCTCCCTTGCGCAAAATAAACTTGCTATTGTTATTGATGATGTCGGCTATCATCTCAAAGAAGATGCGGCTATTTTTGCAATGCCGCGTGAAATTTCCGTAGCAATTATTCCTGCTTCGCCTCATGCTCGAGCACGAAATCAAGAAGCAAAATCTCAAGGTCGAGACATTTTAATTCATATGCCAATGCAACCGGTGAGTGCGATGAAAATAGAAGATGGAGGGCTGCATTTAGGAATGTCTTCAGCTCAGGTCAATGATCGGGTAAATACGGCTAAAAATATCGTAAATTATGCCATTGGCATGAATAATCACATGGGCAGTGCGGCTACGGTCGATCCCAAATTAATGACTTATTTAATGACAGCACTTCAAGAAAAACATTTATTCTTTTTAGATAGTCGAACAATAGGAAAATCTGTAGCAGGAAAAATAGCAAAAGAACAAGGGGTTCGTTCATTAGATCGCCACATATTTTTAGATGATAGTAACGAGCTAGCTGACGTTCAACATCAATTTCAAGCTGCAATTCAATATGCAAGGAAACATGGTACAGCGATTGCGATAGGACATCCTCGTCCAAATACCATTGCGACGTTACAAGCAGGAATTAACAATTTACCTGAAGATATCCAACTTGTCGGAATGGGCAACTTATGGCGTAATGAAAAAATAATCCCGCCTAAACCATTTATTTTATTATTTACAGAAATGCCTGCGCCAACCTCAATGGAACCTTTTGAACCCGTTGGATTACTACGTGGAATTCCAAAATAAAAACCTGATTTTACAATCAGGTTTTTGTCTTATTTAGAAAGTGCATTTCTTAATTTACCTTGATGTCTTTCTAATAATGCCTTCGCCTCTAATTTCGATAAATTACTCAAAATCATCATAATTGCAAGTTTGGCATTTTGCTCTGCTTCAATTAATGTCTGCTCAGCGAGCACTTTATCACAATCCGTTGCTTGCATCACAATGCGTACAGCGCGTGCTTTAAGCTTTTCATTACTAGCTTGTACATCGACCATCAAATTTTCGTAACATTTACCCAATAAAATCATACTTGCCGTAGTCAGCATATTCAGTACCATTTTTTGTGCTGTGCCAGATTTTAAGCGGCTAGAACCCGTCAATATTTCGGGGCCAACAATAGTTTCTATCGCAATATCGGCTATCTCAGCCATAGCAGATTTTGGATTACTCGCAATAGAAATTGTCAAAGCGCCGAGAGATTTAGCGTATTGAAGACCTGCAATAACATAAGGTGTGCGACCACTTGCGGCAATACCAACTAATACATCATTTTTTGAAAAATTTATACTTTGTAGATCCTCAAGTACAGCTTTTGTATTGTCTTCTGCCCCTTCTACGGGATGACGGATAGCATATTCGCTCCCCGCAATAATACCTTTAACCATTTCCGCAGACACGCCAAATGTAGGAGGACATTCTGATGCATCCAATACGCCGAGACGACCGCTCGTCCCAGCCCCAATATACACCAGACGTCCGCCCTGTTGAAAAGCATGAACGATTTTATCTACCGCTAACGAAATCTCAGGCAAACACGCTTCAATAGCTAAAGGAACTTGTTTATCTTCCTTATTCATTAATCGAACAATATCTAAAGCACTTTGACTATCAATATCAACTGAATTCGGATTTCGTTGTTCAGTAATTAACGTGGATAAACTTTTTAATATAATGTCATTCATATTTTGGCCTTAGTTTTTAAGAAAAATAGCCCCCAAACTAACCGCACTTTTTGCGCCAGTTACGCTAGGCAGGTTTGCTGGTAAATTGTTCATTCGACAATAAGCCAACCAAGCAAAAGCAGCGGCTTCTACATAATCAATATCAAAACCTTGCTCTGTCGTTGTACAAACCTGCCAATCGAGTAAATTATCATGCAATCCACGCATAATTAAGCTATTCTTTGCGCCGCCGCCACATACTAATAAACGTTTTGGTAAATCTGTTTGGAGTTGATTTAGTGCATTAACAATGCTTGTTACCGTTAATTCAACAAGAGTTGCTTGCACGTCTTCTGGGACTAATGTCATTTTAGAGCAAAGCACGGTAAGTTTTTCAGATGCTTTTTCCACTTTGTCAATTAACCAATCAAGATTAAATAGCTCTCTCCCTGTACTTTTTGGAGCAGGTAAAGAGAAAAAAGGTTCATTTAATAATTCATCAAGCAGAATTTGATTCACGTTGCCTTTTGAAGCCCACTCACCATTTTTGTCATAGCGAAGGCCTTGGTGTTTTTCTATCCATTGATCTAATAATGTATTACCTGGCCCCGTATCAAAGCCAATTACAGGTTGATTAGGAAACAATATAGAAACATTACTAATCCCACCAATATTTAAAACAACTGTAGCAAAATCAGCATTTGAGAATACAGCTTTATGGAAAGCAGGTACAAGAGGAGCCCCTTGTCCGCCTAAAGCCATATCTTTACGACGAAAATCACCAATAACAGATATCCCCGTTTTCGCTGCCAATAAATTCATATCGCCTAGTTGCATCGTGAAAGGAAATACAGAGGCAGGAGAGTGCCATACTGTCTGTCCATGACAACCAATAGCTTCAATTTGGCTTGGAATAAGATTATATTTTTGTAGAAAAGTATTTACACAATCACAATACAGTAAAGCAAGTTCATGATCGAGTTCGCCTAAATTTTGTAGGGTTATTTCACCAGTTTGAATGAGTTTGGTTAATGTCTGACGTAAATTTTCTGGCATAGGAAAAAAATCAGATAAGATAAGTCGAGGCTCTAGAGAAAAATCAACGAGAGCAATATCTACTCCATCTAGACTAGTTCCAGACATCATGCCAAGATAATATTGAGGTTTCATACTAATTATTTTTATATTTAAAATTTGATAATTATATATCTAATTCAAAAAGAAAAATAAAAAGAATTATTAAATAATATGAAAAAGGTATGAGTATAAAGATATTTTATGATTAATTGAAAAGAATATTTTAATGGCAGGGGCGGAGAGGCTCGAACTCCCAACACCCGGTTTTGGAGACCGGTGCTCTACCAATTGAACTACGCCCCTATTGGTATGAATAAATTGGCGGAATGGACGGGACTCGAACCCGCGACCCCCTGCGTGACAGGCAGGTATTCTAACCAGCTGAACTACCACTCCGCTAAATGTGGCAATTGGCAGTGCCTTACTCTCACATGGGGATACCCCACACTACCATCAGCGTTACAACATTTCACTTCTGAGTTCGGTATGGTATCAGGTGGTTCTATTGCACTATCTCTGCCAAAAATTTTTTATTTTTTTAATTTACTCAAGGAATAAACTAAAAAAATAAACCTGGCGGTGCCCTACTCTCACATGGGGATGC